>JBBRKS010000320.1:0-1644 GCA_038231775.1 Rhodobacterales bacterium | reverse complement strand
TGGCGCGGGCTGCGATGGGCAATATCCGGCAGAACGTGACCATCGCCTTGGGCCTGAAGGCGGTGTTTCTGGTGACGACGATTTTCGGTTTGACCGGCCTGTGGATCGCCATTCTGGCCGACACAGGGGCCACGGTGCTCGTGACGCTTAACGCGCTGCGTCTGCTGGCGTTCGACCCGGAAGACGAGGGCTGAGGATGGGCTGTTGGGACCGAGACCGGTTAGGCTGCAAAGGTTGCTCCGCAAATTGTGTATTGTCGGATTGCATCTGAACGGGCACATACCGAACCATGCGTAAGCTGATTGGCATCTTGGGTTTGGTTCTGACGCTGGCAACGATGATCGTTGCGCCGGTGCAAGAGGCCAATGCTGCTGTTGCGGCTGCAATGTCGCCGATGATGAAAATGGCGGATGGCGCGCCCTGCACCTCGCAAAGCTGCGCCAAAATGCCTGACTGCCCCATGGCTTTGCCCTGCATGTCCGTTCCCACGGGCTTGGTGGGGCTGTCAGCTAAGCTGGGCTTCCAGCCTGCCGTGCAGATCGTGCGGTTCGCTTTTGTGGCCCATGCTGACCTGCCGTCTGTTGAAGGCAGCGGCTTGCGAAGACCTCCCAAAATCTGACTGTCAAGGGTGCCAAGGTGCGCCCTGAAACCGCTTGGCCTTGCGCCGGGCGGAAAGCGCGGCTTGACCCATGTCATGCCGTAACTGCGCGATTGCGCGTCTTTGACAGTCGGAAACCTTACCATGAACACCATCGCCTCTTTGCGCAGCTTCGCGCTTGCGCCAGCTCTTATCCTGGCGGCAGCTTTCAGCGCGAGCGCCGCCCCGGAAGATTACGCGTTCAAAATTGTTCAAAGCGAACTGCACTCCGGAGAGGGTGTTGCCATCGCGGTCAGCCTGACCGATCTGCGCACCAATACGCCTGTCTCGGACGCGGTGATTTTCACAACCCGCCTCGACATGGCGCCCGAAGGGATGGAGGGCATGACGGCACCGGTTGAAGCGGTGGCGACAGACATACCCGGTCAGTACCAGTTCAAGGTCGATCTGGCGATGGCCGGGAATTGGCGGTTTCAGATTGCTGCCAAAGTGCAGGGCGAAGCGGAAACCGTGCAGGGCGAATTGATCTTTGGCGTGCAGAAATGAGCGTTCTCGGCAAAACCCTTGTGGTGGGGCTGATCGCCGGATCTGCGGGTTTTGCGGGGATATGGGCAGGGGATCAGGGATTAGCACCGTCTGATATTCCCGGACTGGTCCGAACCTCTGCGGCCCGGCTTTTCGGTGGCAACGCCGAAGCAATGGCTGCAAGCAACCTTGAAACTGGAAACGAGATCGCCCCGAAAGGGGCGGTCATCTATTACCGTCATCCGGATGAGGCGGCCTATTCGGCGACGCCTGCGACCACACCAGATGGCCGCGCCTACCGGCCGGTGCTGGCCAGTCAGGATGTCAGTTTCGATGATGCCGCCAAAGGCCCTGATCCCGCCACCGCCGAGGTGAACACCGCAACATCCGCACCCGCGCCCGCAGGCGAAAAGCGCGTCCTTTATTATCGCAATCCGATGGGCCTGCCTGACACCTCCCCCACCCCGAAGAAGGATTCGATGGGGATGGACTATATAGCGGTCTATGACGGCGAAGAGGCA
>JBBRKS010000319.1:0-1958 GCA_038231775.1 Rhodobacterales bacterium | reverse complement strand
TGGCTGGGCGTGACGGCAGATCGGACCTCGTTCTTGTCCTCGCCATTGGTGTCGGACCCGATGTCCATCCGGGCGATGAATTCGATCCCGTCCAACTCGGCAAAGCCGCTGATCCGGCGGCGGGCCTGCGCTTGGGCCGAATTATCCTTGTCGGCGATGCCGCGCGCCGAATTCAGGATGCCCTTGATCAGACCGCGCCCGGCATTGCCCCAATCCGGGCCCTTGGGGCTGTAAAGCCCGATCAGCGACCAGATCTTGCGCTTGGCGTATGGCCCCTCGACCACGGTGTATTCGGCATCAAGATAGACAGCGCCGGTGGCGCCGCGTTTGGCGTAGCCCCCGGTCCAGCCCTGCGACGCATCGTCAAAGCCGCCGGGGCGGATGGTCAGGCGTACCTTTGCGAGCGTGCCCTTCGGGATGACGGTGCCACTGCTGTGCGCAGAGTTGAAATCGTTCCAGAGTCCGGTCATCGGAATTTTCCTTTCAGTTGACGTGGGTGGGGGTTGCGGCAGCCTCTGCAGGCGGGTCTTGCACTGCGGCGGCATAGGTCAGGCGCGCTGCCGCGGGGCGCACCGGGCCGTGGATCTTGGCCATCAGTTGGCCCAGATGCGGCACCTCGATCATATCGAGCCGCCCGGAGCGGTCCTTGGCCGGAAAGCCGAAGGGGTTCAGAGTTTGACAGACAAAGGCGCGGGCGGCCTGGCCATCGGCATTGGCAACCTCGGCCATGGTGATCACCTGATCGACGATCCCGGGCAGCTCCAACCCGGTCTTGGCACCATCGATCTGGGGCAAGAACACCTTGCGGTTGAAGTCATCAAGCTTCTCGTCGAGAATACCGACGAACCAGATGTTCTTGCGGCGCGTGTGCTGCAGATGCGTGAGCCAGGCGATCATTTCGCGGCCATGCAAGCCGTAGGCACCCCGGACATCCGGCTTGCCGGTTTTTTCCGAGAACGCCTCGGGCTGGCCCTTGCACCATTGAAAGCACAGCCGCCCGGCAACGGTGATCGAGTCCACGAACAGCGTCTCGTAGCGTTCCAGCACGGCGGGATCGCCGAACTTCTGGCAAACGGCGGCGTGGTGCGCGGGGCTGTAGGCCTGATCGTCGCGCAAACTGGGGTTCGGGCCCCCGATGAACACCGCGAAATCGCGGCAATCCATCCATGTGCGCGGCCGGATCGTGTCGCCCTGCCAGCCCTCGATGGCGAGATCGCCCGCCTCGAGATCCATGAACAGTGTCGTCGTGGCATTCAGCGACCACAGCAGGCTGGTCTTGCCGATGCCACTTTTCCCGAAGATGCAGCCCTTGATGCCACGCGGTTCGGCCAGCCGCTGATCGGCAGTGATGATGGGCAGCGCGCCGGTCATGCCGACACCTCATGCTGCGCCTTCAAGGCACCAGAACCGTCGGCGGTCACCGCGACGTAGAGCGCATCCAGTCGGTCAGCTTCGTCCAGGCATTCCTTGCCCTTGCGCCGCATGAAACGACGGGCATCGTCGAGGAGCTCGGGTTCCGCAATGAGGGCCGGGATCGCGACGTATTCTTCGGCGCTTTCCACAAAGTAGGACTTCGAGCGCAGATCCTGGACAAACGGGGTGAAGGTCTCGCAGATTTCGGAGAAATCCGACTGGCTCAGAATGTCGCTCCGGTTGCGCAGGATGCGCTTTACCTCGGTGATGATGCCGGTGCGCAGCATCCGCATCGCACCCTCCTGCCGCGCCTGCGTACAGGTCAGCGGAAAGGCCGCCTCCATCATGTCATCGGCGATTTTCGGGGCGTTGTTGCCAAGCTGAGAGGCAACCTCCCAGACCCGTTCGGCAAAACCCGCTGCTTGGCTATCGAGCATCAAACCACTCCTTGATTGTTGTGAACGCTGCCGACCCTTGGGCGATGGCCTTGGCATCGAGGTCGTGAAACGGGGTGTCCCGGGCCTGACGCATGCCCTTGCGGGCCA
>JBBRKS010000318.1:0-2143 GCA_038231775.1 Rhodobacterales bacterium | reverse complement strand
TGCAAAACCGACGAAAGCTTCACCGCCTTTATCTCTCTCGCCGCAACCGTGATTGGAACAAGATGAACGTCAACAGACCCTAGATGATCTGAAAGCAGCTTTCGCCTTTCTGCGCACCAATGCTGGGCGGTTTGGCTACTCGGCACAGCGGATGGCAAGCTTTGGCCCCTCAGCAGGCGGGCACCTGTCGGCGTCCATTGGCATCGCACTGGCAGCAGGTCCGATGACGGCGCTTGATGCGAGTGTAGTATGGTTCCCTCCGGTCGATTTTCCGACCATGGACCAAGAAATTGCGGCCACCGGCATCGCCCGCGCCACCGGCCGAAATGACGGGCCAGACAGCCCCGAAAGCCGTCTGATCGGTGCTTGGGTGGCGGAAAATCCGGGCCTTGCCCGTAAGGTTAGTCCGATTGCGCGGCTGAGTGACCTGCCCCCCACCGCGCCCTTGCCCGACATGCTGATCATGCACGGCGCAAAAGACCCCTACATCGCGGCGGCACAATCGCGCCGCTTGCATGCTGCCGTTGCGGCGCACGGCACCGCCTCACGGCTTGATCTGGATATCCTGCCCGACGGCACCCACGGCGGCGGCGAGTTTGAAGACCCGCAGACCATGGCGCGGGTGACCCGGTTCCTGACCGACAGTTTTGACCGTGCGGCTCGGCGTGACGCCACCTTGCAGAAAGCCATGCCATGACCGACACCCCCCGCCCGACCGATCTGGCCGCTGCACAGCGGCTGACCCTGCGGCGTCTGTTTTCGGCCGATTGGACCAGTGCCGTGCTGGCGCTGGTGGCGGTGCTGGTGGTGGTTGGCGTGGCGCACCCGAATTTTCTGGCACCGGGGCAGATGGTGAACGTGCTGCAAAGTGCTGTTTATGCGGCCCTTATCGCGATGGGGCTGGTGTTCCTGATCCCGCAGAACGAAATCGACCTGTCGGTGGGCGGCAATTATGTGCTGACCGGGATCGTCGCAGCACTGCTGATGCGCGCGGGAATGACGCCAGCGCTGGCCATCGGGCTGGCGCTGTCGGTGTCCGTTCTGATCGGGCTGTTGAACGCGCTGACCAGTCAGATCATCGGCATCCCGTCCCTGATCGGCACGCTGGCGATGAGCTGGATGTTGCGCGGTCTGGCGTTGGCGCTTTCGAACGGCACGCAGGTGACGGGGATGCCCCTGTCTGACCCGATCATCAGCGTTTTGGGCGGCGGGCGCGTGTTTGGCTTGCCGTTTTCGGTGGTGCTGATGTTCGTCGTGGGGGTGATCCTGGCGCTGGTGATGCACAAGACCCCCTTTGGCTATCGCATCCGGCAGATCGGATCGAACCCTGATGCGGCGGCGTTTTCCGGTATCCCGATCAAGGCGACGCGGACGCTGGGCTTTGTGGTGGCGGCGCTGATGGCGGGGGTGTCGGGGATTGTGGCGCTGGCGTTCTTTACCGTCGGCGATCCGCAATCGGGTGGCGGGATTGAACTGTTTGCCGTGGCGGGCGCGGTGATTGGCGGCACGCCCTTGGCAGGCGGCAAGGCGACAGTGTTCGGCGCGCTGGTGGGGGCGGTGCTGCTGACCGCCGTAGCCATTGGCCTTGTATACTTCCAGATCCCCGCAACTTGGGCGCAGTTTGCGACCGGCGCTGTGATCCTGGGTGCGGTTTCGGTTGACGGGTTGGTGCAACGGCAAAAACGGCTTCGGGGCGGCAGGTCCTGAGGTGAACAATAAGGGGAGGATGATAACCATGACAGATTTCCGCGGACCACGCCTGAATCGGCGTGCGGTTCTGGCCAGTGGCAGCGCTTTGGCGCTGCTGGGCCAAGTGCCGTTTGCCTTGGCGCAGGACGCCAAGATCGAACTGGGATTTGTCTATTGGGAAACCAAGACTGACGCCTTTGTGCAGATGGCCAATGGCGGAATGGCCGTGGCCGCACTTGACCCGAGGGTGCATTTGCAGACGGCCGCGCCCGATGCAGGCGATCCGCAAAAGCAGGTGGCGCTGTTCGGGCCAGTCGCCCAGACGCAGGTCGATGGCATCGTGCTGCAATCACTGGCCTCTGGCCCGCTGACGCGCCCGGTGATGGACGCGGTGGCAGCGGGAATTCCCGTTGTGGCGATTGACGCGCCGCCGCCCGAAGGCTCTGGCGTGACG
>JBBRKS010000317.1:0-2158 GCA_038231775.1 Rhodobacterales bacterium | reverse complement strand
AGCGGCTGCTCGGCCGCCAGCGACGAGGTGATGAAGGGCATCTGGGTAAAGCCAGACCCCGGTGGGGTGCCGTAGACAGTCTCGAACGCAAGCGCCATCTGCGCCCGCGCCCCTTGTGCACGTGCCATGTCAGTGTCCTTTCTGGTGGGAAATCAGGTAAGTGGGTCGGGGCTGGCGTAATTCAGCACGACGATGATGACCGCAGCCTTCAACGCCGCAGCACCTTCGATGGGCAGATCGACCGGCTCCGGTGCTTCGGCCTCGACCCAATCGCAGATACCGCCCAGCGTGCGGTCAACCGCCAGCGTCGCCCCGATGGACGCCGTCAGCGCATCGAACAGCGCATCGCGCCCGGTCCCGGCCTGAATCACCACCTCCAACTCTGCCCGGTGCTCGTAGAAATAGGTCAGCGGCGACAGGGTCACCTCCGGATCGCCCGGCTTGCCATCGCGCAGGATGACCAGGCCGGTTGCCGGAATGCGCTCGGGCAGGACCTCGCCGCGCAGAACGGGAGCGGCAAGGGTCTGCAACCTTAGGTGCAGTGCCGTAAGGATAGTTTCGCGTTTGCTGGGCATGGGGTAACCTGATCCATCAATTCCAAGGTGGGAAGCGCGTCATGTTCCGAATCAAACTTTCGACTCCAATGCCGTCCGAGCTAACCGATTGGTTGGGTGATGTTTTCCCGGCATGGCTTCAATTGCCGCCGGATGCCTTTCAAAATCTCGTCCCGTTCAACGGCCCTGAGTCACCGATCCGGATCAAATATGTCGGCAACGCCTCAGAGCTGGGTCGTTCCGTCATGTTCGATAACCTGCAAGTGTTCCTGAGGTTGATCTCCGAGGGGAGGGTCGGCGTGGATGAAGGGTCCAACCTGACCCCGGACAGCCTTGAGCTGCTTTTGGAGACCACCAATTGGCCGGGCTATGATCTTGAGCGGACCCGGCACCTGACACGGCCGCTTCGCGAAGATATCATCGGCCCACTGGATTTCCTGAAGGCGCTTGCCACCGAGTGTGACCTGATCAGGATCGACGGGGACCAAGTTGAAATTCAGGACTATGGACATTGCATTCTGCGGAAAGAAATCAATCTCGTCCTCGTCCGACGGGTTTTCGAGGCAGCTTTCTCCAAGGTGAACCCACGGACCTTGACGAAACTGGCGCATCCTTGGGTTCACGAGCAGAGCGGCATCATCCTGTGGGGGTTGTCCATCACCACTGACACGCCCCGCAGCGCGGAAGCCCTGACGCGATACTGCTTCGTTCCACCGAAGAAGTTCTTCGACGGCACACTCAAGATCCTCGACATCTACATGCGCAGCGTGTTCCTGCAGCCGCTGACGTGGTTTGGCTTGCTGGAAACGCAAGTCGTGGAAGCGGGAGAGGTGAACGAACATGGGCTGCTTTACAAGAAGACGCCGCTTTTCGATCAGTTCCTGCAGTTTGATATCGAACGCGTGAAACCAGTAGAGCTGGCCAATTGACGGCTCGTTCCAGGTTGTCCCGTATAGATCAAAGGTGATCTTCCACCCAGTTGCGCACGATACTGCCGGGAATGGCCGCCAAGGCCCGCTCGGCATCCCGGGCCAGATCGAGGCGTTTCGGCAATTTGACCTGCCGCACCAGCAGGAAAATTGGTGCCGTCACCTGACCACGACCGGTTTTCGACTTGGAGACCGCAGCCTGGCCACGCGTGTTCAGCCGCACGGCATCGGCGACCAGCAGGCTGGGCCCCCGGCTGCGGTAGACAAAGCGCAGACGGAGGCCGGTCATTTGCGCCCACAGTGCAGGGGTGATGCGTTTGCCGCCCATTGCTTTGCCTGCGGCGGGGAGAGGGATCGCCAGCCAGAAGCCGCTGGCGGAGCGGATGAGCGGGCCGGTGTCATGGGCGCCGATGATTTCGGGTGCGTTGGACCAGACAAGGGCTGCTGCATCCAGACTGTTGCGACCCTTCGGATAGGTCTGCGACCGGATGGTGTTGGCGAGGCGCTGGCCAAGGCCCGCGCCGGTGATCTGCACGCGCCACGCGGATTTCAGGCTTGCACCGGCTTCGGCCATGGTGATCGAAACGGCCTTCTGCCCCGCCGCCACCTCGGCAAACATTATTTTGACGAGATCGGGTGTGAAGCTGATGTCGAGTTTCATGCCGTCCTCATGTT
>JBBRKS010000316.1:0-2345 GCA_038231775.1 Rhodobacterales bacterium | reverse complement strand
CATGGCTGACGATGGCTGTAACATTGCCGGCAAGATCGGTGCTGACAGCCGTCTCCAAGGCTGCCTCGATCAGGGTGCCCTGCATCACGGTATTGGCCGGATTGGCGATGACTTCTGCCTGGCGCACCTCGGCAGCCTTGGCCCCGGCGCGACGGAAGGCTTCATCTCCGGTAGCTGCCGGACCGCTAGGAGAAGGGGATGCGGCCCCGGTATCACCGCCCATATCCAGGCTGGACCGCAAGGCGACCATGTCAGAATGGATTTGGGACTGCTTCAGGGCCTCGGCTTCTTCGCGCTGACGGGCCAGATCAGCTACACGGGCGCGTGCCGCTTCGGCCTCGCCATCGCCCGCGATCAGGGCATTGGTTTCCAACTCGGTCTGGAGCCGGATGTTTTCGCGCTCGAGGTCCGACAGGGCAGCGGCGCGGGTTTTTGCATCCGTGTTCAAGGCCTCAACCTGCGCTTTTAGCGCCGCGAGGGCCGCCTCATCGGTCACAGGATTGGCCTTCAAATCCGCAATCTGGGCGGTCAGTGCATCAACCTCGGCCTGCAGGCGTTCGGCCTCGCTGCGGTCGGGTGCGGCAGGAACTATCTGCGGCTTTGGCCTGGAGAGGCTGAAACCATCCGTGCCTGTGCCATCACCCTGAAAATCACTCACTGATGCGGTTTCAATGGCGGGTGCCGGGGCAGGGGCTTCGGGTGCGGCCAGCACCAACCAGGCCCCGACCCCAACACCCGCGACAGCCGTGACGGCATAAAGGGCGTAGGGATTTATCCCCCGGCGGCGTTTGGGTGCCTCGGAGGGTTTCATGCGCTCCATGCGGGAGGCGAGTTTTTCGGCTGCTTCGGGCTCGCTCATTGGCTGATCTCCATGTCCCCGGTGACACAGACGTAATCCTCGCCATAGCGCAGGACCCAACGCTCAGACCGAGTGCTGACGGTGATCGTCGTGCCGCGCACTGAAGAGTTGACCGAATATTCCTGCCCCTTGGCATCGGCGCGGAAGATGGTCGGCATCGGGGCACCCGGTGGGATCAGGAAGGTCGTCTTGCGCCCGTCATCCGAGATTGAGATTGGCGCGAAGGCGGGCAGGGCACCGCTGCGTTTCATGATCTTGTAGGTCATCGGCTGTGAGGGTGGGATGTCGGATGCTGCGTCGCTGCTGTGGGCAGCGCCCGGCACGGTGAACTTGACCGAATAGTTTGGACTGCCTTTGCCGCCTTCGGTCACCTGCAGGAAGTAGATGTTGCGCTGCGTCTCGACCGTGAGGTTGGTCGTGGCGCCCGCTACCACCGGCTTGATGATGAACAGGTTTGCCCGTTCCAGCTTGTCGATCTTAAAGCTTTCGAGATCGCCGATGGCGATGGACTGGATTTTCTCACCTTCGCCGAGTTCAACAAGGGTGACGTTCCGCAGCCGCGTGTTGATCCGGTAAACCTGGCCCTCCTGATAGGTGGCATAGGTCACGCGGGCATCATGACTGCCGGGTTTCGGGGCGGTCTCGGCAAAGACGGGCAGGGCGGTCATGCCCGCGATCAGCCCAACAGCGAATAAGTGCGTTCGAGAAATCATGTCAGCCCTCCTGCGGGGTCAGGGTTTCCGCAGTGATGCGGTAGTCGGTTACCAGAAACCCGGTCGGGTTTTGCCAGACGAGATCGAGGGCCGTTTGTTTTGAGGGCTCAAACCGGTAAGTGACGGTGGCGGTGAACTTGCCTTCCCGGTCGGGGACGCCCTCACCATCCGAAACCCAGGTTTTGGTGAAGCGCACCTGAGCGGTGGTATCCGTCACCGGGGTGATCGACAGCACATCAATGACAACGCGGGAGTTTTCGCCGTAAAGCTTTGGTGGATAGTTGGCACTGCCTTCGGTCCAGAGGCTGACCAGCCCTTGGCGGGCATTGCTTTCGGACCAGGTGTAGGCGCGCAGGATGCGAGACTCGTTGTCGTGCTGATCATAGGTTTCGCGGTCGGTGACATAGGCGAAGAGCAGGCTCTGGCGGATCGCCTCGGCCTGTTCGATACCGGCCTTTTCCACCGCGACCACGCGCTCGGCCACACCAGTGTCCTTGTCGACGATGGCGAGAAAGGCTTCGGTCTGTTTCAGTGGCAGTATGGTGACGACGGCGATCATGCCCATGAGACCGATGGCAAGCCCGCTCCCAGCCACGGCATAAGCGATGCGTTCACGCTTTTTGACGCCGTAAAACATCTCGGCTTCGAGAAAACTTCTCAATTCAGGGTTTGCGCCTGTCATCGTCTTGCTCCGGAAATTGGGGAAATACGCGCCTGATGCGCGCTCTGTCAGGTGTCGCGAATGAATTGGCCAAGCCGCTGGCGTGCTGCCT
>JBBRKS010000315.1:0-2518 GCA_038231775.1 Rhodobacterales bacterium | reverse complement strand
TTTGCTTCACCTGACCGGAACGAGGTGCGCCACCCAGACCGAGGGGTTTTTTGCCGTCTGTATCGCTCATGCGTCCTACATATCCTTCAAGGCGGCATCGTCGCCGCCATCATGCCCGAGGGTCTGCTCCCGCAGCCCCCCCAGCCTTGCCGCTTCCTCTACAACACGAGTCGTAAGTACACCAGCCGCAAGCGCGGCGTGTATCGCACGTTCGCGCCCAAAGGACAAACCCAATTCCCGCGCCGTAAGGCAGCCAATGAACCGACCACCGATTTCCGGCGGCCTTAGCTTCGTTTTGCCGCGTTCAGACCCGTCCGAGGCCTGAACAAGCACCCGTGCGCGGCCATCCATCAGCCATTCCTTGACCTTTTCGTACCCGGTCACAGCGGCATTCGCCTTGCGACAAAGTGAGATTGTGTCCTGCACCCGCCGCAGCAACAGGGATTCGACCAGATCGGCCAGACCTTCCGGCACTTTGACGGGTTGTTTGGCGGCGCGGGCAAACAGGCCCTTCGCCGCCGCTTTCTCTATCGCCTTGCGGTCAGCTGACACATAAAAGCCCCGGCCCGGCAGCCGCGCCATAATATCCGGTGTGACCTGACCTTCTGGGTCAAGGCAGAACCGGACAAGGCCCGACTTGGGCTGAACTTCCCCGGTCACAATGCACTTGCGTTCGGGTTCGTCCAGATCGGTGATACGGCCGCCGCGTGTCAGGTGCGTTCCGAGACCTGGATCAGGCCCCGGCCTCCACATCTGCGGCAGGTTCCAATGCTGTCGGGTCAACCCAGCCCAGCATCACACGCGCCGTCATCACCAAAATCTGCGCCTCCTCAAGGCTCATCTCGAACTTTTCAAGGATGCCTTCATCCTTCTTGCGTTGGCCATTTTCAGTGGTCCAGCCGCCAGACAGCTCCCAATCGGCGCAGGTCGCGAAGTCTTCCAGCGACTTGATGCCCTCTTTGCCCAGCGCTTCCAGCATCTGCGGTGTCAGGCCTTCAAACGACATAAGTTCGTCCTGAACGCCAAAAGCCTTAGCGTTTTCAAGGGCCTTGTTGTTGGCCGCCTCAAGGAAATCGCGGGCACGGGCCTGCAGTTCGCCTGCTGTACCCTCATCAAAGCCGTCGATCGACAACAGTTCATCGGTTTCGACGTAAGCCACTTCTTCCAGATTGGTGAAGCCTTCCGAGACCAGAAGCTGCGCCATCATCTCGTCGATATCCAGCGTGTCCATGAACAGCTTTGTGCGTTGGGCAAACTCTGCCTGACGCCGTGCTGATTCGTCGGTTTCGGTCATGATGTCGATATCAAGAGCCGTCAACTGGCTGGCCAGACGCACGTTCTGACCGCGACGCCCGATGGCAAGCGACAGTTGTTCGTCAGGCACCACGACCGTGATCTTGCCGGCCTCTTCGTCGATCACGACTTTGGACACTTCAGCCGGCTGCAACGCGTTCACAAGGAACGTCGCCTGATCCTGATTCCACGGAATGATGTCGATCTTTTCACCCTGCAGTTCGTTTACCACGGCCTGCACACGCGAACCGCGCATACCGACGCAAGCACCCACCGGGTCAATCGAGTTGTCGTAGCTGATCACGGCAATCTTTGCGCGTGAACCCGGGTCGCGGGCAACGGCCTTGATCTCGATGATGCCATCATAGATTTCCGGCACTTCCATCTTGAACAGTTCGGCCATGAATTGCGGGTCGGTGCGCGACAGGAAAACCTGCGGGCCGCGCGCTTCACGGCGCACGTCCTTGATATAGGCGCGGATGCGGTCGTTCGGGCGGTACGATTCGCGGCCGATCTTTTCGTTGCGGCGCAGAATCGCTTCACCGCGACCGATGTCGACGATGATGTTGCCGTATTCCTCGCGCTTGACCTGACCGTTGATGATCGTGCCTTTGCGGTCCTTGAATTCTTCAAACTGACGGTCGCGTTCGGCTTCACGCACTTTTTGCAGGATAACCTGCTTGGCTGATTGCGCAGCGATTCGGCCCAGATCGACCGGCGGCACTTCGTCAATGATCTCATCACCAATTTGCGGATCGGTCTTGAAGGCTGCGGCCTGCTTGACGGTGATCTGCGCGTGGTGATTTTCCTGCAACTCATCCTCGACCACGGTCCGCACGCGGGCAAATGTGGCGCGTCCGGTCTTGCGGTCGATCTTGACGCGGATGTCCATCTCAGCACCGTAGCGCGACTTGGCGGCACGGGCGAGGCTGTCTTCCATCGCCTGGATCACCAGATCCGGGTCGATCATCTTCTCACGCGCAACCGCCTCGGCGGTCTGGAGAAGTTCAAGCTGGTTGGCAGAGGTAATCGCCATCATTCACTCCCGGCTTTAGTGTTTTGTGGGTTCCGCAGGCTCTTCTTCATCGTCGCCTTCGGTCTGGTCAATCTCGTCGAACTGGGTCTCGTCAACCTCATCGACTTTGCGCTGGCGCAGCATTTCTGCGATCAGCGCATCGGTCAGGATCAGCTTGGCATCGGCCAGCCATTCGAAGTTCAGGCCGAT
>JBBRKS010000314.1:0-2672 GCA_038231775.1 Rhodobacterales bacterium | reverse complement strand
CGGCCAGACTGTCATGCGAAACCGAAACGGCCGGGTCCTTGCCCAACCGCGCCTTCAAGGCCCGCGCCACATCGCTGTCCGCCGCCAAACCGTGCAAAATCAACGGCATATCCGGTCCGCCGACCTGGTTCCAATTCGAAACCTCACCCGAAAGCACCCGCGCCAGATCAGTGGTAGAGATGCGCGGTGTCGGATTGTCCGGCGCCACGATCGCCACCATCGCATCCAGCGCCACCGACTGTGACCCAAGGTCCGGCTCGGTCGCCGAGGCCAAAGCCATGGTCGCCGCCCCCGACAAGACCGCGTCATGCGCCGCCGCCGGACCCGCCGCCGCAAACGACACCTCTGCCAGCACTTCACCGGTCGCCTTGTCAGAAAACACTGCGGGTTCACCGGGTTGCAAGACCAAGCCACGTGTTTGGGCGAAAGCGGCCAGCAGCGGTGGCAGCAGTTTGCTCCCCGCATCCGACGCCCCGGTAATCGCAATCATCGCTTTGGGCGCGTTCAGATCGGGACAGGCCGGACCGTCGCACAGCACACCCTGCCCGTCGATCGTCAAAGGGCCATAGGCCGAACTGATCCGAAAAAACTCGCCATCATAAGCGGTTAGCGTGCCCGAGATCGACAAGGCACCGTCGTGCGAGGTCAGGGTCACATCCTGCGCCTCGGCTGAACCTGCAACCAAAAGTGCCGCGAAAACCGCCGCACACCGCCCCATCACACTCATCAGACCCGCCGTTCCTATCTGGAGGCGACTTTCATGTCTTGGGCGAGATTTTTCAACACAAGAAACTCTCCGACTGCAGAACAATCGGGCATCGCGACCGTCAATTCGGTGATCAGGCTGGTTCCTGCAGCACTGTTGAGGGTTTGGCCCAGCATTTCTTTGCCACAGCTCTGCGCGGTAACCGGCGCTTCGACGACAATTTCAGCGGCAGTGCCGTCCGTCGGATAGGTATAAACCTGCGCCAAGAGCGGCCCTTCCACCCCGGCATCCCCCAAAAGGCTTAGCCATCCGCCGCCAACCGACTGAGGGATCATGCCCGGCTGGCTGGGTGAAACATCGCCCGCCTGACCGAACTGGGCACCGTTTTCAACGCCGTGCACGACAAAGCCTGAAATGCCAAGCCATTGAACGGCAAAGCGTTTCATATGGGAAAGTTCTGGCACGTCAAGGCTGGCCATCACCCGGCGGCCGTCGGCAAAGTTGACCTCGAACCGTGCCGGGCCCTCCATAGCGGGCACCCGAACAGCAAGACTTCCATCCGGTCGCAGATGTTGGGTCACGGCAAGCCCGGCATGCCGCAGGACCACCCTAGCGGTCCCATCGCAGGGCGCAGAAAGGGTGACGGCAACCATGGCACCCGCAGTCAAAGCCAGATGCATCCGGGGCGCGCACTCAACGGCGTCCACTACCTCTGGCAGCGGATCGGCGGCGGTGGGCAACGCCGGCGCTGTGTCGGTCGCCTGTGTGATTTGACTATGGGTGCTGGCAACCAGCGATACTGCCTGCGGCTCTTGTAAATCGGTAGAGGCGACAAGTTGCACGACATTGACCGGCGCTTTTGCCGCAGACTGCCTGCACGCAGTTTCATGTCGCTGGGCAAGGGTCTGGACCAGATGGCCCGCCGCAAGGGCAATCGCGATGATCGCCATACCGCGCCCGACACCTCGCACCAAAGGCCCCGTAAGGGCAGTTTTCATAGTTCCCATCCGACCCGTCCGTTTACCCATACGTCGCTGATGCGCCAGAAAGCGGGCACGCTTACGACACGATCAAGGAAATCCTGCGGCGAAAGCGGCGGGAATATGGCTGGGTGCCGCGGGTTGCGGTCAGGGGTTCAGCCAGGACCCGTCAGGCGAAACTGACGCTTTGGTTAAAGGGCATGGCACGCAGCCTTTGGCCCGTCAGCGCAAAGATTGCATTGGCCAAAGCAGAGGCGGCAGGTGGGGTTCCGGGTTCGCCAATGCCACTGATGCGAGGCATGTTTTCCAGTATTTGCGACTCTGTTGCGCAAATCCCGCGACAGATTCATCTTGCGAATTCAGCGTGATAGCTGGTGTGGATGAGCAGACCTACAAGACCCCTAATTGGGCCGCATGCAACAAGGCGCTCAAGCGCCGCGGATCGCTGACGATCTGGTTTGATCCTGATGTGGGGTGGGCGGCGCAGTTGACGGGCAAGCGTGGGCGGCGCAGCCGACAGGCAAGCGTGGTCGGCAACCCGTCTACAGTCATAAGGCGGATCAGAAAACAGTCCGGGGAACTGTTTTCCCGCTGAACGCGCAAGCATGGCTGCCCCAAGCGCCGCGTCTGGCGCAAGATTCATCTCGGGATCGACGAGGAAACGTTGGAAATTCGGGCGGTCGAGGTCACCAGCAGTCACATCGGTGACGCCCCCATGCTGCCCGAACTATTGGCCCAGATCCCCGCCGATCAGGACATTGCCACTGTCACTGCCGATGGCGCCCATGACACTCGAAAGCGCCATGATTCCATTGCCGAACGTGGGGCTGACGCTGTCATCCCGCCCCGCAAGAACGCCAAGCCGTGAAAGACTGCCACCACAGGCGCAGTCGCGCGCAACGAAGCTCTGCGGGCGTCGAAATATCTGGGCCGTGCGCTCTGGCGAAGATGGAGCGGATATCACCGCCGAAGCCGCGTCGAGATGT
>JBBRKS010000313.1:0-2681 GCA_038231775.1 Rhodobacterales bacterium | reverse complement strand
GTCTGGTGGTGGCTGACCTTCAGCCTGCGGTCGGCGTCGCTCCAGCAGGACCGTGACGGCGCGGCCCGCCACACCCTCCGCATGCGCAAACTGGCCTGCGGCGGCATCATCCTTTTTGCCCTGACCCTGACCATCGCGGCGGACCTCGTCTTGATTGCGCAGGATGGGATGGCGCATGTCTTCGACTATGACCCCTTGATCCGCCAGATCGATGCCCTGGCGCGCGAGCGCCATTATGAAACGCAAGAACGGCTGATGACACGCATCGCCTATGCCTGCGCCGCCTATCCAGCGATCAAGGCGATGGAGATCTGCCTGAGCAAGCGGCCCGTTCTGGCCGGGTCGGGCAGCCTTGGCGTGCGGTTGATCCTGGATGCCGAGGCATTGTCGGCGCTGCGCCCCGCGGCGGTCTGATCGGCCCCTTGCCTGCATCGCATGCGCCAGGCGTCCGCGACGTCAGGGGGCAAGCCAGATCCCGGCCCAGCCCGCATGGCGATCAAACCGGGCGCGGCGATGGTTTGGTCCCAGATGCAAGACATCAATCGTTTGCAATGTCAGCCGCAGAATGGCGAACCTAGCCGAGTCAGGCTGCCTTGCATAGTCAAGCGACTCTGCGATCGGTCGCCCGGGTGCGGGCTGGCTGCCATAGGACTGGCGCGACGCGTCCGGAACCCCGGCCCATACAACCGCCGCATCCGGGCCGGTCAGGATGGTGGCCGTGGCCTGCAACCGCATCTGCAGGCGCGCGGCCGCGTCCCACACATGCAGCGCGGCAAAGGGAGTACGGCGCAACCCCGCAACCTTGGCTGAATGCAGGTCGGTGTGAATGTCCAGCGTTCCCGTGCCTTTGTCCGCCGCGCGCAGAACCACCGTTCTGGCCTGCGGCTTGCCATCAGGTGTAACCGTGGCCAAGGTCGGGTGGCGGGCTGGGGCGCGCCGATCACGCACGCCGCGCACAAGCCGTGCCCAAACCTGCGCGTGGAGGTCGGACAGATCAGCCGCCCATGGGTGCAACTCCGAATTCATTTATATATCTCGCGCCGGTCAGAGAATGCCCGAACCCGCCTGCGCCATGCGCGGTAGCTGCTGCTTTTCAGGTTCTGCCGCATCAGCGTTTTCACCGCGTCCGGACCAAGCCCATGCAGGTTTCGGATCGCATCAAAACTGTCGTGATCGCTTAAAGCCATCTCGATGATTTCGCTGATCGTCGGCGGGTCAAGGACCTGTTTTGTCATACTGCTTTAGGTGCCTTGGCCGCGTCACAAGTCAAGCTGACCGGGCGGTCCGCGTAAGACAGTAATCGTTTCAGGCGTGCCACTTTGCGCCGCGTGACTGCGAAAGTCGCTGGCTTTACTGCCACGCAGTCATATCTGAAGCGTCGGCAGACATGTGCATGCCGTCATAAGCCATGCCATGTGGCGCGAGGACCTGACTTTGGAACCACCTGATCCACCATGGGGAGCCCAGATCCAAGGCAGTTTGGACCTGCCAAAAACGCCTCATATCGCAATGGTCGAGCGTTATCTGCATTTGACCCGAATGGTTATGCCTGCGCTCGCGCACACCACCAAACGCCACTGGCCGGTTCGCAACGATCACTGCTTTCAGCGGATTGTGCTTGATACCATCTACGGTGGGATCTGGTATGACCACATTCCGCGCCCGGCATATCAGCATCTTGGCAAAACCGAAGCCCTGCGTGCCGTGCTGCTGTGCGAGCAGATCATCTCAGGCGAGACGGACCTGAGCGTGCTGAATCGGCGGTCGCTGCACTGGCGAAGAAAAGGCAGCACGGGTAGCACCGCCTGACAGAAAAAGTTTTCGTCAACCGATCACGTTCGTGCAGCGTAGAGCCCTTTCTGGATCGGAATGTGAATTTTGCAAGACATTGACAGTATTAACCTCTTAGGGCGGCTGCGGCTGTTGCAAGCGCGGGATGCAGCGCTACTTCCGAAGGGGGCTGATGCACTCTGAACGCTGTGCAGTCGATCCGATCTTTGCGCAACACACAAAAATCTGGGCGGCTCGCAATCGTTGTGGGCACCAAATCATTGCGTGTGCGCATCACCTCGAACAATTGGAATAATATTATGTCAAGCACACTCCACGACATCGTCGACACCGCTGTCGCCGCAGGCACATTCAAGACCTTGGTCGCAGCCGTGACCGCAGCCGACCTCGGCGCAACACTGAAAGGCGAAGGCCCTTTCACCGTGTTCGCCCCCAACGACGATGCCTTTGCCAAACTGCCCGCCGGAACGGTCGAAGATCTCGTCAAGCCTGAGAACAAAGCCAAGCTCGTGTCAATCCTCACCTATCATGTGATGGCAGGCAAGGTGATGGCGGCAGACATCGCGGGCAAGAAACTCGAGCCCGCCACGGTGAACGGCCAGGCACTGCATGTTGATGCGACCTCCGGCGTGACCGTGAACGGCGCCACGGTCGTAGCAGCAGACATCGACTGCACCAATGGCGTGATCCACGTCGTCGATGCCGTCCTGATGCCAACCGTCTGATTTTACGCTTACAAACTGATCAGAGCCCGGTGTTCGCGCCGGGCTTTTTTCATCATTAGCGCAAGTCTGTTGATCAGCGGGTGCTTGCTCAAACTTTCGAACACAAGGCCCGCTTTCGAAAATTAGAGAACGTCCGGAAAATCCGGCATAGCCACATTGCGGATC
>JBBRKS010000312.1:0-2704 GCA_038231775.1 Rhodobacterales bacterium | reverse complement strand
GCAGGATGGCAAAGGCGTCGTCCTGCCCGGGGTCGGTGTCGATGATGATCTTGCGCGGAAGGCGGGTCATGGGGCGCTCCTCTTTACCCCATCCAACACGGACGCGCCTGATTTGTCCATCCGGTCAGAAACGGTGTTTGTCTTCTTCGACAACAAATATTGAAAAGCTGGCTGCCGGGGAGTTCCAAACGCGCCTCCCCGGCCGTCAAACAGCGTCAGCCGTCGAAATCGACGTCTTCCATCAGCTTGACCGCATCGCCGCGCGCTTTGGCGATATCGGCCAGACCAAGGCTGTCGGGCGTGAAATTCCCCCAGCTTTGCACCAGCGCTGACCGCGGCACGCCGGGTTTGACCGGAAATTCATGGTTGGTTTCGGCGTAGATCTTCTGCGCCTCGTCCGACGACAACCACTCCATCAGCTTCAGCGCAGCCGCCTTGTCGGGGGCGGCCTTGGTCAAGGCAATGCCAGAGATATTCATGTGCGACCCGCCGCCTTCAAAGACCGGAAAGTCGATGCGCACTGCCTCGGCATACTGTTTTTCGGCATCATCGCTTAGCATCTGGCCGATGTAATATGTGTTTCCGACCGCGATGTCGCACTCGCCCGACCAGATCGACTTGACCTGATCGCGGTCAACACCTTGCGGTTTGTGGGCGAGGTTGGCTTTCACGCCCTGCAGCCAGATCTTGGTCGCCTCTGGACCGTGATGCAGCAGATAGGCGGCGGTCAGCGCCACGTTGTAGTCGGACAGGCCCGACCGCATGCAAAGCCGGCCCTTCCATTTGGGGTTGGCGAGGTCTTCATAGGTGGTGATTTCGCCCGGTTTCACCCGGTCTTTGCTGGCGTAAACCACTCTGGACCGCGTGGTCAGCCCAAACCACATATTGTCCGGATCGCGGTATTCCGCTGGAATATTGGCGATCAGCGTCGGGTCATCAACCGCCTGGATCACCCCGGCATCGACCAGTTCCACCAGTCGCCCGATATCAACGGTCAGGACCAGATCGGCGGGGGAGCGGCTACCCTCTGCTTTAAGTCTTTCCGCCATGCCCTTGTCCACAAAGGCAATATTGACGTCGATGCCGGTTTCGGCCGTGAAGGCATCCAACAGCGGTTGGATCAGTTCGGGCTGGCGGTGCGAATAGATGTTGACCTCATCCGCCATCACGGGCGTGGCGAACAGCAGGGCAAGGATAGCGATGCGCGACATGGTTGAGTCCTTTTGTCGGGTATTGCAGCCCTTAGACCGCGAAAGCAGTCAAGCGTCAATAGGTGACAAAAACACTTTGGCGCAAGGCCGCTGGTTTTTTGCCATCATCCTAACCAGCGCGCCAGGAATTTTCGGCGAAAACTCTTGGCCTTCAGCCTTTCAGCTTGTCGTCAGCCCGCGCCCGGTTCCACAGCGCATCCATTTCGGCCAGATCGCTTTGGTCGGGCGTCTTGCCTGCCTCGGCCAGCCAATCCTCTATCTTGCTGAAACGCCGGGTGAATTTTGCGTTGGCACCGCGCAGGGCGGCTTCGGGGTCAACACCCATATGGCGGGAGAGGTTGGCCATGACGAACAGCAGGTCGCCCATTTCCTCGGCCACCTCAACTTCGGTCAGACTGTCCCGCGCCTCAACCAGTTCGGCCATTTCTTCGCGCAGCTTGTCCAGCACCTCGTCGGTCGTCGGCCAGTCAAACCCGACCCGCGCTGCGCGTTTTTGCAGCTTTACGGCCCGCGTCAACCCGGGCAGACCAAGCGCCACGCCGTCCAGCACGCGCGCAGGCCCACGTTCTGCCGCCTTGATCTTTTCCCAGTCGACCGTTTGCTGCTCGGCCGATTTGTCGCGACTTTCCAGCCCGAACACATGCGGATGACGCGCCAGCATCTTGTCGGAAATCGCCCGTGCCACGTCGTCAAAGCTGAACAGCCCTTCCTCCTCGGCGATTTGCGAATGAAACACCACCTGCAACAGCAGATCGCCCAGTTCGCCGGGCAGTTCGCCCCACGCCTTTCGGTCGATCGCGTCGGCCACTTCATGCGCCTCTTCGACCGTGTAGGGCGCTATGGTCGCAAAGGTCTGCACGATGTCCCACGGGCAGCCGGTGGTCTTGTCACGCAAGCGCCGCATGATTTCACGCAGGCGGTTCAGCCCGCCATCGGGGTCTTGCACAAGCTCATCAGAGGTAAGGGCCATTTGCCTTTCCCTTCGTTTTAAGATTTGATCAAAGGGCAAAAACAGGAGTCGCCCATGCCCGTCCTCAACCGTATCGCCGCTTATGCCGAGGAAATGAAGGGCTGGCGGCACCATCTGCATCGGCATCCGGAACTTTCGTTTGATTGCGTGAACACGGCGGCGTTTATCGCCGAACGTCTGGCGGAAATTGGCGTTGATGAGATTCACCCGGGCATCGCGAAAACCGGCATTGTGGCGATCATCAACGGGGCGGAACCGGGGCCTACGATTGGCCTGCGGGCCGATATGGATGCGCTGCCGATTGTCGAGGTGACAGGGGCAGCCTATGCCTCGACCATCCAAGGCAAGATGCACGCCTGCGGCCATGACGGCCATGTCACCATGCTGCTTGGGGCGGCCAAGTATCTGGCTGAAACGCGCCGCTTCAAGGGCCGTGTTGCGCTGATTTTTCAACCGGCCGAAGAAGACGGTGCTGGCGGGCAGATCATGGTGCAGGAGGGCATCATGGATACCTTTGATATTG
>JBBRKS010000311.1:0-2708 GCA_038231775.1 Rhodobacterales bacterium | reverse complement strand
GGATCGACCGCCGCTTCATGGCGAAATTCGGCGACTATCCCGCGATGGCGCAACCTGCCTTGCCAACCCCCGCCATCCTTGGTCTGGCCGACGCCTTGGGCGACAAACCCCTGTGCGGCGGCTGCGGTGCCAAGGTCGGCGCCGAAGGTCTAAGCACAATGGTCGCGGCCCTGCCCCGGCCCCAGCGGGCAGAGGTTCTGGCGGGTGCAGGTGACGACGCTGCCATCCTGCAACAGGCCAATGGCGTGCAGGTCCTGACCACCGACCACCTGCGCACCTTCACCTGCGACCCCCGCCTGATGGCGCAACTGACGGCCCTTCACGCGATGGGCGACATCTGGGCGATGGGCGCGCAGCCGCAGGTCGCCTTGGCGCAAATCACCCTGCCCCGCCTGTCCCCCACATTGCAAAGCCGCCTGCTGGCCGACGTGATGGGGGCCGCAGCCGGGGTTTTTGCCAAGGCCGGGGCCGACATTGTGGGTGGCCACACCAGCCAAAGCGCGGAGCTGACCATTGGCTTCACCGTCACCGGCCTGACTGCCAACCCTGTCACCAAGGCTGGCGCACACCCCGGCGATGCGCTGATCCTGACCAAACCGCTTGGCTCTGGCACCATCCTTGCCGCTGAAATGGCGATGGCCCGTCTGCCGGACCAGATGCTGGGCGATGTCGTCACCGCCTGCTTCGCCCAGATGCTGCGCCCCCTTGCCCAAGCCTCTGCCATCCTTGCCCCGCACGCCCACGCGATGACTGATGTCACAGGGTTCGGCCTTGCCGGTCACCTGATAGAGATGATGACCGCCTCTGGCACCACCGCCCATCTTTGGCTGAACGACGTCCCTGTCATGCATGGCGCTTTGGCCCTGACCGCCGCTGGCGAGCATTCTTCCCTGGCCCCATCCAACCGCGCCGCCCTTCTGGGCCGTCTGCGCGGTGACGGCATCGCCACCCCGCGCGGCGCTTTGCTGTTTGACCCGCAAACCTGTGGCGGATTGCTGGCCGCCGTGCCACAGGCCATGGCCGCCGACCTGCTAAAACAGTTGCACGCCGCAGGCGACCCTGAGGCTGCATTGATTGGAGAGGTAACCGTGGGTCCGGCAGAAATCATCCTGACCGCCCGCGCCGCGAAGGTTTGAAACCGCGCCACCCGTTAACCGCCCGGCAGGCGACAGCCAAAACTGGCTGCCCCGAACCGCTACCCCACCAAACGCCCGACGGCGGCTGCAACCTCAGCCGTCAGGCCCGGAAGATCAGCCTCCGCCAGACCAACGGCGGCAATCGTCTCGCGTGAGGGTTCCATCCGCTCGCGGTGCTTTTGATAGCGCGGATCGTAGTGCAACCGCATCAGTTCATGCGCCAATTCCTCAAACTGGCCCTGCTCAGCAAGCCCGGCCCACGCGTCCACCGCCTCGCGCGGCTGGGCATGGCGCAACAGTTCGATCACTGCGAGCAGACGCGCCTTATCGGCCACGATATCGGCATAGGCCCGGCTTAGATACCGTGCGCGTTCGGGCAAGGACGCCTCAACCGTCACACGCGGCGCTTTGCACATCGCGGCCCACAGATTGGGCGGCAGGCGCAGATCACCGACCTTGGCACTTTCCGCCTCAACCACCAAAGGCCGCGACGGGTCCAGCCGCGACAGCGCCATCGCCAGCGCACATTCAAACGCTTTTTGTGAGGGTTGACCGGTTGCCATATGCCCGAACAACGACCCACGATGCCCGGCAAGCCCCTCCAGATCAATGACTTGCATCCCTTGAGCCGCCAGCCCCTTCAGGATATCTGTCTTGGCCGTGCCAGTATTGCCGTCCAGCACCACAACCGGCGGGACAACCGGCGTGTCATACAACGCCTTGACCACCAGCGACCGCCAGCTTTTGTAGCCGCCCGCAATCGTCTCAACCCGCCAGCCGATTTGCGCAAGGATCGTGGCAAACGACCCCGACCTTTGCCCGCCCCGCCAGCAGTACACCAAGGGCCGCCAGCCACCCGGCTTATCCGCCAAAGGCCCCTCCAAATGTGCCGCCACATTGCGCGACACCAGAGCCGCCCCCAGTTTGCGGGCGGTAAAGGGCGAGACTTGTTTGTAAATCGTGCCGACCCGGGCGCGTTCTTCGTCATTCAGGACCGGCAGGCTGACCGACCCCGGCAAATGATCCTCGGCATATTCCAAGGGCGCACGGGCGTCGATGATCGTATCGAACCCCAGCGCAGCAAGATCGGAAAGCGAGGAAAGGGTGACTGCCATGCCGTCTTCTAAAGCATTCTCAGGAAAAGAGGAAACCGGTTTTCCGAAGCCGCCTCGCTATGCTGGGAAGCACCTCTGTCTCATAATCCGCCCCGGCTGTGCCGCAAAGCGCCCCGGTCTGCCAAGGCCCCCTGCTATGCCGCAAAGCACCCCTCTCGTCCAAGCCGCCCCGTTCTGCCGCAAAGCACAAACCCGCCGCCTGTCCGGCTCCAGCCCGGTCCAATTGATCGCAGGTCACGTCAGCCCCGTTCAAAGCCGCCTCGCCCGGCTGTCAGCCGAACTCTGCCCCAAACCCAACCTCAACCCGGTCCAGAAGTGCGCCCATCATCGCCTCGCACCGTACCATCTGCTCAACACTGACATACTCATCCGGCTTGTGCCCCTGCGCCATCGACCCCGGCCCGCAGATCACCGTCGCAATCCCCAACCGCGCGTCAAACAGCCCGCCCTCAGTTCC
>JBBRKS010000310.1:0-2790 GCA_038231775.1 Rhodobacterales bacterium | reverse complement strand
GCCACTTCCAGCGGCAGGCAGACATTGTCCACGACCCTGGCCGCCCCCAGCCCGGTGCCAAGGCCCAAAAACAGCATGCGCCCGCCGTGATAGCTGCCGATCCCCTGCATCATCGCGTCATTGACGATGCGCAGCGGGGCATTGAACGCTTTGGCAAAGTCAAAGTGGGTCCAGCCTTTGCCAAGGTTGACCGGCTCTGCCACAATCCGGTTTTTCAGGACCGGGCCGGGAAAGCCCATCGTGACGGCGTCAAACTGCAAGCCCTTGGCCATGGCCTTGACGGCATCGACCATGCCAGCGGCGGTCATGTCCGGCCCGGACGCGGCCTTGCGCTCTTCACCACCGGCGCTGCTGCGGATCTTGACGTGCGACCCGCCGATATCAATGGCCAGAACGCGCAGATCGGTGGCCTGAAGCGGTTGGGTTTCGGTGTCAGACGTCATGGTGCAGGCCCTCTGTTCGGGGTATTATGGCGTTCAGGCGGTCGGATTGATCCAGCCGCCGGGCGGGGCAAAGGTGTCAAGCGCCTTGGGGCCCCAACTGCCGGTCTTGTACGGCTCTGGCGCGTCGGGCAGGTCCAGCACCGGATCAAAGATCTTCCACGCCAGTTCGACCGCATCCTGCCGCGTGAACAGACCCGGTCGACCGGCAAGCGCATCACCGATCAGCCTTTCATAGGGCGACATGTCGGTCGAGGTGTCTTCAACTGCTGTCAGCTCTACCGGCTCGCCCACCATCGCCTCACCGGGTTGCTTGCGCCGCGCGCCGATCCCGATTTCAAGCCCCGGCGTCACCCGGAAGCGCACATAGTTGTGCCCGTCTTTCGGGGTCGCATCGAAGGTGGCCACCGGAGGTTTGCGGAACTTGACCACGATCTCTGTCACATGCACCGGCAGTTCCTTGCCCGCACGAATGTAGAAGGGAACCCCCTCCCACCGCCAGTTGTCGATATGCAGACGCAAGGCGACAAGGGTTTCGACGGTAGACCCGGGCTTGACCCCGGGTTCGTTCTGATAGCCGTCAAACTGGCCGCGTACCAGATTGGCCTTGGTCAATGGCCGGATCATCTTGAGCAGATGCACCTTGGCATCGGTCAGATCCTGCGGGGCCTGACTGGCCGGAGGTTCGATGCCCAACAGCAACAGCGCGTTCAACAGGTGGTTTTCAACCACATCACGCAGACAGCCCACCGAGTCATAAAACCGGCCGCGTCCCTTGATGCCGAAGTCTTCCGCCATGGTAATCTGCACGCTTTCGATGTGATCGCGGCTCCACAACGGTTCCAGAAACGAGTTAGCAAACCGGAAGTACAACAGGTTCTGCACCGCCTCTTTGCCCAGATAGTGATCAATCCGGTAGATTTCACTTTCGGCGAAAGACGTGCGCAGCACCGCCCCCAAAGCGGCAGCAGATTTCATATCGCGGCCAAAAGGCTTTTCCACCATCAGCCGCGCACCTTTGGCAATACCGGCCGCTTCAAGCCCCTGTGCGACCGTCTCGAACATCGAAGGCGGAATGGCGAGGTAAAACAGCGGATGCTTGCAGCCTTTCAGCGCCGTTGCCAGCTTTGTGAAGGTGCTGTCTTGCGCGTAATCGCCGGACACATAGCTTAAAAGCCCCTCAAGCCGCTGCATCGTGGTGGCGTGAACGCCGGTGTCGTGGCTGTCGACCGCATCGCGGGCGCGTTCGATCAGTTGCGCCTTCGTCCAATCCTCCAGCGCCACGCCCACCACCGGCACGGTCAGCCGCCCGTCCTGGCACAGCGCGTAAAGTGCTGGCAGGATCATCTTGTGCGCAAGATCGCCGGTGACGCCGAACACCACCAAAGCGTCGCAACGGAATGTGGCCTTGTCCATCAGGCTTAACCCTTCTTTTCGTCATGTCCACCAAAGGCCTGCCGCATCGCCGACAGCATCTGGTTGGCAAAATCAGCCTCACCCCGCGACGAGAACCGCGCAAAAAGCGCCGAGGCCAGCACAGGTGCCGGCACGCCCACATCTGTGGCGGCGGCAAGGGTCCAGCGCCCCTCACCCGAATCCGAAACCCGGCCCGCAAAGCCTGTCAGTTGACGGTTCTGCTTCAAAGCGCCCGCCGTCAAATCAAGAAGCCATGACGAGATCACGCTGGAATGGCGCCAAACCTCAGTCACTTCGGGCAGGTCGAGGTCAAAGCGGTAGTATTTCGGATCGCGCATCGGGGCGGTTTCAGCGTCTGCACCGTGGTCCTGATTGCCGATATTGGCGGCGTGCAGCAGGTTCAACCCTTCAGCATAAGCCTGCATCACGCCGTATTCGATGCCATTGTGCACCATCTTGACGAAGTGCCCCGCGCCAGTAACGCCACAATGCAGATAGCCAAGTTGGGCTGAGCTGGTGGCAGGTTCGGCCCCCGGTTCGGCCCCCGGCGCAAGGGCAGCAAAGATCGGGTCCAGCCGCTGCACCGCAGCCTTTGGCCCGCCGATCATCAGGCAATAGCCACGCTCCAGCCCCCACACGCCGCCACTGGTTCCAGCATCGATCACGTCAATGCCTTGGGCGGACAGTTCCTCACCCAGATCCACCGCGTCGCGGTAGTTCGAATTGCCGCCGTCGATCAGCGCATCGCCGCGCTGCATCTGGGCTGCAAGGTCGCGGGCAATCTTGGTGGTGATCGCAGCTGGCAACATCAACCACACAGCGCGCGGCGGCGTCAGCTTCGCCAGAAGATCCTGCGCAGAGGTGGCCCCGGTCGCCCCCTTGGCCGAAAGGCGCGCTACGTTTTCGGCGTTGGTGTCGAAAACGACGCAATCAT
>JBBRKS010000309.1:0-2876 GCA_038231775.1 Rhodobacterales bacterium | reverse complement strand
GCGCTTTCCCCGGCTGTTTCAGGGCCATGAAAGTATTCCGGGCCTGACCTGGCCGACCACCACGTTCAACGGAAAGATGACGGTCTGGCTGGGCAAGCGCCGGGTCGATCTGCTGCAACTGGGGCGGGCGCATACGGTGATCGACGTGCCCGATCAGAACGTGATGTTCACCGGCGATATCGTCGAAGCGCATTCGGCCTGCTATTGCGTCGACGGTCATTTCAACGAATGAGGTGCGACGCTAGTGGCGATCCGCGCCTATGATCTGGCCGCCATCGCGCCGGGTCGGGGGGATGCGCTGATCGGGCCCGCGGCGGTCAACGGCGCGTTGGACCGCACGCGGGATTTTGTCGACAGCACCTATCTGCCGGTGGCGCGGGTGGCGGCGCGCGGTGGCAGCCTCAAAGATGCATGGGATGCTTGCCAGGCCGCCTGTGACCCAAAGTTCAGGGACTATGCCATCTACGAACACTGCCTGCCCTTCAACGTGGCGCGGGCCTATGACGAGGCGCGCGGCATCAAGCATCCGCGCATCTGGATCGCCGCGCGCGATCTGGAGATGTGGGCGGCCTTGCAGGGTTAAGGTCGTAAGGGGGGGCCATGTCATGAAAGACCTGATGGAAAAGCGCTATGACGTGGCGTTTGCCATGTATCCCTATGCGCGGTCTGCTGATCAGGACGGCAGCCCGTTCCGGCACAAGGTGATTGTGGGCGGCGGCGGTCCGGTCGGGCTGGCGATGGCGCTTGATCTGGGGCTGAAAGGCGTGCCGGTTCTGGTCTTGGACGACCACGAGGGCGCGGGTCTGGGCAGCCGCGCCATCTGCTTTGCCAAGCGCACGCTTCAAATTTGCGCCCGTCTGGGGGCCGCCGATGCGATGCTGGCCAAAGGGGTGTTGTGGAACGTTGGCAAGGTGTTTCACGACGACCGGCTGCTTTATGAATTCAACCTTGCCCCTGAAGGCGACCACGAATTTCCCGCCTTCATCAACCTGCAACAGCCGTGGTTTGAGAAATTCCTGCACGATGCCATCGTCAAAGCGCAGGCCACAGGTGCGCCGATTGAAATTCGCGGGCGCATCCGGGTCGATGGGGTGACGCCGTTTGGCGACCATGTGGCGCTGGATGTGATGACGCCCGAAGGGCCCTGTCAGGTGCAGGCAGAGTGGGTGGTGGCGTGTGACGGGGCGCGCTCTCCCCTGCGCTTCATGCTGGGGTAGGATTTCAAGGGCCGGGTGTTTGAGGATAACTTCCTGATCGCCGGTGTGAAGATGAAGGCCGATTTTCCGACCGAACGCTGGTTCTGGTTTGAACCGCATTTCAAATCGGGCGACTCGGCCTTGTCGCACAAGCAGCCCGACGACATCTGGCGGATCGACTTTCAACTGGGCTGGAACATCGACCGCAAGACAGCGTTGCAGCCTGCCAATGTCCGCGTCCGGGTTGATGCGATGGTGGGGCCGGATGTGGACTACGCGCTTGACGGGTGTTCGATCTACACCTTTCAGTGCCGCCGGATGGACGGGTTTCGCCATGGGCTGGTGCTGTTTGCCGGCGACTCGGCGCATCGGGTCAGGCCGTTTGCCGCAAGGGGGGCGAATTCGGACATTCAGGATGTGGACAATCTGGGCTGGAAGCTGGCGCTGGTGGTTGGGGGTCTGGCCGACGCCCGGCTGCTGGACAGCTATGATACAGAGCGGGTTTATGGGGCGTACGAGAATATCCTGAACTCGACCCGCGCCACCGATTTCATCACGCCGAAAAGCCCGGTTTCGCGGATGTTTCGCAATGCCGTGTTGACCTTGGCCGAAACGCTGCCCTTTGCGCGGACCATTGTGAATTCGGGGCGCTTCTCGGCGCCGTGCACCTATGACGGGTCAGCCCTCAACGGCGCGGATTGTGTGGGGATGCCTGCGCGCACCAGACCCGGCAGCCCCTGCCCCGATGCACCGGTTGAGGGCGGCTGGCTGCTGGCGGCTTTGGGGCGCGGATTTACGCTGCTGGCGATTGATAGCGCGGTGCCTGAGGGGTTCAACGTTCATGGTGTCACGGCGCACCGTGTGGCGCTGACGGCCAATCCGGCGCTGACCAATCGCTATCTGGGTGACGCTGGTTCGGCCGTCTAGCTGATCCGGCCGGATCAGCATGTCGCGGCCCGGTGGGATCGGTTTGATCCGGTGGCGGTGGCGGTGGCGGCAGCCCTTGGCCGGGCGTTGGGAAAGGTATGACGATGACGCTGGTGACCACCCCGAACCCGACGCGCCCGGGCAGCACTTTTCTGCGCGCCCCTCCGCTGCCAAACCGCCGCCATTGAACACGCGCCCGAACTGATGCTATTTGTCGCAAAAGGTCATATTTCCGCGAAACTCTGTGGAATTCTATCTGTTGTGTGCCGATTTCCCGCAGACCGCCTCCAAAACACAGGAGGGGCGTGGGGCTTTGTAAAAGGGGGCAGGACGTGCCGTTCAAGGATCTGGAAACGACATCGCTTGCCGATTATCTGAACGTACAGCGCACGAAGCCGGGCGATATGTGGCTGTTCATGCACATTCCCAAGACCGCAGGGTCTTCGTTCTCTGTCGAACTGTCGACACGGTTGCAGCCTTACAAGAACATCTATCTGGACGGTGTGTCCAGCGACCTGCCCTACAACATGCAGTTGGGCGATGCGGTTGATCGGTTCATAACCGCGCATAAGACCCGGCCCTTTGCATCAGTGTCGGGGCACCTGCCCTATGAGCAGGCCGACAAGATCAAAAAGGCCATTCCGCACACCAAGCTGATCACATTTCTGCGCGCCCCTGTGGCGCGGGTGGTGTCGGACTACCGCTATCAGCGCACGCCGATGCACCCGACGTACCTGGAGTTCTGCAAGCAAT
>JBBRKS010000308.1:0-2931 GCA_038231775.1 Rhodobacterales bacterium | reverse complement strand
GCTGGATCTTGTCCAGCGCGGATGGCGGGCGGCGGTCGCCGATCACCGGGCGGGTGCGGTCGGCGCGGCGGTAGCTGAACCATTGGCGCAGCACGGGGCGGCCTGACACCTGATACTCGGCCACCGCAGCGGGCACGTTTTCGATAAAGCCGCCGCCGATGTGCAGCTGCCGGGTCGCGGGGTCGTGATGCATGGTGTCGGGCAAGGGGTGCGGCGCGCCGGGAATGGTGCCGCCTGCGGGGATGGTCGGGCCTTGGCCCTTTGGCATCCGGGGCGGGGCAGCAAGGCGACCCGCCGCAGGGTCGGCAAAGCGTTCGCCATAGGTGTGCAGCCAGATCACCTCGCGCCCCAAGGCCACGGCGCGGTCAAACAGGGCAACGTCCGCCGTCATTGGCACGCGCAGGCCGGGGCGGATCAGGTCTTCCTTGAAGCGAGCGGTGAAGGCCGGATGGGCGAGAATGCCCGCGACATAGGCCATCACATCGGGGGCGGTGACGGGTTTGTCGTAGGCAGTGCTCAGATGGGCAAGGAGGGCGGCCTTGATGTTCGGGACAGAGGCGGCGGCATCGCGCCAGAGCGGCAAAGCGCGACCACCAAAACTTCCCTTGAAATGGTGCTGATCCGGAACAAGCCCCGTGAAAGAAAGTGCCGGACCATCGCCAGGTTCATTCGAGTCCAAAGCTGTGAGGTAGACTTGTGCTTTACCGTCAATCGCCCAGAGGTCCGGGCGGGCTTGGCTAAGAAGCCGATGGTCTGGGATGATCCACTGACGGTCAAGGCTCCTGAAGCCATAGCGCACGGGTGGCACGACCGGCCCCTTGTCAGAACCAACGGATACTGAGCGAAGAGGATGATGCCCAAGCGGCACTTTCACGGTCCGGTCCAACGTGCGATCACGATCCGGGTGAAACAGGTCATCTTTCAGTTTTGCGTCACGCGCCGCTCGCAGTTGGTCCCACCTATCACCCAGTGAGATGGCATCCGGCGCGATGACCCAAGTTCGGTGGGTCTTGACCCCCGGCGTTGACCAGTCGAACATATCCAGCAGGCCGGGATATGCGCCCCATCCTACGCCACGCTGCGGCAGGAACGGCCCGCGCAAACTTGTCTCGCCATCCTGCCAACCATCATCCGTCAATGACAGGTCTGCCAAGGCGCGGAACTTGTCCTCGCGATGTCCTTCGGGAAGCGCACGATAGCGAATGCGCGCCAGTTCGCCCGGCGTGGCATTCGGGCGGCGAAGCGCCAGCACGATGCACACTTCTTGCTGCACACCCTGAAACAGCCGGGTGTTGACAGCGGGCTGATGCCCCTCGGGCGAGGCGTCGATGACCCAGATGTCCGAACAGCTTGCCCGCAGATCGGCGCGCATCTGCTGAAACCCCGGCCCGTTCAGAAACCCGGCGGCGGTGATGTAGCAAACGATGCCGGGGCGGTGAACCTCGGCCTCGCCTGTTGCTTCGGCATGGCCCGACCCGAACACCTTCCACGCGGCCCACCGCCAGAAAAAGACGTAAAGGTTCTTCAGATGCTTGGCATGGGCGCCCAGACCCCAAGCGGGCAAAGGTGCCCAAAGGTCCATCGGCGAAGGGCGGCCCGGACTGCCCTTTTCAACCCAACCGCCCTGCCCTGCGGCATCAACCTTATACGGCGGATTGCCGATAACCACAGTGATCGGCTCATCCCGCTTGATCGCGTTCGCCTCGCGACGCGAGTTGCCGATCGGGGCCAGCATCGTGGAAAACTGGGTCTGCGCGGCATAGGGGTCGCCCAAGGTGTCGGTCACATAAAGGCGCGGCTGCGGCAGGTTGCCCCCGGCCCCGCTGCCCGTGGCTGTCGCCCCCATCAGCGCCCGCATTTCCGCCATCAGCCGCAACTGCGCCACGGCAAAGGGGCCAAATTGCAATTCGAACCCGATCAGCCGATGCGCCGCAGCCCCCAAGGCAGGGCCAACTGCGCCCGCGCCCTGATCTTCGGCCACCGTCTCGGCAATCTTGCGCAGGACGCCCAGAAGGAAGGTGCCGGTGCCCGTCGCCGGATCGGCAATGGTCACATCGGCGGCGGCAAGCCCGGCATGGCGGCCAAACAGGGCGGGATCGCGCAACGCCTCATCCGTCAGTCGGACCATGGCCTGCACCACCTCGGGCGGGGTGTAATAGCTGCCGGTCTTTTTGCGCAGGGCGTTGTCGTAAACCTCGAGGAAATCCTCGTAGAAATAGAGCCAGGCGTCAGGCTTGCCCTTGGACAGGGTTGGCCAATGCACCTCGTGCAGCACGCGGGTCAGGGTCGAGGTGGCGGTGGACAGCGCCTTTTGCGTCTGCGGATCATCGGTCAGCAGGCGAAGGGCGGTGCCGATCAGCGTGTTGGTATCGCGCAGGGACAGGGCGGCATGGGCGATACCCTTGTCGAGCGGGATATCCTGGGCGCGAGCCATCAGCAGGCCGAAGGTGACGGCCTGCGCATAGCCATCGGCGAACTGCGCATCATCGGCTTGAGGGAACAACAGACCGCGCCATTCGGTGGCAAGGTCGGTCAGGCTTTGGGTGCCGTTCTCCAACTCCTCCAGCACCTCATCGCGCAACAGGCGGCAGAGGCGAGCGGACACTTCGGCCAGCTTGCGGGGGCTGTCAGGCGGGATCGGGTTCCAGCTGAGGAAGTCAGTCAGCAGGGTGATAAGGGTCGTGGGGCCGGTGAGTTTCGCGCCTGCAGAATCCAGATCACCCGACAGATGAATGATCTGGCCCACCAGCGCGCCGTTCTGCCAAAGGCTGAAGGCCTGACCATCGCTGTAAAGCAGGTTCGGCAGCGACTTCAGTTTCTGCCACTGCCGTTTGTCGTGCGGGTCGGTGAACTTGCGTGGATCGGCCCCTTTGCCCGGTGCTTTCAGTTCGATGAACCCTGTCAGCGCACTGCGGACAGTCACGGCATAGT
>JBBRKS010000307.1:0-2947 GCA_038231775.1 Rhodobacterales bacterium | reverse complement strand
TCATGACACCGGCAGAGGCCAGAACCTTGCCGTCGGTCAGATCGCACAGATGGGCCGCGATGGTGGTTGAACCAAGGTCAATGGCAAGGCCCAGCAGTTTGCCCTCAAAATACCCCGGCCAGATGTCGAGGATGCGGTGGCGCGCATCGTGGTTGCCCTTGTGCAGGGCGACGGTGACCTTCCACTGGCCCTTGCGCAAGGCGGGTTGCAGCCGGCGCATCAGCGACAGTTCGGCCGCCAGACCTTCGACATTCCACTGTGCTTTCAGGGCGCGTTCAAGGCGTTCAAAGTCACCGGTCGGTTCGTGCATGTCGGGTTCGTCAACCTCGACATAGTAAAGCCGTGTGGCAGGGTCCATTTCGATATGGCGTTCGGTGGCCGATTTGCGGATGACCTGTTTGTGGACTTGCGATTCAGGCGGCACGTCAACGATGACATCGCCCATCACCTTGGCTTGGCAGCCAAGCCTGCGGCCGTCGATCATGCCGCGCACCCGTTTGTAGCGCGCCTCGACCTCGTTCCACTCCGACAGGGCGTTTTCGGCGACAGTGACGCCGAATTTTGAAAACTCACCGTAGCCGGGCTGGATCTGGCATTTCGAACAGATGCCACGCCCGCCGCAGACCGAGTCGAGATCGACCCCCAGCTGCCGCGCCGCAGTCAGGATCGGCGTGCCGTGGGCAAACCGCCCGCGCTTGCCCGAAGGCGTGAAGATCACCAGTGCGTCGTTGGGGAGTGTATCGGGTGCGGCATCGGTCGCTGTGGCTACGTCGATCATCGGGATCTCCTGAAACTTACAGGCTTTTTAGGCCGGATGGGGGCAGGGGCAAGGGCTGAATGCGGCAGGCAAGGGTCAGGCTGCGGCAAACTGCCCCGGCGGGGGGCGATGATCGGGCCGGGCGCGCTCTGCGGACCCGGCTGGGGGGCTTCGCGCCCCCCAGACCCCCTGCGGAGTATTTGGTCAAAGAGCAATTGGAAGAGAGGGGTGCAGCAGTGGGCGGTAGCCTGCGTTCAGGGTGGCGACAGTTGGGGCCGGGGTCATCACCTGTACCGTGCCGTGCGGGCGCGGGACGGGGGGCAGGTAGCCGTCGGGCGTGTAGGGGAAGGCATGCGCGCCGTGGATCAGGTGCGGGGTTGGCAGCAGGATGAAGGTGGCGTCGGGCAGGGTTTCGGCAGTGGCCTGGTGCAGGCGCTGATGGCGGGGTTTGGGGCGGTTGGTTGGTGTCGGATGGATTTGCGGTGTGCCGTCCCCGGTCAGGCGGGTTTCGTGCAAATGGGTGTCGATTTCGCAGGCTTTGGTGCCGGGCAGGGCCGCTTTGATCCAGGCGGCGCGAAAGGCGGTGTAGGCGGACCTGCGGCAGGTGGCGCATGGCCTGTGACCGGAGGCGAGGGCTGCCGCCTCATCCAGAAAGAACAGTTCGGTCCAGGTGTGCGGCGTCATTGGGGTGCGACTTGCGCCCTTCCAGTCAAGAGCGCAGCAGATCCACGCTTTGGAGGTCCAGCGGCGGCGCAGGGTCCGGGTGTCATCATGCAGGATTCCGCGGTTGCCGGTCAGCGTACCTCGCGCGGGCAGGGCCACGATGCTTTGATCCGGCAAGACCCGGTTTTGCAGCGGCATCACATCAGGTCCTGCACCACCTGCGCCACCGTCATCACATCATCGCGGGTGCAGTCGAACTGGCCGACCTGCACGCGGATGACAAACCGGCCTTTGTGGCGAGTTTGGGTCAGGTAGACACGGCCATCGTCATTGATACGGGCCAAAAGCGCCTCGGTCGCCGCATCAGATTGCAGGGCGAAGGTGAACAGCGACAAGGCGGGTTGGGTGATGATTGTGACACCGGGGAGCAGGGCCAGCACCTTAGCCAGTTCGCCCGCCCACATCACGTGATTGCGGATGCGGCTGCGCAACCCGTCAAGACCGTAAGCGCGCAAGGTGAACCACAGCTTCAGGGCGCGGAAACGGCGACCCAAGGGCACGGTCCATTCGTTGAAGTTCACCACCTCTTCACGGCCCGCCGTTTCCAGATAGGTCGGGCGCAGGCCAAGCGTTTTGACCTGTGGGGCGGGATCGCGCAGGAACTGCACCGCGCAATCAAACTGCGCGCCAAGCCATTTGTGCGGGTTGAAGACGATGGAGTCTGCCCCCTCGACCCCCGCCCACAGGGTCCGGAATTCCGGGCAGATCATCGCCGACCCGGCCCATGCGGCATCGACATGAACCGGCAGCCCGTGCGCCTTGGCGACCGCAATGCAAGCGTCCATCCGGTCAAACGCCCCGACAGAGGTGCCACCGGCGCACAAGACCACTCCGGCGGGCCGCACGCCCGCTGCAAGATCGGCCCGGATCGCCGCGTCCAGCGCATCGGGCTGCATCGACAGGGTCGCATCCGTCGCCACCTTGACCAGATTGGCCTGACCGATCCCGGCAATCCTGACCGCCTTGTCAACCGAGGAATGGGTTTCTGCACTCGCATAAATCCGCAGGTGAGGCTGGCCTTGCACCCCTTCTGTCAGGCCCGCCCAATTCAGCGCCTGTTCGCGCATGGTCAGGATCGCCGACAAGGTGGCGGTGGTGGCCGAATCGTGGATCGTGCCGGTAAAACCTTCTGGCAAACCCAAAGCCTGCCGCAGCCAATCGACCATCACCTGTTCCATCTCTGTCACGGCGGGTGAGGTCTGCCACAGCATCCCCTGCGCTGCGATGGCATTCGCCAGTTGTTCGGCCAGCATCGAGGCGGGCGAGGCGTTGGCCGGGAAATAGGCGAAAAAGCGCGGGTGCTGCCAGTGGGTCAGGCCGGGCGGCACGATCCGGTCAAAATCGGCGAAGATCAGGTCGATCGGTTCGGGCGCATCTGGTGGAGCGGTGGGAAGCTGGCGGGCGATGGCCCCCGGTGTCAGCGGCGCACGCACCGGGCGGTCGCGCAACCCGGCATGGTAGATGTGC
>JBBRKS010000306.1:0-2987 GCA_038231775.1 Rhodobacterales bacterium | reverse complement strand
TCAAAGCCCGCCAGCATCATCAGACAGGTGGTCTTGCCTGATCCCGACGGCCCCAGCATGGTCAGAAACTCTCCCTTGCCAATCGCAAGGTTCAGATCTTTCACGACGAGTGAGACGCCGTCATAGCTTTTCTGCACATGGTCAAACGCGACGAACGCATCGCCGCCTGTCATACCAGATGTTGCGCCAGACTGTGCGCTGTTGGATGCCACGCCGTTCTCCCCATAGTCCCGGCCGTTTTCCGACCGTGTTGCTTAAGAGTTAAGCCTTTGCTCAACCTGATTGCAATTGCCTAACTGAGGGGCAAGCCCAGCCGCCGCATCAATGCGCCGATCCGGCCATTTGCGCACGATTTGCCCGCAGGAATGGCAAAGCGGTCAGAAAAGCGGCAGCGGACGGTCAATCTGCGGCGATGGGGTTGGAAACCGACCCGGTTTTCCGGGCGATTTCATAGCCCGGTCGAACATGAACCCGCCGCGCCGCACGGTCAGTGCGCTGCAGCGGGTAGCGCGGGCGACGGCCGGGCGTCAAAATATTCACCGCGATTCGACGTTGCCTGACCGAAATTCTGCCGTCACCCCCAAACCAAAAGGCCCCAGGTTTCCCCGGGGCCCTCTGTCGCTTTGCCCTTAGTGGGCGTGGCTGTGATCCCAGTCTTCGCGCTTGGGAAGCTGTTCAAACGTATGCTCTGGCGGTGGGCAGGGCAGCGTCCATTCCAGCGTGTCGGCATACTCGTTCCAGTAGTTGTTCACGGTGATCTTCTTGCCGTAAAACATCGAGTAAAAGATCATCACAAGGAAGAACACGAAGGACGCAAACGACAGGAACGCCCCCATTGACGAGAACCAGTTCCAGTAGGCAAACGCCTCGGGGTAGTCGATATAGCGCCGCGGCATGCCCTGACGGCCCAGGAAGTGCTGCGGGAAGAAGGTCAGGTTTGCCCCGATGAACATCGCCCAGAAGTGCAGCTTGCCAGCCCATTCAGGATACTCACGGCCCGACATCTTGCCGAACCAGAAGTAGATGCCGGCAAAGATGCCGAACACCGCGCCAAGGCTCATCACATAGTGGAAGTGCGCCACGACATAATAGGTGTCGTGATACATCCGGTCGACCGGCGCTTGTGCCAGCATGATACCGGTCACGCCGCCAACGGTGAACAGGAACAAAAAGCCAAAGGCCCACAACATCGGGGTCTTGAACTCGATGCTGCCGCCCCACATCGTGGCGATCCAGCTGAACACCTTCACGCCGGTGGGCACCGCGATGACCATGGTCGCCATCATGAAGTAGCTTTGCTGGGTCAGTGACATGCCGACGGTGTACATGTGGTGCGCCCACACGACAAAGCCCAGAACGCCGATGGCGACCATCGCGTAGACCATCGGCAGGTAACCGAAGATCGGCTTTTTAGAGAATGTCGCGATGACCTGGCTGATGATGCCAAAGGCCGGGATGATGATGATGTAAACTTCCGGGTGGCCGAAGAACCACAGGATATGCTGATAGAGGATCGGGTCACCGCCGCCCGCCGGATCAAAGAACGTCGTGCCAAAGTTGCGGTCGGTCAAGAGCATGGTGATCGCACCAGCCAGAACCGGCAGGCTCAGCAGGATCAGCCAGGCGGTCACAAAAATTGACCAGGCGAACAACGGCACCTTGTGCATCGTCATGCCGGGCGCACGCATGTTCAGAAACGTGGTGATCATGTTTATCGCGCCGAGGATGGACGAGGCACCCGACAAGTGAACCGCGAAAATCGCAAGGTCCATGGCGTAGCCGTCTTCTTTTGAGGACAGCGGTGGGTAAAGAACCCAGCCCACCCCAGCCCCTCGCCCGCCTTCACCGCCCGGCGCAAAGACCGACAGGATGGCAAGGGTCGATCCTGCAATGAACATCCAGTACGACAGGTTGTTCATCCGCGGAAACGCCATGTCCGGCGCACCGATCTGCAACGGCATGAAATAGTTGCCAAAGCCGCCGAACAAAGCGGGAATTACGACAAAGAACATCATCAGGATGCCGTGCGCGGTGATGATCACGTTCCACTGGTGGCCGTCAGGGGTGCAGGTTGCCGCACTCGGGATCAGGCGAAGACCTTCGGCGCACAGATACTGCACGCCGGGATACATCAACTCCATCCGCATGTAGACGGTGAAGATCACAGAGATCAGACCGACAAAGCCGCCGGAGAACAGATACAGTATCCCGATGTCCTTGTGGTTCGTCGACATGAACCAGCGGGTGAAGAACCCCTTCTGCTCATGTTCATGGTCGTGGCCATGGATGGCTGCGTCGGCCATTGGCGTCTCCCGTCTGTTGCGTGTCTGGTTCGCAGCGCAAACCCGGTTGGAGTCTTTGCGTCGATTACATCAGGGTTTAGTTTGCAGGTGGGGTCAGGGCAATGTCTGACTTTGATCCTGAACAAGAATTTGGGGCGGATTGCCAAGATTTTTCCTGATTTGGCGGGCGGGGTCGATCCAGCGTCCCGGGCGTGCCCGTCTTTTCACCAGTCCCGGTCTTTGTGAAGCTGCCGCGACGGGCGGGGCATGGCGCAGCGCCTGACGCTTGCTCGCATTTCCGGTGGCCGCGAACGGCGCTTTGTCTGTTACGCAGGTTCGTCGCTTAACCCGCGCATGGTCCCGGCGCACGACCGCGTAAGGGGTGCTGAGGATGGGCGTCAGCGCGCCAAATCGGCCCCTACGCCCCGACTGCTGCAGTCCCGGCAAATGCCCATCTGACAGCCACAATCCCGCCTGAAAATCACCAATCCGTCGCCATGTAGTTTCCACATTTGCAACAAAACGTCATGTATTTTACCGGATTGCTCTGAATACCGAGTCCCCCTAGGGTCAGGACTCGTTCTCGGGTCATAGCCAGAACATGACGACTGCGGCGAGGGCTACGGCTGAGAGGAAGACCTTGGGACATCTGTCGTAGCGGGTTGCGACCCTGCGCCAGTCTTTCAGGCGGCCGAACATGATCTC
>JBBRKS010000305.1:0-3004 GCA_038231775.1 Rhodobacterales bacterium | reverse complement strand
TCTGACCCTGGCTCCATCGGATTTCGCTGGACGCGCCTATTCAGCCTACTGTGGCGTCTACGGCTAAGTTGCTGCTTCGTTGGTCTAGCTTTGGGCGGTCGAGGGAGCACGTCCTGACGTAAGCGGCGTCTGCGCCCCATTGATTTTCCGGTTGCCTATGTCGGCTTTGGGCGGATGAGTACGTCCGGGAGTCCCTGACGAGGTCATTTTGATGTGGCGGGCTTTGTGACGTAGGTCCACGGCATCAGGGCGTCGATGTCTTTATCGAGGTGGCGGTTTGCCAGTTTGGTGAAGAGATCGCGGAGGTAGGCGTAGGGCTCAACGCCGTTCATCTTGCAGGTGCCGATCAGGCTGGCGAAGCGTGCCCAGTTTCGGCCGCCCTCGTCGTGGCCGGCGAAGAGCGCGTTGCGGCGGTTCATGGCGGGGCTGCGGATGGCGTTTTCGACCAGGTTGGAATCCATGTCGACGCGGCCATCGTCGAGGAACAGGCGGAAGCCGTCCTGGCGTTTCAGCATATATGCTATGGCCTCGCCCAGATCGGTTTTGCGCGACACGCGTTTGGCCTGGGCGGTGAGCCATGCGAAGAATTCGTCCACCAGCGGTAAGGACAACTCCTGACGGACAGCACGGCGGCGGTCGGGATCGGAACCGCGGATGGCATCCTCGACCTTGTAAAGTGCCGCGATGCGCAACAGCGCCTCGTCCACGATGGGCGAGCCCTTCTGGGGTTTGGCTGCGATCAGCTTTCGCCGACCATGCGCCCAACAGAAGGCAAGCTTGAGCGGCTTGCCCCCTTTGCGGTCGGGCTTGGCCAGATGGCTGTAGCCGCCATAGGCATCCACCTGAATGATGCCGTCGAAGCCCGTCAGAATCTGATCGGCGTATTCGCCCTTCCGACCGGGGTGATAATGGAACACGACGCCGGGCGGCGCAGGCCCGTTCCAGCCGCGATCATCACGCAGCACGGCCCAGAGATAGCCGGTTTTCGTCCGGCCGCGCCCCGGATCAAGCACTGGGGCGGTAGTCTCATCCACATAAAGCCGGGTGCTACCCTGTTTCAGCAGCACCGCCATGCGATCGACCACCGGGGCGATCAGCGCGCCGGTCCGGCCCATCCAGTCGGCCAGAACCGACCGCTCGATCGGCACGCCAAGCCGAGCCATGACAACTGCCTGCCGGTTCAACGGCATGTGTTCAGAATGTTTGGACACCGCAATCTGAGCCAGAAGTGCTTCGGTCGGCCAACTGCCGTCCAAGAGATGCGCCGGAGCCTTGGCTTGCACCACCCCGGTGCGCCCCTTGGGGCACGCATATCGGGGGCGCACCGTGACGATCACCTGATAGCGCGCCGGGATGAAGTCGAGCCGCTCCGTCCGATCTTCACCGATCCGGACCATATCGCCGCAGCCGCAGGAGCAAACAATGCTGCCCGGTTCGATCAATAGCTCCACGCGCGGCAGTGTCTCGGGCAGCGCCCGCGCTTTGCGTGGCACGCGTGGGGCAGCCTTGTCCGGGTCAGCCGAGCTGGCCGCAATCTTTTCCTCGACAACAGCAATCTGCGCCTGCGTTTCGGCGATTGCGGTTTCCAGATCTTCCAGTGCCAGTTCCAGTTGCGCAGGGTCGAGCTTTTCTGATTTGGGCCCGAACTTTGCATGCCGGTATTGTCCGACCTGACCTTCCAGCTTCTCGATCAGTCCCTTCAACTCGGTGATGAAGGCGTCCTTCTCAGCCACCACTGCCTGCTCGTGTTGACGGGCTGCGCGCTCGACCGATAGCTCGAACTGCACCGCCGCAAACGCCTTTACCACCTCGGGTGGAAGGTCAGGGAACTGGCTGAGATCGAAGGCTTGCGACATGTGCCTTTTTATCCGATCCCGGCAGGAAAAACCAATAAAACAACACCAAAATAGCCTCGGTGAGTCATCCCGCCGCAGTGGGTGCAGCCACACGTTGCGCCATCACACGACGCCAATCCAAGCCTTCAAACAGCGCCTCGAACTGCGCCCGCGACAGCCGCATCGTTCCGTCTTGTACCTTGGGCCAAGCAAAGCTGCCTTGTTCCAGAACCTTGTAGACCATCACCATGCCGGTGCCGTCCCAGACCAAGATCTTCAGCCGGTCCCCGCGCTTGGACCGGAAGACCACCGTCACCCCGGAATGCGGATCAAGCTTCAGCTCGGTCTGCACCATCAACGCCAAAGCCTGATGGCCGCACCGGAAGTCCACGGGCCGTGTCGCGATCAGGATCGGCAACCGCTGTCCGGCGACAATCACGGCAGTCCTCGCAACGCACGCACCAAAGCTGCCGCGCGCTCTACCGCCACATCGCCCGGAACCCGAAGCACAATCTCCGAACCGATCTCTACCATCATCATCCCTGCGGGCACGATCCCCAAAGGCACGATCACCGTGGCCACCTCGGCCACCTCCGGAACGCAGGGTGCATCCGCAAGATCCCTCGGCTCTGGCATAATCGCCAGCGGCACAAACGCAGGCTCGGCAGCCATATCCACAGGAAGGCTCATCAGTGACGGCAAGACTGACAACACCGTATGCGGCAGCTTCAGAAGACCCTGACGCGCAAAACGCCGCCAATCCGAAAGCTGATGGGCAACCATCCCATGCCGCCGGGCGACATCCACAACCCGCGCTCCGGGCTGGAAACTCTCAGCCACAATCCGCGCCTTCAAGTCATCAGGCCAGCGCCGGTTCCCGCGCCGAGGTTCGACAACCTCGCAACGCCCAACAAATCCATCCCCACCGTCAGCCATCGAAACCTCCGTTTGATCACGAAGACATTCTGGCAGACCCGCCAAACTACAGGAACAGGCGAAATCAATGGGTCAGAGACGCCGCATACCATCTTGCCGAGAAAATTCTACTTATACAGCCCCCTACTTTCGGGGGGGATTACCCTTCATCCCTCTATGCAACAACATAACGACTTGGTCGGCGGTGAACTTATACCAAGTATTGATGATGCTGACTCGCGGGGGCTTGCCAG
>JBBRKS010000304.1:0-3061 GCA_038231775.1 Rhodobacterales bacterium | reverse complement strand
TTGCGAGCGCCACCGTCATGCGCGTGACCGCGATCCAAACCAAAACTGAACGAAAGCGGCAGGACACGTCTGTCCGACGCGCTGAAAAACGTCGCCGCCGGGCCGGGATGCTGCGGGTTTACGGGCCGATTCGTCCAACTTCGGGCGTTTGCGCGACCACAGACGCCGCTCGGGGCGGAAAACGCTTGATCAGCTGGCAAGATCAAGCGATCTTGCTGTTCAACGGCATGCCACTTGGGGAATGTCGGATGAACTTATTGCGGCAAGTGTCTGAAAGCCTGTGCGTGTCGGTTTGATGGAAGGGTTCCCGTGTCGGTTACAAATTCAATTTCCCAACCTTTCTCGTTCAACGGGGCGACCCGGCCTTGGGGTCTTTTCTGGTTTGCGATCGCGGTTCTGGCGGCGGGGGTCTATTTTCAGACCGGTGTTGCAGCCCTCGCCACCGCCTGGCAACTGCCGGAATACAGCCACGGCCCCCTGATCCCGTTGCTGTCAGGTTTTCTGTTCCTGCGGCATCTGAAACGCGTGCCGATCCTGGACGGGCCAGTCACCGACCGCGGTGTCGGGGCTGCGGTCATGGTGGCGGCGATGCTTTTGGGCGGCATCGGGCGGTTGATCCAGATTTCCGACTTTGTCGCCTATGCGATGATCCTGTGGATCGGCGGCATGATCCTTTTAAGCTTCGGGTGGCGGCAGGGGCGGCAGTTCTGGCCGCCGGTGTTGCACCTTATTTATATGCTGCCGCTGCCGGCGGTGCTGTATTACGGGCTGTCGACCTGGCTGCAGGGGGTTTCGGCCCATCTGGGCGTGGCCTTTCTGGATCTTCTGAATGTGCCGGTCTTTCTGGACGGCAACATCATCGATCTGGGCGTCTACAAGCTGCAGGTCGCCGAAGCCTGTTCGGGCCTGCGCTATCTGTTCCCGATCCTGTCGTTTTCCTACATCTTCTCGGTACTGTACCGCGGGCCGATCTGGCACAAGGTGGTCTTGCTGATTTCGGCGGCGCCGATCACCGTCTTCATGAACTCGGTCCGGATTGCCATCGCGGGGGCGGTGGTGGACCGCTACGGCATCGAATTTGTCGAGGGGCTGACCCATTTCATGGAAGGCTGGGTGATCTTTGTCGCCTGCGTGTTGATTCTGTTCGGTCTGGCCCGGGTGATGCTGCTGTTGAACCCTCAGAAGATGGGTCTGGCCGAGGCGCTGGATCTGGATGTCAACGGTTTGGGTCCGCAATTTGCCCGGCTGCGGCTGATCCAGCCGTCGGCGGCGCTGATCGGCGTGACACTGGTTCTGGCCCTGGGGGCTGTGGCCTGGCAGGTGATCCCGACGCGCCCCCTTGCCGAAGTGAGCCGCGAGCCGTTTTATGCCTTCCCGACCACTTTGGGGGACTGGACGGCAGGCACCCAGCAACGGCTTGACCCGCAAACGGCCAAGGTGCTGGCGGCGGATGATTACCATTCGGTGGAACTGTCGAGGCCCGGTATGGCCTCGGTCAATCTTTTTATCGCGTGGTACCGCGACCAGATGACCGGCGGCACCCATTCGCCCACCGTTTGCCTGCCCTCGGCCGGGTGGGAGATTTCTGCACTGGATCAGGTGGATGCGCCCTCTGATGCGGCCGGCGCCCCCTTTACAGTGAACCGCGCGATCATCCAGAAGGGCCTGGACCGGATGGTGGTTTATTACTGGTACGATCAGCAAGGGGTGCGCACGGCGTCGTCTTACTATGCCAAGCTGGTGATGACCCTGACCAAGGTGCAGACCGGTCGCAGCGACGGCGCCATCGTCCGCCTGATCACGCCGATCGCCCGCGGCGAAAGTGATGCCGTGGCGGAGGAGCGTCTTAAAGACGCCCTGCGCGCGGTGGTGGTGCCCTTGCCCCGGTTCCTGCCGGGGCGGTAAGGCCGCCGAAATTGGCAACCGGATGGCAGTCTGGGGGGTCTGCCCCGGGATGTTGCAGGGATGTCGGGCCCCAAATTCCAATCCAATGATCATGACTTTGCCACATTGAAGCCCTGCGCTGGCCAATTAGTGGCGGCCTAATCGCATCTGCGTCTGGAGGCTGCATCCGGATGGGTCTGGACATCGGCGCGTCAGTATGGCGCGGCGCGTGCCCAGTTTGCGGATCGGGGATTTACATGACCATTGCCAACAGCTCCTCTCCCAGTGGCGTCGGGCTTAGTGATCCGACGTTGTCGTATGGGTTGTCTGGGGTTTCGGACTGGTCGACGCAGATGGCGTTTCTGGATCTGATGAAGATCTCGCGGCCGTGGATTGCGCACAATGGCAATGTGTGGAGCGCGATGACGACGGACCAGATAACCTCTGGAGGGTATCTGGATGCCGATGGCTGGCCGACGCGGATACCCAGCGGTGTGACCTCGATCGGGACGATCTGGGACTGGGGGACGGGCGGCGCGACCGATCCTGCGGCGGTGTCACGGGCGGGGATTTATGTTCTGACCTATGAGGGGGCGGGGACGCTGCAGCTGGCCGGCGACATGAAGGTGCTGAGTTCAGAGCCGGGGCGGATCGTGTTTCAGAACCTGACCGGCGCCAAAATGCTGCTCAACATCACGGCGACCGACCCGAACCATGACGGCAATTACCTGCACGGCATCGAGATCGTGGCGCAAAAGTACGAAGCACTTCATGCGGCGGGCGAAGTGTTCAACCCCGACTGGCTTTCGGTGGTGCAGGACGCGCGTGAGTTGCGCTTCATGGACTGGATGGACACCAACAACACCATTGGCACCACCTGGGACGACCGACCTCAGGTGAACGACGTGAACTGGCAGGCCACTGGCGTGCCGGTCGAGGTGATGGTGCAACTGGCCAATCAGACCGGGACCGAGCCGTGGTTCAACATGCCGGCCGGGGCGAGCGAGGATTATATCCGTAACTTCGCCACCTATGTGCGCGATCATCTCGACCCCGCACTGAAGGCGCATGTCGAATACAGCAACGAGACCTGGAACTGGAGTTTCGCCCAGACGCAGTGGATGCTGACACAAGCACAAACGGTCTGGCACTCGACCAACGGGGCGGCCTATCTCGA
>JBBRKS010000303.1:0-3062 GCA_038231775.1 Rhodobacterales bacterium | reverse complement strand
TGTTTCAGAAAGACTGGCCGGTTTCCCTGAATTCATTCTTGTGACACCAATTCCGCCGTAGCATATCGACCAGCGCTACTCATCAAAGACGCGTTGATGATTCAGAAATGTACAGACCCAAGAAGTTCGTAAGCGGCCTGAACCTGCCTGCCCTGCAAGCGTCCGGCCTGACCGCGGCTCTTCGGCGTTCCACGGCATCAGTTCGTTGATCCGGTTGATCTTGTGGTTTGCGATGCGTGCCAGGGTGCCGGCAAGCCATGCTTGGGGATCGACGCCGTTGAGCTTGGCGGTTTTGATCAAGGTTTGGGCGATGGCGGCGGATTTGCCACCGGTTTGCGATCCGACGAAGAGGTCGTTCTTGCGGCCTGAAGCGACGGCTCGCATCGCCCTCTCGGCGGCGGTGTTGTCCAGTTCCAGGAGGCCGTGATCGAGGTAGGGGCGCATCCGGGCCATTCGGGTGAGGGCAGAACGGATGGCGCTGGCGAGTGGGCTTTTGCCAGATATGTCAGGCAGTTGGGCGCTCAGCCAAACCTCCAGACTGTTGAAGACCGGCCTGGCCTCGGCCTGCCTGATCTCGACCTGCCTGATCTCGGCCGGCCTGGCCTCGGCCTGCCTGATCTCGACCTGCCTGATCTCGACCTGCCTGATCTCGGCGCGCTTGATCTCGGCCTGCCTGATCTCGGCCTGCCTGATCTCGGCGCGCTTGTCGGGCACCAAGCCCCGCGCTGCCTTCTCGACGGTATGAAGTTCGGCGATCCGCCAGATAGCCTCGTCTGCGATGGCCGAGCCCTGCGCCTTGTGCACATCGACGAACTTGCGCCGGACATGGGCCATGCAGGCGATCTCGCTTATATCGCCGGAGCGATACAGGTCTTCGAACCCGGCATAGCCATCGGCAGGCATCCAACCCTTGTATTTGGCGAGATGATCCTTCGGGTGCTGGACTTTGCGGTCGGACGAGACGCGATATCAACTGGCGGGCGGGATGGTGCTGCCCCAAGGACGTTCATCGCGCCCGTAAGCCCAAAGCCGTGCGGTCTGGGTCTTGCCGGTGTCCGGCGCCCGCATTGCGACCGGAGTGTCGTCGGCAAAGATCGCTTGCCCCGCCAGCACATGGCGCCCGATGGCATCTGCCAAGGGTTCCAGCAGGGCGGTGGACTTGCCGACCCAATCGGCCAGCGTTGAGCGATCCAGGTCGAGCCCGTCACGCTCGAAGATCCGGCTTTGGCGGTAAAGCGGAAGATGATCGGCGTATTTGTTGACCAGAACATGGGCGAGCAGGCCAGGACCAGGGCGCCCGCGCTCGATCGGTCGCGATGGCAGGGGAAACTGCGTGAAGCAATCGCAGCCCGAGCAGGCCATCCTTGGGCGCACGATGCGGTTCACGATGAAGCGCCCGGGGACATGTTCCAGTTCTTCGGTCACATCCTCACCGAGCCGGCGCAGCTTGGCCGTCAGTGCGGGGCGCAGGCCGTGTCACCGGCGGTCAATTCGATCTCCACGCGCGGAATGTGAGCGGAATGTGAGCGGAATGTGAGCGGGGATCGGTTTGCGCTTCGGCTTCTCGGCGGGTGCATCCTCGGGAAGACGCAGCTTGGCCGTCAGTGCTGCGATGGCAATCTCGGACATCTCCAAGGCCAGTTGCAACTGCTCGGCGGTCTCCGACGACGGTCTCCGACGACGGGCTGAGAACGGCGGGCTGAGAACGGCGGGCTGAGAACGGCGGGCTGAGAACGGCGGGCCGAACCGACGGGCCAAACCGATGCCCCAAACCGATGGGCGCGATGGCCGGCCAATGGGTGCCGCAACGTCTCGATCAGCACCGCCTGAGACTTCACTTCGGCCAGCAAAAGTGCGGTGAACGCCCGCAGTTCCGCAGGGTCTTCCGGCAGAGATCTGGGGACATCCAGCATGCCGGGATCATAACAAATCCGGGGCTTTACGGGAATCCCTCCAACAGCAAAACCGGCGCTCTATCCGGCTGTCAATGGCCGCCAGGTGCGCTGTGGCAAGCGCCAATCCATTCCTTCCAGCAGCATCGTCAACGGCGCCGGGGTCAGCGCGATCTTGCCTTCCTTTGCGGACGGCCACACGCACCGACCCTTCCCAGCCGCTTGGAGAACAGACATGCCCCTTGGCCATCCCACCAGATGATCTTGATCAGGTCACCCTGCCGTCCCCGGAAGACAAACATATGGCCGCTGAACGGGCTCTGCTTCGTCGTCTGCTCGGCCCGGGCCGCCAGCGCGGCAAAGCCCTGACGCATGTCCGTCACCCCAGCCGCCAGCCAGACTTGCGCGTTCATCGGGACCGCGATCATCCCGACAGGCCACGGATCAGCCGGGCAAGCGCCCCGGGATCATCAGACCCGCTGATCCGAAGCCGGTGACCACCTGCAAGCTCAACCTCGATCTGACCGTCATTGCTGATGCGCTGTTCGTCCTCGCGGTCGACCTGACCCACACTCTCGACCGGCAGAAAACAGGGTGCGTCCCCTACAGCTGGCACCTCTTGCGGTGCAAAGCGCGCGTCACGCAACCCCGCGAAAATCAAGTTGGCGTTCAGCGCATACCGACGCGCCACCTGCGCGACCCAAACGTCAGGCGCTGTCGTCTGCAGCCAGATCGACCGCTTCTCTTCGTCAGACCACAACCGCCGCGTCCGACGCACCATTGCCGACCCCACAATGTCCGCCAGCCCAAGCGGACACTATCCCACACCCTTCAAACCAGGCAGAGCAGCCAGACCGCACGCTTACGTTGTGACTTCAACAACTTCGCTCTGTAATTGATAGGCTTCGTGCTTGTCGGCATGGGAATCGCTTGCTGCATAATCGGCATTGCCACCAAAGGTATCTGCCAAGATGAACCGCACCTTTTCCCCGGTGGTAGGGCCGATGCAGGTTGGCAGCACATTGCAGCGCCGATTGACTGCAAGCTGCTGGAAAACTTTCGGATTTGGCTCACCGCAAAGGCCAGTCCACCCATTTTCACGCCCCAAAAGCAGTGTGTTGCTTAGCACCGCACCATCGGTCGCGCCAAATTCAACAAAAAGGCCGCCTC
>JBBRKS010000302.1:0-3215 GCA_038231775.1 Rhodobacterales bacterium | reverse complement strand
GGTGTGAAACCCCCGCTTTTGACAGCGGGTGCGGGGGTGTGAAACCCCCGCTTTTGACAGCGGGTGCGGGGGTGTGAAACCCCCGCTTTTGACAGCGGGTGCGGGGGTGTGAAACCCCCGCTTTTGGCAGAGGGTGCGGGATATGCTCCCCCGCAGCCACCCCGTTACCCCAAGCCCAGCATCTTGCGGTTCGCTGCCCGGTCGGTGCCCGCGTCGGCAAAGTCGTCAAATGCCTTTTCGGTCACCCGGATGATATGGGCCGCGACAAAGCCAGCCCCTTCGACCGCACCGTCTTCGGGGTGTTTCAGGCAGCATTCCCACTCCACCACCGCCCAACCGGCAAAATCGTGCTGCGTCAGTTTTGAGAAAATGCTGCCGAAATCGACCTGCCCGTCGCCCGGCGACCGAAAGCGCCCGGCCCGGTTGACCCAAGGTTGAAAGCCACCGTAAACGCCTTGGCGCCCGGTCGGGTTGAACTCGGCATCCTTGACGTGGAACATCTTGATGCGTTCATGGTAGATGTCGATATGGTCAAGGTAATCAAGGCATTGCAACACGTAGTGGCTGGGGTCGTACAGCATGTTGGCCCGTTTGTGCCCCTTGACCCGATCCAAAAACATCTCAAACGTCACACCGTCATGCAGATCCTCGCCGGGGTGGATTTCGTAGGCCACATCAACGCCGCAGTCTTCGGCGTGGTTCAGCAACGGCAGCCAGCGGCGGGCGAGTTCGTCAAACGCCTCTTCGACCAGACCGGCCGGACGCTGCGGCCACGGGTAAAGGTAGGGCCACGCGAGGGCGCCCGAAAAGGTCGCATGCTCGGTAAGGCCCAGATTGGCACTGGCGGTCAGCGCCTTTTTGACCTGATCAACCGCCCATTCCTGCCGCGCCTTTGGGTTGCCGCGCACCGATGGGGCAGCGAACCCGTCAAACTGGGTGTCATAGGCCGGATGCACGGCGACCAACTGGCCCTGCAAATGGGTCGACAATTCGGTGATCGCAACCCCGTTGTCGGCGGCCACGCCCTTGAGATGGTCGCAGTAACCCTTTGAGGCGGCAGCCTTGTCCAGATCGAACAGCCGCGCGTCCCAGCTTGGCACCTGCACGCCGACATAGCCGCATTCAGCGGCCCATTTGGTGATGCTGTCCCACGAGTTGAACGGCGCAGCATCGCCCGCAAATTGCGCCAAAAACAGCGCCGGTCCCTTGATCGTCTTCATGTGATGTCTCCCTTTGCCAAACCATCGCTCGCCCGCAAGGGACGCTCCAGAAACTGGCCCTGTTCAGGGGCGCGCCGTTCAATGGCGGCCATCAGGGCGCGCGCAATGAAGCTGCCCGCGTGGCCCACATCTTCCTTGACCACAATGATGCCACGCCGGAACCTGTGCAGGAAGCTGATCGCCTCTTTTGACACCAGATCAAAGTCACGCCCGATCTGCAGCCCGGCATATTCCGCCCCGGCACAGGCCGCCATGGCAGAGGTGGTCGACCCGCAGATGATGCCGTCAATCCGGGGCTCTTGCGCCATGCGCGCCGCCACCGCCGCCTCGACCGCCGCAGCCCCCGAATCGCTGTTCACATGGTCAACCACTTCAAAGGCCGCCTGACGCAGGGCCGCCTCATCGGCAAAGCCGGTGATCATGTGGCCCGCATAGGAATGCGCACGCGGCGGCGGGACCAGCAGCAACCGCCTGCGGCCGCGTTTGATCAGTTCCCGCACGCCAAGCCGGGCAAATTCCTCGTTGTCAAAGTCGAAATACGGGTGGTTGATGCCCATATCTGTGCGGCCATGGGTGACGAACGGAAAGCCGTGCCCGGCCAGATAGCGCACACGCGGATCATCCGGCTGGGTCTGGTTCAGCACCACGCCGTCCGCCGAACCCGTCTCAACGATATAGCGGATCGGGTCCATCGGATCCTGATCGGGAAAGAACGGGATCACGACCAGATGATAGGCCGTGCCGCGCAAGGCGCCCGCGATCGAGTAGAGCAGCTTGGAGGTGTGGTTCATCACATCCGCCTCGGTCGACAGGGCAAGGGCGATCACATTGGTCTTGCCGGTGCGCAGGCGCACCCCGGCGCGGTTGGGGCGGTAGCCCAGCCGTTCGGCGGTTTCGCGCACCCGCTTTTTGGTCTCTTCGCCAATGTCGGGCGCGTCTTTCAGCGCACGTGACACGGTGGCAATCGCAAGCCCGGTTTCGGCGGCAATGGTCTTCAGGGTCGGGCGTTCCGAATCACCGGGCAGCAAAGAGATGCCTGTCACGCTGCACCTCGATTCGCTGAACGGTTGGGATGATCAGGAAGGCCAGCAGGCCGAATCATCCGGACCGTGACCGGGTCTGTGCAGGCGCAGCAAACCAAGCGGATGTGGCCGTGCAAAGCCAAGTGCTGCAGCCCAGCGGCCCCCCGACGCGATCGATGATTTTTCCCGCCCGGACAAGGCCGAACACGCGTCTGCACCCGTGCCAGAACCGGGGCAAAATTCGCTGTTGCAGTGCAGAAACTTTCAAGCGCATCCATGGGGTCGGAGTCTGTCTTTCAGGTAAAAAGCGGGCAATCTGACCCGTTCATCAGGCCTATCAAACGCCAGATAAATCCGTGGCGGCAAGCGAAAAGATCGCTTGATTGAAAAAACTATAACGTTATAGGATCGGCTATAACGATTTAGAAACGGGGAGGAGACCCTAATGAAGTTGTTTACGATGGCTGCGGTACTCGCAGCGACAGTGGCTTTGCCGACGATGGTTGGTGCCACCGATCTGGAAGTGACCCACTGGTGGACCTCGGGTGGTGAAGCCAACGCCGTGGCCGAATTTGCCAAGGCGTTTGATGCGACCAAAGCGGCTGACGGTTCGGCCAACAAATGGGTCGACGGCGCCATTGCAGGGTCCGGCGACGTGGCCCGCCCGATCATCATCAGCCGTATCATGGGCGGCAACCCGATGGGTGCGACCGCGCTGAACCCCGGCAAAGACGCCGACGACCTGATCAAGGCCGGCCTGATGCTGGACATCACCGATCTGGCCACCAAGGAAGACTGGGCGCACATCCTGCGTCCCGCATCACAGCTTGAATCGTGCACCGTGGACGGCAAGGTCTATTGCGTTCCGGTCAACCTACACTCGGCGCAGTGGATGTGGACCAACCGCAAGGTGTTCACCGATCTTGGCATGACCCCGCCGAAAGACATCAACGAACTGATCGCTGACGCCCCG
>JBBRKS010000301.1:0-3236 GCA_038231775.1 Rhodobacterales bacterium | reverse complement strand
TGCGCCCTACTCCGCTGCGTTTCGCGCCTGATGCCGGGACAGAGGCCGTGCTGGATATGGTGGCACAGCGCTTTCCAACCCATTTCGGCACTCTGCGACCGTTTCATTGGCCGACGGACCGCAAAGAAGCCTTGCAAGCCTTGGACCATTTCATCACCCACAGTCTGCCACGCTTTGGCGATGAACAGGATGCGATGCTGCAAAACGACCCATTCCTAAGCCACTCGCTTCTGTCGCCCTGCCTGAACCTTGGCCTTTTGTCGCCGTTGGAGGTGTGCCGGCGCGCCGAGGCGGCCTACCGCGAAGGGACGGCCCCCTTGGCGGCTGTCGAAGGTTTTATCCGCCAGATCATCGGTTGGCGTGAATACGTGCGCGGCATCTGGGCCTTGAAGGGGCCGGAATACATGACCCAGAACGCCCTGAACCACTCCAACCCGTTGCCGCCTGCTTATTGGGGTGCGCCGACCAAAATGAACTGCCTGTCAAAAGCCGTCGCCCAGACCCGCGACCTCGCCTATGCCCACCACATCCAGCGCCTGATGGTGACCGGCAACTTTGCCCTGCTGGCGGGGGTTGACCCTGCGGCGGTGCATGAATGGTATCTGGCCGTCTATATCGACGCGTTTGAATGGGTCGAGGCGCCGAACACGCTGGGGATGAGCCAGTTTGCCGATGGCGGGGTGTTGGGGTCAAAACCCTATGTCTCGTCCGGGGCTTATATCGACCGGATGTCGGATTATTGCGGCAGCTGTCACTACCGGGTGAAAGACCGCACTGGGGATAAAGCCTGCCCGTTCAACCCTCTGTACTGGCATTTCCTGAACCGCCACCGCACCCGCTTTGCCGCAAACCCACGCATGGCGCAGATGTACCGGACATGGGACAAAATGGACGAAACCCACCGCGTCACCGTTCTTTCAGATGCCGAGGGGGTGCTGGCCCGGCTGGCTGCGGGGGCTGAGGTTTAGCGCCCGAACACCCGGCCAAAGGCGCGTGACAGATAGGGGCGGATCGGCAGGAACCCGCGGTAGGCACGCTCCATCAGCCACAACACTCCGGGCAGGTCGGACAAGCGCACCAGCCAAAGCCAACCGGGCAAAGCGCGCCAAACCTCGACAAACGCGGCAGCGCCCGACAGAACCCTTCCATCGGTCGTGACCACATGAAACCGCGCCATGACGGCCGCCTGCGTCAGCCCGTCCGGCAAACCCGCCCCGTGCGAGATGTCGATCATGGTCAGCGCGCCTTTGGTGTCCTGTGAGCGGTACATCCCGATTTCCGCCGTACACAGCGGGCAGGTGCCGTCGTACAGCACGGCACAGGTTGGGGCAGGGGCGGTCATGGTGCGCCTTTCTTTGGCCGGAATGGAACTGGGTGTCATGCAAAGTCCGCCAACAACGGTGCAAGCGGAATGCGTGCGCCAAGCTTTTGGGCCAGCAGGAAAAGCCCGCCCATCTTGCGGTGTAAAAACAGGACATCCACCGGCGGAACATGGGCAAACTGCCGCTCCATTCCCAACGAAAAGCCCAAGTCGCGCATTTGCCGCAGAAGGTCTGTCCCGGCAAAGTCAAACGCGCTTTGTTGGCGCAGCGGTGTCATGGCAAGCTGGATCATGTCCAACAGACGCTCTTGGATGGTGGGCGCAAGGCTTTCGTCGAAATAGCCGATCTCAAGCGCGGCTTTTCGGATCGGATGACGGTCCTGTGCTGCCATGAGTTCGCGGAACTGTGTTGCGATATTGGGACTGAACGACCGCGTGGCACCGAAATCCAACAGCACGATGCGCCCGGTTTTGGGATCATAGCGGTAGTTGGCGAAATTCGGATCGGTCTGCATCAGGTTGAAGGTAAACACCTCGTCCAGCACCAGACGGATCAGCAGGGTGACCACACGGTCACGTTCAGCTTGCGGGGCTGTGGTCAGGGTTTCTATCGGCTGGCTTTCGATGAAATCCATCGCCAGAACATCGGGGCCGCTGAGGTCGGGGTGCAGACGTGGGATCACAAACGCCGGCTCATCGGCCAGCAACGCGCCGAACCGCGCCATCTGGGTGCCTTCGCGCAGATAATCCGCCTCTTCGTGCAACTGGGCGCGCGCCTGCTCCAACAAAGGGGCAAGGTCCAGCGTCGACGGCACAAGACCAGACAGGCGCAGCAGCCCCGCGACATTCGCCACATCGGCGTCGATGCTGTTGCGCACGCCGGGATATTGCACCTTGATCGCCACATCGCGACCATCCTTGGTCAAGGCGCGGTGGACCTGCCCGATCGAGGCAGAGGCAATCGGGCGCACATCAAACTGGGCAAACCGGCTGATCCAGCCCTTGCCCCAGGCCCGGTCCAGCACGCTGCGCAATTGCTGCGGCGGCATGTGATCGGCGTCAGCGCGCAACCGCGACAGGATGGCGGCAAACTCGGGCGGCAGAAAATCGCCCGTGTCCATCGACATCAACTGCCCGACCTTCAGCGCCGCCCCGCGCATCTGGGCCAATTGTGCCGTGACCTTCAAGGCATTGGCCGGGGTCAGCAAAAGGTCAGCCAGCCGTGGTTTTTGCCCCGTTACAACCTGCCGTGCCGCCCCCAGTAACATTCGCCCGCCAACCCCTGCCACCAAGCCGCCAAGCCCCGCAAGCCGTGCCAGACCGGACCCGGGAACCGGTGAGGCCTTTGGAACATAGGAGGGCGGTACGGACATGGCGGGCCTTGGTGCGGAACAACACTTCAGACATAGCGCGATTGCGCCGAGGGACAGGGGCAACACAGGGCACACGGGATGCTGGCATTGCGGGTGCGACAACGCAGCGCATTCTGGCAAGGACGTGCCGCTGGACCAGTCTGTCACTGGGGCAGTTTGGCAGGCATCGCCAGCGGTCTACTGCGCGCCGTCCATCTTGGCCCGCATCACCATGCCGAACAGATCGCGAGGGTCGTCGGGGTCGGCCAGCAGGTCAAGGTTGTCATACTCTCCCGTCCGCTCCAGTTGATCGCGGATATAGCGCAGGGCCGAAAAATCCTCGGTCGCAAAGCCAACGCTGTCAAACAGGGTGATCTGGGCGGCGTCCGTGCGGCCCGCAGCCTCTCCCCGGATCACCTGCCACAGTTCGGTGACCGGATGGTCGGGCGGCAGTTGCTGAATCTCACCCTCAATCCGGGTTTGCGGTGGGTATTCCACGAAAATATCCGACCGCAGCAGGATATCGCGGTGCAGTTCGGTCTTGCCGGGGCAATCCCCGCCGA
>JBBRKS010000300.1:0-3408 GCA_038231775.1 Rhodobacterales bacterium | reverse complement strand
GAACCTCCATCCGGTGCTCAATTTGGTGCTCCACAGCCATCCTCCCGCAAAACTCATTTGCAGGCTGACTTGACCGAAAAACCGCCAAGCCGAAACCACGGGGCGGACGCAACGCTTACGGTTCATCGCCGCAAGACCCTGTGAGGTATAATCGATCACCGCGTCAGCGCCAATGCGGCGAACGAGGCTCAGGTTGCCAGACCTTGCACCGCTGATGTTTCCGATCTGGCTGGTGGCGCACCGGGAACTCAACACCAGCCGGAGTATCCGTTTGGTGTTCGACTTGCTGGCAAAGGAACTGGCTTGAACATGGGGCGGCTGATTTGCCTGCAGCATCTGACTGCGGCCGCACTTCCTATGTCTTGTATTACGCATCTCAATGCGATCGTGCGGGATGACACTACTAACCAATGACGCGATGACCGCGGCCTTTCATGCAATCCACCACGATCCTTTCGCGCTTGTCCTTCGATTTGGACACACCCCCGACGAGGCCAACCAGAGCGCCGCCGACCAATCCTTCAACGGCGGTTCCACCCTCTTTGTTTGCGGCAATCGCGGCGCCAAGCAAACCGCCCGCCGCAGCCGAGCCCATGGTGTCCTGATCAAGCTGATGCTGACCGCGCGCCAGGCTTTGGCAGGCTTGCAGGTCGGACTGGAAAGATGCGCTTGCGGCACCATCAAGGATCGGTTGGTAGCTGGCACCAATATCTGCGCAAGCAGACAACACCATCATGGGGCAAAGTAGCAGAATGTATAGGTTTTTCATTTTTGTCCGTGCTTTCTTCAAGTATGAAATTATGTGGCCTTGGCGTGGCGCTCGACCAATCTGACGGCGAAATGGCTCGCACTCACACGACCCGGCGGTGTCATGCCGCCACAGGTGCACCGAACCCAGCACCCGATTGCCTGCGAATGAACCACTCGGCCACTGCAAGGTTCAATACCCATGCAGCACCCATCAGCAGCGCCCTTGGTAGTTCACCGGGCAGGCCGACAAGCAAGATCCATGGCAGCTGTGTCAGGGCCTGGGTGCCCGCCCCCAGAGCAATGGCATAGGCCCGCATCATCCAGGCGCGGTGCTGGGCAAAGTCGCGGCGCAGGATGGCGGCGATCCCCAAAACCATTGTCAGAACCATCCCGGCTCCAAAGAGCAACCGGAAGAAATAGAGCAGCAGCCCGTCGTTCGGCCCGTAAGGGTAGAATTGGTTCATCCACAGGCCGGAGAGCCCTGCGACGATATCCGCCGGTGCCGCGATGCGCCCGATCAGACGGTGCCCGCGCGGAAAGCGGCGGCGAAAGCCGGGCCAGAACAACAAGGCGCCCGCCACGCAAAACAGGCTGGCCCCCACGATGTGCACCTGAACCGGCAGCGGGTGTGCAAAAAACCGGGCGTTGGCGAGGGTGACGGTTTCACCCGTTGCCAGCGACACCAGTCGCACCACTCCGGCCGCAACGGGGATGACGCAGAGCGCCAGCAGCCCCGCTGCGATGGGCCAGCCTTCCCGGATCGAGGGTCGTTTGAACGGCATGATCATTCTCCTTTCGAAGCGGTCTACTTATGCGCGCTATAGAAAGAAATTGCGGAATTCCGGCTTTGCGTTATACAAAAACGCATGAATTGGCAGACCTCTCCCTTTGATTGGAACCAAGCCAGAGCCTTCCTTGCGACGGCAGAGGCGGGCAGCCTATCCGCCGCCGCGCGCTCTTTGGGGCTGACCCAACCCACCTTATCCCGGCAGGTTGCAGCGCTGGAGGAGGCTCTTGGTGTCGTCTTGTTTGACCGGGTCGGGCGGTCTTTGGCGATCACGCCAACCGGGGTCGAACTGCTGGACCAATTCCGCGCGATGGGCGAGGCCGCAGCCGGAATCGCCCTTTCCGCTTCTGGCCAGTCACAGGCGATCGAGGGGCAAGTCTGCATCACCGCCAGCGACGCACTGGCGGCCTATTTCTTGCCGCCCATTCTGATGCGCCTGCGAGAGCTGGCACCCGGCATTGAGATTGAGGTTCTTGCGTCGAACGACATCCGGGATCTGCGGCGGCGCGAGGCAGATATCGCCATTCGCCACGCCCGGCCGGACCAACCGGAACTGATTGCCAAACTGGTCCGCACGTCATCGGCGCATTTCTACGCCGCGACCAGTTATCTGGACCGGCATGGCAGGCCCCAAACCGCCGCCGACCTGGCGGACGCCACTTTCATCGGATTTGCCCCGGTGGAGCGGCTGATCGTCGGATTGAATTCCTGTGGTCTTGCCCTGACCCGGGCGCAGTTCAAGGTGGTGACAGACAATGGCGTGGTGGCGGGCGAGTTGATCCGACAGGGCTTTGGCATCGGCGTCATGCCGAAGGAATTTGCCGTTCTGCTGCCCAATGTCGAACCAGTCCTGCCAGAACTCGTTTCCCTGCCGGTGCCGTTCTGGCTGACCACACACCGCGAGTTGTTGACAAGCCGCCGCATCCGCGTGGTCTATGATCTTCTGGCGGAAGCGTTTTCCTAGCTCGCGCGGTCTTTCCGCAGCTTTGGCAAAGGGTCGCTTGCTTTAGCGTTCAGGAATACTCGCGACATAACCAGCCACCCGCTTCAACGCATCTGGCGCATGGAAAATGCCGAAATGCGTGGTCTGCGCGAGGATGTCTGCGCTGCCGTGATAGCCCGCGTCCTTTAGCAAAACCAGCAGCGCCGCGCCGTCAACCGCTTCATCCTTGTCCCCCACAAGGATCAGCGCATTGGCGGGCATCGCCTTGATATCTGACTGGTAGTCGTTGCGGGGATGGAAAGAGACATTCAGCCGCCAGGAATAGGCAAGTGTCTCGGTTCCGTTCCAGGCACTGGCGGGCTTGTTGAAGGCGATGACAGGCAACCCGTCAAACCCATGCACACCAATGGCATTCAGCGCCACAAGCCCAAGGATGCGCGGCAGATCGATCACGTTCCACCCGCCCGCGTCACCGCCCCGAATGGCATCCGTGCGCGGAATGATGGGTGCCAAGGCGATGTAGCCCTCAATCGCCTCCTGTTGCGGACCCGCACCCCCTGCAAACCGCAGCACAAAGCCCGCGCCACTTGAATGGCCGCCCAGGATGATAGGGCCCCCGTGGCCCTCTGTGCGCAGTTGCCGGATCAGGTCGACAATGTCATCTTCATACTGGCCGATGTACTCGACATCACCCCTGCGTCGCCCCGAATAATAGTGCCCGCGCATGTTTGGCAGAACGACCTTGGCGACCCCTGCGGCACTGACATAACGCGCCAACGCGTCATAGCCGGTGTTTGTCAAACAAGTTGTCCGCCGATTTCATGCAGCGTCTCTGATTTCAGAGGCGCTGACTTCGTTTTCCGGGTTGAGCCAGACAGGCCCGGCGGGTTGCCAGTTGCGCGTATTGCCTGACCAGCGTTCCGGGTTT
>JBBRKS010000299.1:0-3466 GCA_038231775.1 Rhodobacterales bacterium | reverse complement strand
CCGATCCTGTCGATTCTGATGGGCCATGTGGTGTTTGGTGAGTCGCTGTCGCTGACGCTTTTAGGGGCGGCAGTGCTGGTGTCGGTCGGGATCATCCTGATCAACCGCAAGGCGAGATAGAGGCGCAGAATCAACGCCGGTTTGTGTTGGGGAACGCTGGGCCAAACTTATCCCCGGTCGCCAAACGGGCCGTTTGCATGGGCTTTTCAATCCTTGTCCACAGGGCGGCTGCGGTGATCCACCCTGTTGTCCACAGGCGGGCCGTGGCGCTAAGACGCTGACCAAAACGCCACACCTAGACAGCGATGTGACGTCAAGCACAAAATATAGGGCAGTATTGCAATAAATCGTTTGCCCATGACCACATCTTGAGTCAATTTGATGACGTTGGGGTCACGCCGGGCAACAGGCAGCGCTTTGACGGGGACAAGTCTGCGACACACCGCCTTTTTCAAAGGACCGCGCCCGGCATGGGGCGCGATGTGAGCCGTTTTGCCTTGGCCTTGGGATTTAACGATGGACGAGGCCAAATAAGCCTCGCATGACAAGGAGTTACGGGGCAGATGAAGATCGAGCGCAAATTCACGACGACCGACACCGGGGCTTATGGCGCGATGTCGTTTCAGGTCACCACATCGGAAATCCGCAATCCGGACGGCAAGATCGTGTTCCGCAATGAGGCGGTTGAGGTGCCAGAGGGCTGGAGCCAGGTGGCCGCCGACGTTCTGGCGCAGAAGTATTTCCGCCGGGCGCAGGTGCCCGCTGTCACCAAGCGCGTTGCCGAAAAGGGTGTGCCGAAATTCTTGTGGCGTGCTGTTCCCGACTCTGAGGCGCTTGAGGCGTTGCCGGCGGATCAGCGCTTTGTCGGCGAAACCTCTGCCAAGCAGGTGTTTGACCGGTTGGCGGGGGCGTGGACCTATTGGGGTTGGAAGGGTGGTTATTTCACCACCGAGGCCGACGCCAAAGCCTATTTTGACGAGATGCGTTTCATGCTGGCGCGGCAGATGGCGGCGCCGAACTCTCCACAATGGTTCAACACCGGGCTGCATTGGGCTTACGGGATTGATGGGCCGTCGCAAGGGCACTACTACGTCGATTATCAAAGCAAAGTGCTGACCAAATCAGAGTCGGCCTATGAACATCCCCAGCCGCACGCTTGTTTCATCCAGTCGGTCAAGGATGATCTGGTCGGCGAGGGCGGCATCATGGATCTGTGGGTGCGCGAGGCGCGGCTGTTCAAGTATGGCAGCGGCACTGGCACCAACTTTTCCTCGCTGCGCGGTGAGGGGGAAAAGCTGTCGGGCGGTGGCAAGTCGTCGGGCCTGATGGGGTTCCTTAAGATCGGTGACCGCGCGGCCGGGGCGATCAAGTCGGGTGGTACGACGCGGCGGGCGGCCAAGATGGTGATCTGCGACATGGATCACCCCGATATCGAGAATTTCATCAACTGGAAGGTGATCGAAGAGCAGAAGGTTGCTTCGCTGGTCGCAGGGTCCAAGCTGCACTCGGCACGGCTGAATGACATCTTTGCGGCGATCCGGGCTTGGGACGGGTCGTCCGAAGACAGCGTTGATCCGGTCAAGAACCCGGCTTTGAAGGGCGCGATCAAGGCGGCCAAAAAGGCAATGATCCCGGACACCTACACCAACCGTATCCTGCAATACGCCAAGCAGGGCTTCGACAGCATCGAATTTCCGACCTACGACACCGATTGGGATTCGGAGGCCTACATCACTGTGTCCGGCCAGAATTCCAACAACTCGGTTCGCGTCACCGATGCCTTTCTGAAAGCGGTCCGGCAAGACAAGCCGTGGGAGTTGATCCGCCGCACTGATGGCAAGGTGGCCAAGACCATCTCTGCGCGGGAGTTGTGGGACCAGATCGGCCACGCAGCCTGGGCCTGTGCCGATCCCGGCATCCAGTTTCACGACACGGTCAACGCCTGGCACACCTGCCCGGAAGATGGCGCGATCCGCGGGTCTAACCCGTGTTCGGAATACATGTTCCTGGATGATACCGCGTGCAACCTTGCATCCATGAACCTGCTGACCTTTCAGAAGAACGCCAAGTTTGACGCAGAGGGCTATATCCACGCCACACGTCTTTGGACGATCACGCTGGAAATCTCGGTCATGATGGCGCAGTTTCCGTCCAAGGAAATCGCCCAACTGTCCTACGATTTCAGGACCTTGGGTCTGGGTTACGCCAACATCGGCGGCTTGCTGATGAATATGGGGCTGGGGTACGACTCCAAGGAAGGCCGGGCTTTGTGCGGTGCCTTGACGGCACTGATGACCGGGATTTCCTATGCAACCTCGGCTGAGATGGCCAAAGAGTTGAGCGCGTTTTCGGGCTATGACCGCAATGCGCCCCACATGCTGCGCGTCATCCGCAACCACCGCGCGGCGGCCTATGGGTCGGGCAGCTATCAGGGGCTGAACGTTGATCCGGTCACGCTGGATCACCGCAACTGCCCGGATCAGACGCTGGTCTCCTTGGCCAAATCGGCTTGGGACGAGGCGCTGGCTTTGGGTGAGGCGCATGGCTACCGCAATGCGCAGGTTACGGTGATTGCACCCACCGGGACCATCGGTCTGGTGATGGACTGCGACACCACCGGGATCGAGCCTGACTTTGCGCTGGTCAAGTTCAAGAAACTGGCGGGCGGGGGCTATTTCAAGATCATCAACCAGTCGGTTCCGGCGGCGCTAGAGACTTTGGGCTATCCGGGCCACCAGATTGCCGAAATGGTCGCCCATGCGGTCGGTCATGGGTCTATCGCGCAGGCCCCGGGCATCAACCACACCTCTTTGATCGGACACGGCTTTGGCCCGCGTGAGATTGAAAAGATCGAAGCCGCCTTGCCGTCAGCCTTCGACATCCGCTTTGTGTTCAACCAGTGGACGCTGGGAGAGGATTTCTGCAAGGGCACCTTGGGCATTCCGGCTGACAAGCTGGCCGATGCCTCGTTTGACCTGTTGCGCCATCTGGGGTTCACCAAGGCGCAGATCGACGCCTGCAACGACCATGTGTGCGGCACGATGACGCTGGAAGGCGCGCCGTTCCTGAAGCAGCACCATTATTCGGTGTTCGATTGCGCCAATCCATGCGGCAAGACCGGCAAGCGCTATCTGTCGGTTGACAGCCATATCCACATGATGGCGGCGGCGCAGTCGTTCATCTCGGGGGCGATTTCCAAGACGATCAACATGCCGAATTCGGCCTCGATCAGCGACACGTTGGCCGCTTACGAACTGTCCCACTCGCTGGGGATCAAGGCGAACGCGCTGTACCGCGACGGGTCGAAACTGTCGCAACCTTTGGCGTCCGCGCTGATTGACGATGATGAAGAGGTCGAAGAGATCCTGACCAACGGGTCGGCGCAGGAAAAGGCTGCCGTTCTGGCCGAAAAGATCGTCGAAAAGATCATCTACAAGGAAGTCATCCGCACCAACCGCGAAAAGCT
>JBBRKS010000298.1:0-3482 GCA_038231775.1 Rhodobacterales bacterium | reverse complement strand
GGGCCCCTACTATGCGGCGATGCTGCCCGACATGTGGTTGAACGAGGGCGGTCAATCCGCAGCCCGCGCGGCGATTGACCACCTGCTGACGTTGCACCCCGCGCATGACGAAACCGCAGCGCTGGCCCATGCCGAGGGGTTGGCCATGCCGGTCTGGCTGGCCAACCGCGCCATGGCTCCCAACCTTTCGGAGGCTGCACTTCTGGCGAAGGGGCTGTATGTCGTGCCAGAGTTTCTTGGCAACCGCGCGCCCTTTGCCGACCCGCATGCCCGTGACCTGATCGCAGGGATAGGCATGGGGCGCGATATTGACAGCCTGACGGCGCTGGACATCGCCGGGCTGTGCGGCCTTGGCTATCGCCTGCGCCAGATCATCGACACGCAGGCGAAGCACGGTGCGCCGGTTCAGCGTATCGTGATCAGTGGCGGCGCAGGCAGCCACGACCTTGTGCGCCAGATCCTTGCAGATGCGACGGGGCTGCCTGGTGTCTCGACCCGGGCGGAAGAGCCGGTTTTGTTCGGTTCGGCCGTTCTTGGCGCGGTCACCGGGGGCCATTTCGCCGATGTAGGGGCTGCAATGGCTGCGATGTTGGGGGGCCGAAGTCACATTTGCCCCGGCAACGGGCGCGGTTTCCGAGTGGCACACCCAAGCGTTTGCTGCGTTCGAAACCTTGCAAAAGGCGGCACATGCGGTTCAGAAGGCAGCGCTGCCAGTTGCCTGAAACGCAGTCGCTTGGCACATCTTGGGCCAAGGTTGACACCGCAAGTGTGGTTTGACAGCCCGGTTCCGCGCTCCGATTAGGCGTTTTGGCAGCCTGCCTGAAGGGCAGTTGTCAGGATCGTGCTACATCGCCGATCACTCTTGGCTCCATTGCTATCGCAGCGTACCACAGACAGTAAATTCGACCGAATGAACCGTTGGCCTTGTGCGACAGGTCACTGCTGTTGAAATACGATTAGTTCCCATGACCGCTGTCATTTCCCAACCCGTCGGCGACGCAAAGCAACCAATCAACAAACAATTCGGCGTCTGGATGGGTGCTGCTGCCCGCTGGCTTGACCAAGTGGAAAGCCTCGTCAATTGGCACAGCAAGATCAAATGGCGCAATCAGGCGACCAGAGGCCAAAGCATGCCCGGCCAGCGATTTGCGCCCCAGTGCGACGCCTCCGCCATGTGCCGCCAACTCGAATGCCGTCAAAGACGTATCCAGATGCAGGCCCGAACCTGCGTCGACCAACTGGGCCTCTGCCGCCTTAAGCCAGATGCCCCACCCTTCATGGTACCCCAGCACATGCAGCAATCGGTGCTGGCGCAGATCGTTGGGTGTGGTTAGTCCAAGACCCGGTGCGCACAGTGGCGTGATCGTCTCCCATGTCAGACGGTGGCTGTTGAAGCCCGGCCAGTGTCCGGTGCCGTAACGGATATCGAGATCGAAATCTTCGCTGTCCAACGCACCGTTCCAGACGCTGGACAACAGGCGGATCGGCTTGCCCGGGTGACGGTCAAGATAGTCCGGCAGGCGCGGGGTCAACCAGTTGACGGCAAAGGATACCGCACACCGCACGGTCAGCGCATTGGTGCGGCGCTGGCCAAAGACCTCTTGCGTGCCGATGGTCAGACGCTCCATCGCGTCCTGCACTTTGGGCAGGTAGGCCGCACCCGATTTGGTCAGCTCCAACCCGCGTGGGCGGCGCAGGAACAGCGGTTGGCGCAGATGAAGCTCCAGCGATTTCACGTGTTTTGATACGGCGGCTTGGGTGATGTGAAGTTCCGTAGCCGCATGGGTGAAGCTAAGCGTGCGGGCCGACGCCTCAAACGCGCGCAACCAGGTCAGGGGGGGTAGGTCAAGGTTCATGACGCCTCAAAACTCAGCCATAACTTTTTGTACAGGCGGTGCCCCTGAATACGTCGTTTGACCATTTTGCGCCAGCGGGGTCATTGGACGGCAACCACGGGAGGTTTCATGTTCCAAGTATTCCCCACTGCGCGCCTGCGCCCGTCGCCGTTTTACGCCTCGGCCGTCGCTGAAGGCATGACCGCCGCCAGCATTTACAACCGGATGATCATGCCCACCTCGTATGGCGATCCGGAGGCAGAGTATTGGCGGCTGATCAACGGTGTCTCGCAATGGGACGTCGGGGTCGAACGTCAGGTGCAGTTGAAGGGGCCGGATGCGGGCCGCCTGGCGCAGATTTTGTCGCCGCGTGATCTATCGGGCTGCAAGGTGGGTCAGGGCAAGTATGTGCCGCTGTGCAACCACCGCGGCACGATCATCAACGATCCCATCCTGCTGAAATTGGCCGATGATCTGTATTGGCTGTCGATTGCCGACAGTGATATCTGGTTCTGGGCCAGCGCCATTGCTGCCGAACGGTGTCTGGATGTTCAGGTCAGCGAGACTGATGTGTCGCCGATGGCGTTACAAGGACCGAAGGCCGAGGATGTGGTTGCGGATGTCATGGGCGACTGGGTGCGGACCCTGAAGTATTTCTGGTTCCGCGAGACGGAAATCAATGGCATTCCGGTGGCGGTTCAGCGATCTGGCTGGTCAAAACAAGGCGGGTTTGAGATTTACCTGAAAGATGGGTCACGCGGCACCGAGTTGTGGAATATCTTCAAAGAGGCGGGCCAGCCGTGGGGCATTGGCCCCGGTGCACCCGCCACGGCAGAGCGCACCGAAAGCGGTCTGGTGTCCGTTGGCGGGGATACAGATGACGCCACGAACCCGTTTGAGGTGCGCCTGGGCAAGTATGTTGATCTTCACGTGGGTGACGATGTCGTAGGCATTCAGGCCCTGCGCCAGATCAAGGCCGAGGGTGTTAAGCGGCATCAGTTGGGTCTGGTGTTGGAGGGTGCGGCCCCCGCCCCCTTGGGATTCCGGCGCGAGGATATCATGCGCAACGGCCAGCGCATCGGTATGATGACCAACTGCGTATGGTCGCCGCGTATGAAGTCCAACATCGGCTACGCGCTGATCGAGGCGGGCGTGCCTGTTGGCGAAACGGTGCAGGTGATCCGCGATCAGGGGCCGGTTTCGGCCAAGCTGGTCGAACTGCCGTTTCTGTAAGGGCACGCCGTGAAGCACCACTACGACGCCCCGATGCGCGATGCGGCCAACCATGTGGCGCTGTCTCCACTGTCGTTCCTGAAACGGGCCGAGACGGTTTATGCCACGCGACCTGCCGTGACCTATGGTGATATTCGCCGCACTTGGGGCCAAACCGGACAGCGTTGCCGGGCGGTGGCCGCAGGGATGGTCGCGATGGGGGTCAGGCCGGGCGACACCGTCTGTGTCCTGTCGCCCAATATCCCCGAACTTTTCGAACTGCACTACGCGGTGCCCTTGGCCGATGCCGTGCTGAACACCGTGAACACGCGTCTGGAACCGGAAACGGTCGCCTATATCCTTGACCATTCGGATTGCACGCTGGTGATCGCCGACACCGCTATTGCGCCCCTGCTGCGTCAGGCGTTTGCGATC
>JBBRKS010000297.1:0-3505 GCA_038231775.1 Rhodobacterales bacterium | reverse complement strand
GTCCTTTGACACAGCTGCCGACCCCGCCGTCATCACCATCGCAACCCCGGCCTTGGCGCGTTCCAGATGATAGAGCAGGTAACGGTCCTTGGGCATCCCATCCTCAGGGTAAGCCGGTTCGTGACTGGTCGTCATGATCCGGTTGCGCAGGGTCAGATGTTTCAGCGTATAGGGTTGCAGCAACGGATCGTTCGACATCATGACCTCCGGTTTTGGCCAACCCTAAGGCCTGCCACGGAAAAGAAGCGCCAGTTTGCGACCTGTAAGCCGGGCCAGCCGCGACAAAAGCAGTTGCTGACACCCGAAATAGGCATGACCTTACGCCCCCTTCTGGCGCTGCCATCCAATCCGGTCGAACAGCCCCGCATAGGCCTGCGCCAGAGCACGAAGCGCCACGCCATCCGCCCCGTCCGTCTTGTCCCAAGGTTTGTTGGCCAATCCAAGGGTGCGCGGCGCCAGCACCCCTTCCATTTCCACATCATGCGTGGTGAATTCTCCGCAGAAACATCCCTCAACCCCAACAATCTTGTGGGCGACATTTTCGGCACCTTTGGGAACCGGCTTACAGTTCACCACATCTTCGAACGCGACAAAGGCCGCCCAAGCGGCGCCCCAGTCGTCGACGCCGTCAGTATGCGCCATGTCGAAATAAATGTGCTGGGCCGAACACATCACGGCATCATGCCCCCGCCGCGCCGCCACTAACCCCATACGCATTAATTTGCTTGAGGCTTTCAGGCCTGCATGATTCAAGCTCCCGAAGACGGGGGGCAGGATGAGCAATCTTTACTGGCTGAGCGACGACCAATTGGCGCGGCTTCGGCCGTTCTTTCCCAAGAGCCATGGCAAGCCGCGCGTGGATGTCAGGCGCGTCCAGAGCGGAATAATATTCATCAATCGCAATGGCTTGCATTTGTCTGACGCGCCGAAAGAGCACGGCCCGGCGAAGACCCTTTACAACCGTTGGAAGCGGTCGGGCGACATGGGGGTCTTTGCCAGGATGATGGAGGAGTTGGCCTCCGAGGCCGCCACTCCAAGGACGGTGATGATCGACGCGACCTATCTAAAAGCACACCGCACGGCTTCGAGCTTGGGGTTGAAAAAGGGGGGTGCGGTCGTCTGATTGGCCGAACCAAGGGCGGCATGAACACGAAATTGCATGCCGTCACAGATGAAAACGGCCGCCCGATCCGCTTCTTCATGACCGCAGGCGAGATCAGCGACTATACCGGCGCCGCCCTGTTGCGCAGCCTGCCATCGGCGGAATGGCTGCTGGCCGACCGCGGCTATGACGCCGACTGGTTCCGTGAAGCCCTGCAAAACAAGAGTATAAAGCCGTGCATCCCTGGCCGGAAGCTCCGATCAAAGCCCATCAAATACGACAAGCGCCGGTACAAACGCCGCAACCGCATCGAGATCATGTTCGGGCGCTTGAAGGACTGGCGGCGGGTGGCAACGCTACGACAGGTGGCCGAAGGTATTCCTATCCGCCCTCGCCGCAACCGTATTGTTCTGGCTTTGAGGGTCAATGAGTCTGAAGCTTAAGGGCAAGGCTGAACGCGGGCAGGAACAGGTGATACATATGATCCACAAAACCCTCGCCATACCCGGCCACCTCAAACCAGCCCAGACGGGCCCCAAAAACCGTCAAAAGGATCAGGCCAAGGTAGAACACCGGCATCGAAAGGCCCACCTGAAACACGCTGCGAATGGCGCTGGCGGCAATCTCGTCCCGGCGCAGGGCCGCTATGAAGGCCAGCGGTACAGCCATCAGCACGGCCATCAAAGCCGCCATCACCGTCAGCATCACCGTCACCGTCACCGGCAGGCATTGGGCGATCAGGCTGGTCACAGAAGTTTTCAGTTGAATCGAGGTGCCAAGGTCGCCGAATGCCACCGATTTCAGGAACAGCACGAATTGCACGGGGATCGGGCGGTCCAGACCAAGTTCGTGGTTGATCCGGGTCACATCGGCATCCCTCGCGTTTTCGCCCAGAATGGCACTGGTCGGGTCACCCGGCAGCAGGCGCACCAGCACGAACACAACCACCAGAATAAAAGCGAAGGTTGGGATCAGTTGATGCAATCGCCGAAGAAGGAACAAGGGCATCGACAAGGCACGGCTCTCTGATCCGAAAAGGGAAACCCGGCCGGGGATTATCCCCCCGGCCGGGCATAGCTTACTTCGTCAGAGAGGCGGCGCGGAAGATATTGTTGCCCAAGGGAATTTGGACGAACCCGTTGACCTTTTTGTTCAGCGCCACCGGATAGGGCGACTCGTACAGATAGATCAAAGGCCCATCGGTGTTGTACAATTCCTGGATCCGCGCATATGCCGCCGCCCGCTTGGCCGGATCACGTTCGCTTTGCGAGGTTTCGAACAGCTTGTCGGCCTCATCGTTTTTCCAGCCGGAATGCTGCGACTCGATGGTGGGAGAGTAGGCGAAGTACGAGGTGATCCGTCCAGGTCGAGGTTTGCATCGAGAAATGGCCGTTGCGGTACATGTCAGTCCGGGTCGCATTGTCGACCTGCTTCAGCTCCAGCTTCACGCCGATGGCGGCCCACATCTGTTGCACAGCGGTGCCGATCCCCAGGTCGTCCTGATTGCCCGCAAGAACCATCAGGCTGGTCGAAAAGCCATTCGGATAGCCCGCTTCGACCATCAGAGCCTTGGCCTTATCAAGGTCATACGGGAACAAGCCCCCGGTGCCCGAATTCAGTGGGGTGGCCGAGGACATGAAGGATTTCATTGGCGAACCGACACCCATGGTCACGATCTGGATGATGGCGTCCTTGTTGGTGGTATAGTTCAGGGCTTGGCGCACCTTGGGATTGCACAGCGGATTGTCCACGCCGTCGATCTGCGGACGGATGTTCAGCGGCAGGTAAACGATCTTGGTGGACGGGAAAAGGTCCATGTTCAGAGTGTCAGCCGTCTTCAGTTCGGCGACGCGGGCGTAAGGAATGAACTCTGCGCCATCCAGATCGCCCGATTGCAGTTTGAGAATGCGGGTGGCGTCGTCAGGGATCACCTCAAAGGTCACGCCGTCCAGATAGGGCAGCGCTTTGCCGTCATCGCCCATCGCCCAAGAGTAGGGGTTCTTGTCCAGCTTCATGGTCGCGCCACGCTCCCAGGAGTCGTAGATGAAGGAACCGGACCCCACAGGATGTTCGGCAAAAGCCTTGGCCTTATCGGCATCTGTGGCACCCGGTGTCGCCTCAAACAGCTTTTCAGGCATGATGGCGGTGTTGAACACGGTCAGCGTTGGATTGATCGAAGGGTCGGTCCGATTGAGTGTGATCACCACGGTGCCGTCATCCGACCCGGTGACATCTGCAGTCGCACTGACCATAAAGCCCCATATGCCGTTGTCCGGCGTGGCTGCACGTTTCAGCGACCAGACCACATCAGACGGCAGGATGGGCGAGCCATCCGAGAACTTGATACCGGCACGCATCTTCAGCGTTACGCTCATGCCATCGTCCGACACTTTCCAGTCAGTC
>JBBRKS010000296.1:0-3554 GCA_038231775.1 Rhodobacterales bacterium | reverse complement strand
ATCGACAATACAAGGCACCGCAAGCCCCGCCTCTTTCAAGGCAATCGCGGTGCGGTAGGCGTCGTCGTTGTTGGTGACAACCACAGTACGGTCACCGGGTGAGACAGCCCAGTTGATAACATAGTCGCGGACAGCCGAGGCGAGCATCACACCGGGAATGTCGTTGCCTGCGAAGGACAGCGGACGTTCCAAAGCGCCGGTCGCAGCCACAATCCGTGTCGCCCTGATGCGCCACAACCGCTTTTTCGGGCGGCCGTCGCCGGGGGTGTGGTCGGCAATGCGGTCTTCGGCCAAAAGATAGCCGTGGTCGTAAACGCCGGCCACCATGCAGCGGGTGCGCAAGCTGACATTCGGCATCTGTTCAAGCGCTTGCACGGTGTTCTTCACCCAGTCGCCTGCGGGCACGCAGTCGATCACATCCCCGTCCACCGGGGCGCGTCCACCCCAGAAAGGTGTCTGCTCCAGCACCATGACCCGTGCGCCACCCGAGGCGGCCGCCAAAGCCGCCTGCAGACCGGCAATACCACCGCCCGCCACCAGCACGTCACAAAAGGCATAGGCCTGTTCGTAGCGGTCGCCGTCCATCTCGGTCGGGGCTTTGCCCAGACCGGCGGCCTTGCGGATGATCGGTTCAAAAACGTGTTTCCAGGCGGCACGCGGATGGATGAAGGTCTTGTAGTAAAACCCACCGGGCAGGAACCGGGCCAGCACGTTGTTGATCACACCCACGTCGAAATCGAGGCTGGGCCAGTGGTTCTGGCTTTGCGCCTCAAGCCCGGCAAAGGTTTCGGTCGTGGTGGCGCGCTGGTTGGGTTCGGCAAAGGCCCCCCGGCCAAGGTTGATCAGCGCGTTCGGCTCTTCGGCACCCGAGGCGACAGCCCCGCGCGCGCGGTGGTATTTGAAGCTGCGGCCCATCAGCATCTGGTCGTTGGCCAAAAGCGAGGCGGCCAGCGTATCGCCCTTGAACCCGCGCAAGCGCTTGCCATTGAAGGTGAATTCGATGGCGGCGGCGCGGTCGATCAGGCGACCGCCTTTGGACAAACGCGTGCTCATTTGAAACCCTTCCATTCGGGCCGTTTGGCCATGATCCTGGCCTGCAAATCTGGCGGAGGTCCTGCGGACTGCGCCGCATAGGTGCCAAACACCTCTAACGTCGCGGTATCGCGTGCGGCAAGGAACCACTTGCCGCAGCCGTAGGCGTGACGCCAACGTTCAAAATGCACGCCTTTGGGGTTCTTGCGGGCGAACATATAATCCTCAAACTCGGCATCCGTTGACCCGGGGCCATAGCGTTTCAGATGCGCTTCATAGCCGGGGGCCAGTTCGGTTTCATCAGCCATCACACCGCAATAGGGGCATTCGAGGGTCAGCATATAAACGCTCCAGACATGCGAAAGCCGGGCGCGCAGGGGCGCCCGGCTTTCGGGTTCGACACATTGGTCTTCAGGTTGGGTTCAGGGGGCAGGCACTTTGACGTCGGGGACTTTGACGTCAGGAAGTTTAAGCGTGATCGTGGTGTCTTGCTTGCCGAACATGTTGCCATCTGACGCGAGATACCAGACCACGCCGACCAGCACGACAACGATTGCGCCAAGGATGAAACCGGTGCTGCCGCTGCCCGGACTGTCGTCTGCCATGATGTGTTTTCCTTAGTTATTTCCACTAAGGCTACAACGCGGATGGGCGACACTTGGTTCCGTTGGGCGCAAATTTGGTGTGTCAACACGGCACCCGCCCGCATTTCAACAACTCCACCGGGATGTCGCCAAAGGCCCAGATCAGTGTGCCGATGAACAGCCAGTAGGCCTGAACGCGCAAGGCCAGATCGTGGGCGCGCTGGTGCAGTTGCTTGGCTTCTTTGTAAGAAATGTTGCGCGCCTCGGCGGTTTTGGAATAGAGGTCGGCTATCTGCGCCTGTTCGGTCGCGCGGCGTCGGGCGGTGGCTTGGGCGCGCAGTTTGGCCGGGCCGGTCGCTTTGTCCAAAGCCGTCTCCGGCGTCTTTTCGGTTCGTTCGGGGTGGACCGATTGAGGCCCCGCTTGCCGCCTGATCAGCCACCAGTCGTCGGTGGTGCGCGGGTCGAAGAAATAGACATAGGCCGCAACCCCGGCCACGATCGCCCCGGCCCGCGGCAGCCAAAGACCGGTCAGGTACACGTCCATCAGCGCACCAAGGCTGAGGATGGCGCAGAACCAGACATTGTAAAACGCAGCCCTGCGCCCCTCCAGAAACCGGCTGAGCGCGGTGGTGTGGCGTTTGTGGATCACGGGCGATGCCGGAAAGGGTCATTGAGGCGTGCGGCATGGGTCACTGCAAAGCCTTTGGCGCGAGGCGCATGGCCGCAGCCCACCAATTTTCTGCGAAAATTGCAGCGCGGTTTTCGCCGAAGTCCGCCATACTGTGATTTTTCGCAGAAAAATCGTGGGGGCACAGTTCGTTCGCGCAGGTACCGTCCGGGCAATTTCTCAATGCGCCACCCCTGCAGCAACGCTTTCGTCGATGAAGCGGCCTTCCTTGAAGCGGCCCATGTCGAAGGCGGCAGCCAACGGCCCCGGTTCCCCCTTCGCCATCAGATCGGCCATCGCCCAGCCTGACCCGGGGATTGCCTTGAACCCACCGGTGCCCCAGCCGCAGTTGATGAAGCAATTGCCAAGCGGGGTTTTTGAGATGATCGGGGAACGGTCGCCGGTCATATCGACAATCCCACCCCATTGGCGCAGCATTTTCAGGCGGCTGATCATCGGGAAGGTTTCGATCAAAGCGCGCAGGGTTTCCTCGATATGGTGGAACGACCCGCGCTGGGTGTAGTTGTTAAAACCGTCCGTCCCGCCGCCGATCACCATTTCGCCCTTGTCGGACTGCGACATATAGCCGTGCACGGTGTTGGCCATCACAACGACATCCATGCAAGGCTTGATCGGCTCTGACACCAAGGCCTGCAACGCCACCGCCTCGACCGGCAGACGAAAGCCTGCCATCTCGGCCACCTGACCCGAATGGCCCGCCACCACGATGCCCAGCCTTTTGGCGGCGATGGTGCCGCGAGAGGTTTCAACCCCGGTAACAACGCCGTTGGTTGAGGTCACGCCCTTGACCTCGCAGTTCTGGATGATGTCCATGCCCATCGCCGAACAGGCCCGCGCATAGCCCCACGCGACCGCATCATGCCGACCCGTCCCGCCGCGCGCCTGCCACAAGGCACCCAGAACCGGATAGCGCGGCCCGTCGATGTTCAGGATCGGGCACAATTCCTTGACGCGCTGGGGTGAGATGAATTCGGTCGTAACCCCTTGCAGCGCATTGGCGTGGGCGGTGCGTTGATACCCTCGCACCTCGTGATGGGTCTGGGCCAGCATCATCACCCCGCGCGGCGAGAACATCGCGTTGTAGTTCAGGTCCTGACTTAACGTCTCATACAGGCTGCGGGATTTTTCGTAGATCGCGGCGGAGGGGTCCTGCAGGTAGTTTGACCGGATGATTGTGGTGTTGCGCCCGGTGTTGCCACCACCCAGCCAGCCCTTTTCCAGGATTGCCACATTGGTGATGCCGTGGTTTT
>JBBRKS010000295.1:0-3559 GCA_038231775.1 Rhodobacterales bacterium | reverse complement strand
GGGTGCAGATCTCGCGCACCCGGCGCGCATAGCCATCCGGGGCGGGCACACAGCCGCCTGCCGCCCCGACCACCGGTTCAAAGACAAAGGCGGCAATCGTCTCGGCCCCCTCACGCAGGATCGCAGCCTCAAGCTCTGCCGCGCACGCTTCGGCGACGGTGCTGGCATCGGACCCTGCAACAGGGCGGTAAGCGTTGGCGGGCGACAGCTTGATCGAGGGGATGAAGGCCCCTTCATAGGCCAAGGTCCGTTCGGCAAAGCCTGACAGGCCCAAAGCGCCCAACGTATTGCCATGCCAGGACCGCTGGCGCGAGATGAACTTGCGCCGGGATTTCTGGCCGTTGGCGGTGTGGTACTGCAACGCGATCTTCAGGCAGCTTTCCACCGCCTCTGACCCGCTGGTCACATAAACCATCTCTTGCAAGGTGCCGCCGCATTGGGCGCGGATGATATCCGTCAATTCCTCCAGTGCGTCGGTGGTAAAGTTGTAGCGGTAGGCGTGCGCGATGTCGTTCATCTGCGCCGCAACTGCCGCGTTCACTTCGTCGTTCGCATGGCCCAGACAATAGACGGCAGGCCCGCCCGATCCGTCGATGTACTGCTTACCCGCCGCATCCCACAGATAGCTGCCCTTGGCGCGCACGACGCGGGGCAAACCGGCGGTGGATTTCAGTGGTTCGGGGGCTTTGGCGGCCATCTGCTTCTCCTGTTTAGGGCCACATTCGCAGGCAACCCCGGCATCGGCAAGAGCCTTGCCCGAAGCTCGGATGCCGCCTAATCTGCCCGCAATTGACAGGAGAATTTGATGCGCCTCTTTAGCCTTCTGGCCCTTTTTGCGGCACTGGCCCCGCTGCCCGCCTTGGCCGATACCGTGCTGGCGACCAGCCGCATCACCGCCGTGACAATCTATCCGCAAGGCGCGCAGGTGACACGGGAGGTGACCTTCAACGCTCCGCCCGGCCCGCATGAGGTGTTGGTAACCGACCTGCCCGCCTATATCGTGCCCGAAATGATCCGGCTTGTCTCACCGGATGCCGCACTTGGGGCCTTTGCCCTGCGGACCGACCGTTTGCCGCCAAGGGCTGCACCAACCTCTCCGGCGCTTGAGGCGGCCAAAGCTGCGGTCAAGGCGGCTGAGGCTGACCTTGCCAAAGCCCAGCAAGCGATTGACGCGATCAACGCGCAGGTTGAGGCGCAGCAGGCCCAGATCTCCTTCCTGACCGGACTGAAACTCGACGGGGCAGGGGCATCGGCTGAGGGGTTGACGGCGATTGCAGAGAAGATCCAGACCAAGGTTCTGACCGCCCGTCAGGCCGCCCAGACCGCCCAGCTTGGCCTGCCCGCCGCGAACGAGGGCGTCACCAAGGCGGCTGATGTGCTGTCGCAGGCCAATGCAGCGCTTCAGGCTTTGTCAAAGGGCGACGAAGACTATGCCGCTTTGTCGGTCACCGTCACCTTAAGCGGCGACACCGGCCATCTGATTATCACGCATTTCATGCAAGATGCGTCGTGGGCGCCGGTCTATGATATGGTGCTGGACCGCAAGGCCCCAAAGCTGACCGTGGACCGCGGCATTCTGGTCAGTCAGGCGACGGGAGAGGATTGGTCGGGCGTTGATCTGACCCTGTCGACCGCGCAGCCGGGCAGCCAATCCGAACCTTCGACCCTGTATCCGGATCTGAAAAGCATCACCGACCCCGTGGTCAACGCCCCCGCCGATACGGCTGCTGAGGGTGGCATGGCAGAACCCATGGTGATGGACGCCCCTGCTGAGATGAAATCCGGGATGGCCGCGACGATGGCCTATCAGGGCGACACGGTTGTGTATCATTACCCGGCAGCGGTCGATGTCGCCTCGGGCGTGGAAAACCTGCGGCTGGAACTGGACCAGCTGACCTTCACCCCTGAGGTGCAGGCCCGCGCCGTGCCGCGCTATGACAAGACCGCCTTCCTGATGGCCAAGCTGACCAATACAGGCGGTGAGATTCTGCTGCCCGGCACCGCCTACATGACCCGCGACGGCGCGTTGATCGGGTCGACGCAATTGCAATCGCTTGCCCCCGGGGCCGATACGACGCTGGCCTTCGGGGCGATTGACGGCCTGAAACTGACCCGCGACATGCCTTTGAAGGCCGAGGGTGACCGGGGCATCTTTACCACCTCGACCCAGGTTGAAGAAAAGGCCGTGCTGAAGGTTGAGAATTTGACCGATGAAGCCTGGCCGATCCACCTGATGGATCAGGTGCCCTATTCCGAGCAAGAGGATCTGGCGATCAGCTTCACCGCCGATCCGGCCCCGTTGGCGCAGGATATTGACGGCCAGCGCGGCATTATGGCGTGGGATTTCCAGATCGGGCCGAAGGAAACCAAAGAGGTCAAGCTGGACTCGGTCATGTCATGGCCGCAGGGGAAGGTCTTGCAATAGGGTATGATATCGGGGGATAACACACGTGTTATGATAGGTAATGCTTTGATTGTGTTGAGTTTCGCGAAATTTGTTAAGGTTTTGTTAGGGTTTGATTTCGCGCTTGGCCGGGGGTGAGTCGGGGTTTACCCCGACCTACCAGTGGGCGGTATGGGTTGAAACACCGACGCGTCAGGTCGATCCATGCGCCACATCACCTGCGCGTCACACCGGGACAAAGCCGCCCTTGGCCGGGTCGTAGTTTTCAAGCTCGCCTTCGCCGGTGTTGTTCCACAGGCCGTGCAGGGTCAGCATCTCGTCGTCGACCGCCTGTTGGACGAAGGGGAACGTCATCAGGTTTTCAAGGCTGACCAGCACCGCCTGTTTTTCAAGGGCGACGACACGTTCGCCCTCTGGCAGGGATTTCACGCGGTCATAGCCGGGGCGCAGGATGTCCATCCAGCGGCCGACGAACGAGGATTTCTCTTCCAGCTGCGGGGCAAGGCCGGAACACATGTCGTGGCAGCCCTTGACGCCGCCGCAGTTGGAATGGCCCAGAACGACGATATGGGCGACTTTCAGCGAGGTGACAGCGTATTCGACCGCTGCCGAGGTGCCGTGGTATTGCCCGTCGGGATTGAACGGCGGCACAAGGTTGGCAACGTTGCGGTGGATGAAGAACTCTCCCTCATCGGCGCCAAAGATCGACGTGACGTGGACGCGGCTGTCGCAGCAGGAAATCACCATGGCGCGGGGATGCTGGCCGGATTCGGCCAAGCGGCGGTACCATGCGCGGTTGTCCTGATAGGTCGTGGCGCGCCACCCCTGAAAGCGGCTGACCAGATAGGACGGCAGGGGGCGGGCTTGGTCCATGGCAGGCTCCTTCTGGATCAGGCGAACCATAGGATGCAATCGCAGCAAATTCGAGAGGATTCTTAACAACTAAGCCAGCGCTTTGGTGGCGCGGGGCAACGGTTTGTTCAGCATGGCAGGGCAAAGTGGTTGGTGGGTGAGTTATGGAGTGTGGGATATGTCTACGGACAATGTGGTGGCATTGCGCCCCAATGATCGCGTGCGGCAGGATGCTGAACCGATTGCGACGATCTACCGCAACCTTGGCACGGCCTCGGCCGAGCAGGTGGTGACGCGGGCTTT
>JBBRKS010000294.1:0-3588 GCA_038231775.1 Rhodobacterales bacterium | reverse complement strand
GGGTCGGGTGATTTGTGGTGTCGGCTCGGACGAGATCATCCATTTTCTGTGTCAGGCGTATGCCGGACCGAAGGACGAGGTGGTGTTTACCGAACACGGGTTCCTGATGTACCGTATTTCGGCGATGGCTGCCGGGGCCACCCCGGTTGAGGTGGCAGAGCGCGAACGCACCACCGATGTGGACGCCATCCTGCGCGCCTGCAACCGGCGCACCAAACTGGTCTTTATCGCCAATCCGAACAACCCGACCGGCACGATGATTTCGGCGGCAGAGGTCGAACGCTTGGCGGCAGGTCTGCCCGCCCAGGCCATTCTGGTGCTGGACGGGGCCTATGCCGAGTTTGTCGATGGCTATGACGGCGGGGCGGCATTGGTGGACCGGCGCGAGAATGTCGTGATGACGCGGACCTTTTCGAAAATCTACGGATTGGGCGGCTTGCGCGTCGGCTGGGGTTACGGCCCGCGCGCCATCATTGACGTTTTGAACCGGGTGCGCGGGCCGTTCAACCTGTCCAACACCCAGTTGGACGTGGCCGAGGCGGCCGTGCGCGATCAGGATTTCGTCAACCGCTGCCGGGGCGAAAACGCCCGCATGCGGCATTGGCTGGCGCTGGCTTTGGCCGAACTGGGCGTGCCATCCGACACCTCGATGGCGAATTTCGTGCTCGCCCGGTTTGCCAGTTCGGATGAGGCAGAGGCGTGCGACCGCTTTCTGCAAACCCAAGGGCTGATCGTGCGGCGGGTCAACGGCTATAAATTGCCGCATTGCCTGCGCATCACGATTGGCGACGAATCTTCGTGCCGTAGGGTTGCGCATGCGATTGCCCAGTTCAAGGGCGTGAAATGACGGTGATTTACCAACGGGTTGCGCTGATCGGGCTGGGGCTGATCGCCTCGTCCATGGCACATGCGATGCGGGCAGGCGGCTTGGCTGTGGAAATCGTCGGCCATGCCAGATCGGCCGAAACGCGCGCCACCGCGCTGGAGATTGGCCTGTGTGACCGGGTTTATGCGACGGCGGCAGAGGCGGTGGCGGGCGCTGATCTGGTGGTGCTGGCGGTTCCCGTGGGTGCGATGGGGGCGCTTGCCGCCGAAATTGCCCCGCATCTGGCGCAGGGCTGCACGGTCACCGATGTGGGGTCGGTCAAGCAGGCCGTGATTGCGGCGGTGCAACCCCATATACCCGACGGGGTCAGCTTTGTGCCGGGCCACCCGATGGCGGGGACCGAATATTCCGGGCCCCGGTCCGGCTTTGCCACCTTGTTTCAAAACCGCTGGTGGCTTTTGACGCCGCTTGACGGGTCTGATCCGGCCGCTTCGACGCGGTTGCGCAAGTTGTTAGAGGCGATGGGGGCCAAGGTTGATACGATGGACCCCGCCCACCACGATCTGGTGGTGGCCGTGGTCAGCCATGCGCCGCACCTGATTGCCTATACGATGGTGGGTGTGGCGGATCATCTGGCGCAGGTGTCAAATTCAGAAGTCATCCAGTATTCGGCGGCAGGCTTTCGCGATTTCACCCGGATTGCGGCGAGCGATCCGACCATGTGGCGCGATGTGTTTTTGACCAACAAAGACGCGGTTCTGGACATCCTTGGCCGCTTTGCCGAAGAGCTGTTTGTGTTGCAGCGCGCGATCCGGATGGGCGACGGCGATCATCTGTTTGACTATTTCACCCGCACCCGCGCCATTCGCCGGGGCATCATCGAGGCCGGGCAGGACACCGCAGCACCCGACTTTGGCCGGGTGAGTGCCCCCAAGAAAGCCGAGGGTTAGGGTGCGCTTTGGCTGGGTGCAGGCGGTTTTGATCCTGCCGGTACTGCTCCACTTGGCCACAGGTGTGCAGGCAGAAACGGACTTGGCCAGCATGCCCCCGCCGCCACGCCCTGACGCGACCGGTCCGATTATGCGCCCGTTGCCAAACCCGCTGCAAGAAGCCGTTGCAAATCAAAGTGCTGCGCCCGTCATTCGGCCAAAGCCGCGCCCGGATTTCCCGGTTGAAAACGTCGCAATGGTCCCGGTGCCGCAAACGCAGGCGGCGGGGTCGCTGAAAGGTGCTCTGTGCCAGCGGGCTGAGATCAAGGGCAAGGTTCTGCCACCGATCAAGTCACGCAACACGGGCTGCAACGTGCCCGATCCGGTTCTGGTGTCAGAGGTTTCCGGGGTTCAACTGTTGCCGCCCGCCACGATCAACTGTGAAGAGGCACGGGCCTTGTCAACCTGGGTTACCAACGGGCTGCAGCCGGCGTTTGGCAACAAGATCGTTCGGCTGAACGTGGTGGACAGCTACTCTTGCCGCCCGCGCAACAACGTGCCCGGCAATCCGGTATCGGTGCATGGTCTGGGGCAGGCGATTGATATTGCAGGGTTTGTGACCGCAGATGGGCGCACCTATACCGTGGCTGACAATTACGGACCCCAGATCAAGGCGGCGCAAAAGGCCGGGTGCGGTATCTTTCACACCATCCTTGGCCCCGGATCAGATGGCCACCACGAGAACCATTTGCACTTTGACGTCGCCCAACATCGGGGTGGGCGGGATTATTGTCACTGAGCCAGCCTTGTTACTGAGACAGCTTTGGCGCAGGGCCAAGTGGCAGGGGGCCAAGGCTCATCCGGCCCTTGGCAAAGATCAGGGGCAGGTTGACGACGTCAGGATCGGGGCTGGCTTTGGCCAGAAACTCCAGCCCGCGTTCAACGGTCACGGCGTTTGTCGGCGGGATCACGTTCATCGCGACCAGCGCGGGTCCAAGGTTGCGCCAGCCCTTCAGGCTTAGGTCGAACTTGCCCTTGGCCAAACCCTGCGCATCTGGTTGCACGGCGCCCGTCGCGGTCAGATCCATCGCGCCCCACGTGATGTGAAACTGGGTCAGGGTTATATCAAGAACCTGCGGATTGGCCATCTTCAGGTCGATGGGCTGCGACAGCGTGACATGGGCATCCAGATGAACAGTTGAAACGCTGGGCCCCAGATTGGGCACATGGGCCACAGCCTCTGGCAGGGTCAGACCGGTCAGATCAACGCCAAGCCGGACGGTGTTGGTGCGGGTCGCATCGCGTTCTGCGGCCAGCACGATCTTGTCGGCACCGCTGGTCCAGCCGTGATCCGAGGTCAGCGCCAAATTCTCACCCTCAATTACGGCGCGTTCAAAGCCAAGCGCCATCGAGGGTTGCATCAGAAGGCTGGCCATCAGACGCGTCGAGGCGACAGTGACCTTTTCGGCCCCGGGAACCTCAATCACCTGCGAATGCGGCAAAGCGGCGATCAGATGCCAGGGTTTCCACGTCATTGCAAAGACTTGCGCGAAAGGCGCGCTCCACCCCCAGCCGGTGACCGGATCGGCCAGATGCGGGTTCGTCACTGTCAGATCAAAGCGGTCGGCAAAGCCCGCAACCGAAATGCCATCATTTTCGGCCACCATACCGGCGGCTTTCTGGTCGGCAAACCATTTCAGCGCGGCCTGTTCGACGGCCCGAGAGCCTGCAAACCAGTAGCCCGCCCAGCACAGGCCCAAACCCAGCACCGCCCACAGTAAAAACCGTACCCAACGCATGTGAACTGGCCCTTTTCCTTGCCTGCCGCCGATG
>JBBRKS010000293.1:0-3592 GCA_038231775.1 Rhodobacterales bacterium | reverse complement strand
GATCATGTTCGGCCGCCTGAAAGACTGGCGCAGGGTCGCAACCCGCTACGACAGATGTCCCAAGGTCTTCCTCTCAGCCGTAGCCCTCGCCGCAGTCGTCATGTTCTGGCTATGACCCGAGAACGAGTCCTGACCCTAGCGACTTGTCGGCGTCAAGGTTCAGGGCCAGCGTGGTGTTGACGCCGTCATCGGTGATCCGCACCTGACCCGCCGCCGTGAAGGCACCGGTGTGCAGCACAAAGGCATCATCCGCCCCCCCGGCAATCGCATCAATCGCGGTCAGGCTGATCACATCGCCGTCCAGACTGGAGAAATCGGTGATGGTGTCGGCATTGGCCACCTTGGCCGAGGAATCCGTCGCAGCCACAAAGACGAAGACATCCGCCCCCGATCCGCCTGTCAGCACGTCCTGACCGCTGTCACCTTGCAAGATGTCGTTGCCCGATCCCCCCAGCAAGGTGTCATTGCCAAGGCCGCCAAACAGCACATCGTTGTCGGCCCCGCCGGAAATCTTGTCCTTGCCACCGTTGCCATACAGAAGGTCGTCGCCGTTCAGACCGTTCAGCTTGTTGGCGATGTCGGCCGCCCAGATCATGTCATGCCCATTCGTCCCGTTCAGGGTGCTGACTGTGGCGCCGATCTCGGCAAGCCCGGTATGGGGCGCGGTGTAGCCAATCGTGATGGGGTCATCGACCTGATCACCCCAGCCGATGGCACCGAACGCGTTCCAGAACAGGCCGACCGTGTCACCCAGATAATTGTCGGGCTGCCCACTGTGCCAATCGGAATAAGATGAACTTTCGCCCGTCACCCAACCCCAGACGCCGCCCGGTTCGGACGATCCGGCCGCCTGAACAAGGCCGATCCACGGGCCGTTGAAAGCATTGTCATGCGGTTCAAAGTTCCACGCCAACGGGTCAAGGCTCAGAAGGTTCAGCACCAGCGCCTCTTCATCCGCCGAGGTGATCGCCGCCAGTGTGCCGCCCAAGGCGACGGCGGTGACTTCGGCGGCAGACCATGTCAGCCCGGCTTCGGCACGGAACATGATGTATTGTCCTGTGGGCATGACGTTCTCCAATTTCATCAGTTTTAAATCGCTCAAGGCATTAATCACCGCAAGATTACCCCATTTCACCGGGATTCGCCAAACCTTCCCTCACATCAAGCCCCTTAATTTGCGCGCCGAAATGTCGTAGGTGAAAATAGCGCCGGGCATCCGGCAAGCCGTGCCGGACAGGTGCGGCGGCGTTCAGGGGAGGGGTCACGATGATGCGCCACGCCAAACGAATTTCGGCCAAGGACGCGGCGGCCATGGTGCAGCCCGGCATGTGGCTGGATTACGGTGCCAATCTTGGCCAGCCCGACACCTTTGATGCGGCCCTTGCCGAACGGTTGGGCCCCTTGTCCGGTGTCCGCATCCGGTCCTGTCTGACCACCCGGCCCCGCGCCGTGCTGGAGGCTGACCCGAACGCCCAGCATATCTATTGGGCCTCGACCCATTTCAGCGGTTATGACCGCAAAAAGCACGATGCCGGACAGGCGCATTACCTGCCGGTTCACCTTGGAGAGGTGCCCGATTACTACCGCCGCTTCATTGATCCGGTGGATATCGTCATCCTGAAAACCGCCCCGGTTGACGCGGATGGTTATTTCAACTTCGGCCCGCAGAACCTGTGGATGCGTGCCCTTGTGGAACGCGCCAAGGTGGTGATTGTCGAAGAAAACCCGGCCACGCCCTATGTGATGGGCATTGGCACCGGCGTGCATCTTTCAGAGGTTGACTACATCATTCCCGGTGACGGCAAGCCGATGGCCGAATTGCCCAAATCCGCCGCAACCGACGTAGACCGCGCCGTGGCCCGCCTGATCGCGAATGAGATTGAGGATGGCGCCTGCCTGCAGATCGGCATCGGCGGCATGCCCAATACGGTCTGCTCATTGCTGGCCGACAGCACGATTGCCGATCTTGGCATCCATACCGAAATGATGACCGACGGCATTGTCGATCTGTACCGCGCAGGCCGCATCACCGGGGCCAAAAAGCAGATCGACACCGGCAAGATGGTCTGCTCGTTCGGGCTTGGCTCGCAATATCTGTACGATTTCATCGACCACAATCCAGAGGTTCAGTTTCACCCGGTCGATCACACCAACCTGCCGCACAACATCATGAAAAACAACAATGTGGCGGCGATCAACAACACCACGCAGATTGATCTGCAGGGTCAGGCGTCCTCGGAATCAGACGGATATCGCCACATCTCTGGCACCGGCGGGCAATCGCAGTTCGTGCGCGGGGCCTATGCCTCACGAGGCGGCAAAAGCTTCATCTGCCTTGCCTCGACCTATGACAAACGGGGCGAACGCCGCAGCCGCATCGTCACCGCGCTGACCAAGGGCAACATCGTCACCACGCAGCGCACCGACATGATGTATGTGGTGACCGAATACGGGTTGGTGAACCTGAAAGGCCGCACGGTGGCCGAGCGCGCCAAACTGATGATCTCGATTGCGCATCCCGATTTTCAGGAAGATCTGACGCGAGAGGCCTATCAGTTCAACCTGATCCCGAAGGGCTTTTTCTGACCCCCAGTCCGCACCTGCACATCGGCGAACCCCGCTTCGCCAGACGGACCTGACTGTGATATCACAGGTTAACAAGACATGAAAAAATTTTGTGATATATAACAATATCAAACGCTTACTCAGCATAACACGTGTGTTATCCACCCAAAAATTGCGGAATTTCACGCCTGACCGGAAATAGAAAACGGCCCGCAGGGGGAGGATCCCGCAGGCCGTTCAAGTTTACCGGGACGATGGGAGGAAAGCCCCGGCTTCGTAATTCTTAGACGTGGTAGGCGGTTTCGCCGTGCGAGGTCTGGTCCAGACCCTCACGCTCGGTATCGGTGTCAACCCGCAGGCCAAAGACCAGATCGGTGATCTTGTAGGCAATGTAGGCCACCACACCAGACCAGACGAGGGTCAGGGCAACCGCCTCAAACTGGATCACGCTTTGTGCGGCGATTGAATAATCGTCACCCTTCACGCCGCCCAGCCAGCCCGCCGACAGAACGCCGGTGGCCATGGCGCCAATGATCCCGCCGATGCAGTGCACGCCAAAGACGTCCAGGCTGTCATCATACTTGAAGATGTTCTTCACCACGGTCACGAAGTAGTAGCACACGACCGAGACGATAAAGCCCAACAGGATGGCGCCCATCGGGCCAACCGTGCCGCAGGCCGGCGTGATGGCAACCAGACCGGCAACCATACCCGAAGCAGCGCCCAGCATTGACGCCTTGCCGCGCTGCATCGCCTCAACCCCGGACCAGGTCAAAGCCGCCGCTGCGGTCGCGACGAACGTGTTGATCATCGCCAGACCTGCGCCGCCGTTGGCCTCAAGGTTTGAACCGACGTTGAAGCCGAACCAGCCGAACCACAGCATCGCCGCACCGATCATCGTCATGACCATCGAATGCGGGGCCATGTTTTCCTTGCCCAGACCGACGCGCTTGCCGATCACAAGGCAGCCGACAAAGGCCGCGATACCGGCATTGATGTGCACGACCGTACCGCCGGCAAAGTCGAT
>JBBRKS010000292.1:0-3608 GCA_038231775.1 Rhodobacterales bacterium | reverse complement strand
TGAGATGGGCACATCGGAATTGCATTTGAACCAGCATCATGTTGGCGGCCATCGCGCCGACCACGGACCGAAGCGTGAACCCGGGATGATCTCAGACGAAGGCGGCAGTGTCAGCAGGACAGCTCAGAACGAAACCATCACAGACCCGCAATCGTGCGGCCGATTCCGCACGCCGAAAAGCGCTTGACAGGGACGGCCCCGTTACCGAAGTCTGGAGCCTAAGAGCGGCCATTCGGGGACAGGAGTGCGGTTGCAGTCCGCCCTTCTTCACCCAGCACCTCAGACGATCTTGCCTGGGCAAGACTTTTCGGCATCTGCGGCACACCGCGATCGCTACGCCGGAGCCGCACAAGACCGCCTTCTGGTCGCTTATCACTTGGCCGTTCAAGGTTTTCGAAAGCGTTGGCAGGCGACGTGACCACTCGCGTGCTCGTGCTCAGACGGGTGACCATTTTCTTATTGTGGAATAATATCGCCGCCATAGACATGGCCCGTCACAGAAGAAGAAAGAGATCTAGCATGATAAAACAACGCAAGGTGGCGCTGATCACTGGGGCAGCTCGCGGCATCGGCAAAGCTTGTGCTATGGATCTGGCCTGCGCGGGATACGATACCGTTCTGGTCGATCTGCTAGAGCCGGAAATGGCTGAAACCCGCGGGCTCATTGAAACAGCCGGGGTCGATACTTTGGCGTTTCGTGCGGATGTTGCCGACCATGGCCGGGCCGCTGAAATCACGGCTTTGACGATGGCGCGCTTTGGTCGGATCGACGTGCTGGTGAACAATGCCGGTCTTTCCGCGCCTGAAGGGATTTTCGAGATGACCGAAGTCGGGTTCGACCGTTCCATCGCGATCAACCTCAAAAGCTGTTTCAACTATATCCAGCCCATAGCCCGGCATATGATCACAAGGGGTGAAGGCCGGATCGTTTCGATCTCGTCTCTGAATGCGCTGACAGGAGGCGTGACGGCGGCTGTGAGCAAATTCGCCTATGCCGCCGCAAAGGCGGGCATTCTGGGCATGACCCGCGCCCTGGCCAAAGAGTTGGGGCCGTCGATCCTGGTCAATGCAATCTGCCCGGGCGTTATCAGAACCGAAATCGACACCAACATCACCGAACAGGCCGAACGGTTCGCCGCAGGCATCGCACTTGGCCGGCTCGGCTGCGCCGATGATGTGGCGCGCCTCGTGACGTTCCTTGCCACCTCTCAGCCCTGTTTCATTACGGGGCAAGCCCTTACGGTGGATGGGTTCCAGTTCAACGTCTGAAAATGCCCTGATGACCAAAATGTCTTGGCACCTCAGTCGGTCGGGAAGGACGTCGGACGAAGCCGGCTCTTATGCCACTTGATGACGGTCTTGAGGGGGGTAGCTGACCTAACGAAATCACATTGGTTGCAGCATGCCCTCGGTGTCCGGTTTCTGGGCAATGCGCCAGAGTGGTGGAACGCGAGAAATTATTTCAGAACGAGTGTCAGCAATTGCGCCAGAATATGATTCTGGCAAGTGATTGATTGCGTTATGTTTTGTGGGGTTTGGGTGGTTTCGCAATGCTTCGCCGACAGTGGATGGTGTATGTCATTGATTTTGTTAGAAGCGGAGGCGATTGGCGAAGCGATTGGCGAAGCTATTTGGACGCGAAGAACTCCTCGTAAACCATCAAGTTCACGCACTGTGCTGGGTCTTCGACCTGGCGCGCCTTCATCTCGCTTGTCAGGTCTGTCAGAGCTTGTTGGACGGTAGAATAGAGTTGTGCCGCGCGGAAACCGCTTTTGCTCAGAAAGCCCGGATAGTCTTCCAGCTTTATACCAAACCCCTTGATGAGTCTCATCATCCCGAGATTGAATGCAGCATGCTCAGTCGGGGTCCAGACGTTTGTTGAAAGCCCCAAAGGCACGAATGCGTCTGTCCACGACATGCGAACGTAGATGTCCGGAATACTACCTCTCCGCCTCCAGCTCGTGACCGTGCTGCGACCCAGCTTGAGCGCGTCCGCCAACTCTTGGTCGGTTTGCACTCTAAACCGCGTTTTCAGGCGGTCAACCACCAAATCGGCTTGCTGATCCATCTTTCAATTGACCTCGCTCATTGCGCCCTGTAATGTTGCATTGCGCCCATCGTGGGTGCGATGGGGCTGGAAGTGATGCATTTTGATACACCTTCTCCGACATTATTCAAAGAGGTTCGTGCAGCGCAGATCTTGCGCGGCACGTCTTTGAACGCCTTCTGCTTGAAGCATGGCTTCACCCGTCAGGCCGTCACGTTTTCCTTTAGGGGGGATAGGACTGGCAAACGGTCGCTCCAATTGGCAGAGCGTTTTCTGGCAAAGGTTCGAGACGAAGTATGAACATGGCCCGGCCTGTCACTCTGATGCGCTCCGATGAATTTGCCAAGCGGCTTGGGATTGGTCTCCGGGCGGCACAACTCGCCTTCCAAAGCGCGGCAGACGGACGGCCATGGCGTGGCTTTTATCTCCCAGTCATTCAGCTTCCAGCCCATCGCGGCGGCAAGAGCGGCACGGTCTGGGCGCTTCATCTGGAAGAGTGTTCGCCGGAGCTTCGGGCCAAGCTCTGCCCGCCCGAAAGCACCGATTTAACGGTTTTTAAAGCGCCATTGAAGGCCGTTCCCGAAGCCCGGCACTTCGACATTGCGGCGGACAAGCGGGCTATTCTGAAGCCCAGTCTTCAACAGGCCAAGAACACACCAGAACGGGCAGCGGCGTTCAACGCGGTAGCAGCTCAGCTTCACAAATTCGACAACGATTTTAAGCGCTTCAACGTTGGCACCTTGCGCGGATGGGTCACGGCCTTTGAAACGAATGGCGTGGCGGCTCTGGTTCCGCAGGCGCGGTGCGACAAAGGCAAGGCGCGGGTTTTCGTGGTTCGGCGGTGGGATGATCGGGTTAGCCTTCCGAATGCAGTCAAGGCGCAGATCGCCGCAACGCTGCACAAGACCGCCGCCGGTGTCATCGTTCAACGCGACATTTCTGACCGCAAGGTCATTGAGATATGCGGTGCGGAACTGATGCGGCTTACCGTTGAAGCGGGCGCTGTTATCAGCAAAGCCGAGCTGCTTGAGGCCTGCAAACTCAACAGCCATTGGGTCAAGGCCTTCCGGCAATATCGGGCTGTGCATCAGTTCAGGCGCGACTATAAGGCGTGGAGTGACAGCCACCAATACCGCAACCAGCGTGAGTTGACGGCCCTGCAGATGGAGGTGCTTTACGGGGATGAGCACTATATCGACATCATCCTTGCTCCTTTGAAAGAACCTCTCCGCGTCCACTTGATCGGATGGCTTGACGGTTCTTCGCACTACCTTTGGGCAACGTTGGTGATCCTGGCGAAGGGTCAAGGGGCGACACAGAGGGACGTTGCGAAGTCCTTGTTCGACGTGACCCAATGCAAATGGGGCGGCTTGCCCAAGACAATCGTTATCGACAACGGGTCAAGCTATAAGGCCTTAGGGCATCCGATCTCTCAACGCCGGGTCTGCGTTTTGATCGGTGTCGATCCAAAGACCGTGCGGCGTGATCGCCCACCGGATAATCCGGAGGTCCGGGTGGAAATGAACAGGATCGCTGAGAAGCGGCGTCGGTTTGGCTACCG
>JBBRKS010000291.1:0-3624 GCA_038231775.1 Rhodobacterales bacterium | reverse complement strand
CGGAAGATCCATGAGCTACTCCCCAACTCTTGGACAGATTTCCGGCTGAGTTAAGCTACTGCCTGCACCTGCTGATCGGTTTGGGTTGCGTTGAAGTAGACCACGGCGGGTGGTTTTCCGCCATGGGCGGCGTGGGGCCGCAGATGGTTGTAGAATGTGATCCAGCGGCCGACGCCTGCCTTGGCTTGGGAACCGGTTTCCCAGGCGTGCAGGTAGACGCATTCATATTTCAGAGACCGCCAGAGACGTTCGATGAAGATGTTGTCCAGATACCGGGCTTTGCCGTCCATGGAGATCTTGGTCTTTGCCCGCTTCAGCCGGTCGGTCCAGTCGAAGGACGTGAACTGCGATCCCTGATCCGTGTTCATGATCTCGGGCGGGCCGAACTTGTGGATGGCCTCGTTCAGCGCCTCGAGGCAGAACTCCGCCTCCAGCGTGTTGGAGATGCGCCAGGCCAGCACCTTGCGGGTGAACCAGTCCATGATGGCTACGAGATAGAGGAAGCCTTTGCGCATCGGCAAATAGGTGATGTCGGCGCACCAGACCTGATTTGGCCGGTCAATCCGCAGCCCGCCCAACAGATAGGGGTAGGTCTTGTGCCCTTTTGCGGGCTTGCTGGTGTTGGGTTTCTGATAGATCGGCATCAAGCGCATAAGGCGCATCAGCCGCCTGATGCGCTTTTCGTTCACGGGATGGCCCTCGTTCTGCAGGTGCCACGTCATCTGCCGGACACCATAGAACGGCGTGTCCAGGAACTGCTTGTCGACCTTCAACATCAGGTCGAGGTTCATCGCGGTTTCGCCCTGCGGCGCGTAATAAAACGACGACCGCGAGATCGAGAGCAACTGACATTGCGCCGCGACCGACAACTTGGGATGATCCCTTTCAATCATCCCGCGCCTCACTTCCCGGCCCAAGGCTTGAGCTTTCGTGACAAAAAATCGTTGGCCACAGCCAGCTCTCCGATCTTGGCATGCAGATCACGGACGGTTTCCTCGGCGATCTCGGCGGTGGCCGCAGCCTGACCGCCGCGTTCGAAGATGCCCGCGGCACCCTCCAACAGGGCCTTTTTCCACTGATGGATCATCGTCGGGTGGACCTCATAGGCGGACGCCAGCTCCGACACTGTGCGCTCCCCTTTTAGCGCCTCCAACGCCACGCGGGCCTTGAAAGACGCGTCATGATTCCTGCGTTTCGACATGTTCTGATCTCCTCGAATTGGGGATCAGCAGACTTCAGATCGTAGCTTCCGTCACTGTCCGATTTTCGGGGGGTAGCTCACCAGGGTGCGAACTTACCGTTCCGCTTCCAGCGGGTGAGGGCGAGGTCTGAGTGTGCGAGCTCGGACAGCAAATCTGACAAATGCTGCCGCGACACCCCCATTTTTTCGGCGAGATGTGCGAGGGTGAAGGCTGCAGTGCCGTGGTCGAGCCCGTTGTAGCCGTCCTTCCACGCGATGCCGTCGAGGATCATTGTGGCCAGTTTGTGGGCCGAAGCCGAGAGTGGGGTCTCGATGATGCGGCGCAGAAGTGCGCCTGTGGTCAGCGTCATAGGGTGGTCGTCCTTTTGAGAGGGACGCCAGACTGCGGCATGCAAAAATCGTTCAGGCAAAGCGGTTTGCCGGTTGAACGGGTCCTCAACTCACGCTAAATTCCCTGTGCAACGAGAGAATTCAGTGCGGCGTTGGACCTATGGTCTGGCGTCGTTTCTGTTTGTGGGGGTTAGATTTCCGTTTAGATTCAGGGCGCGTTGGCGAGGATGGTCAGTAATGCACCTCCTCATGGCCATAGGTGCCCTGGTAGTCGCGCCATTCGACAAAGACCGAACGGTGCCAGTAGCTGCTGCAACTTGCTGGGATGGCGAAGTCAGAAGCTTTCGGAACGGCCGACGTGCTGCTGCGACGGCGTGTATAATCGCCCTGCGCACCGTAACTGCCCATGTAAACCGTCCCCCAACTGTTGCAGTCGCCGTCCGAACTGCGGCGCTGCTGGTAGGTGATTTCAAACACGCGGATCGAGCGGACGAAGTCGAACGTGGAGTCAGAGATATCGACGTCGGCCTGAGCATCGATCAGCATCGGCTCAATGCCGTGCTCAGGAAATGACATTGCCGGCGCTGCCAGGTCACCCCGAACCGCGATGTTAAAAAGCCGGTCGAGTGGCCGCGCCTCACCCCTGAAACTAGCCCGCATCGGGCAGTTCCATATCTGCAGCGGCGGCTCGATGGGCCAGGGGGTAATGCGGCGGATGAAGACTGCTCGGGCATGGGCGCACTCGGCGGAGGCGGGCCAGCCTCCGGCAAGACACAGGAGGATCGCGCAGTCGACGGGATAAGCCGCGGCGGGTGTGACGGCCGCTGTCGAAAGACCAAGGCCAAGGAAGAGGGCGGGGAGGAGGGGCTTCACGGGAGATCCTTCTGAGCTGGGGAAATGTTGAGAAAGGTTGCGTAAGCGTCAGCGGCGTCACGCGCCTCGGCCAAGGCGCGGGTCCGTGCTTCGTCGAGGCAGGCGATGTGGGTGCTGATCGCGCTGAAATAGCTCTCGAACTCGGCGCCAATCTCTGCCCGATACTCGACCAAGACTGCCTCAGGCAGGTCAGTGACCGGCACCTGCGGTGGTAAACAGCGAATCACCTCTGGTTGTGCGGCGGTCGCGGTGCTCACCAGAAGCATCGCTGCGACTCCCACTCGGAGCAGCATCAGGACCGGCATAAGACAGCATTTTTGGTGCGGCGCGTATCTGCCCCTAATGGCAAAATCATCAGTCTTTCTTGATGTTTTCGCATTCGCACATACTCATTTTCTCTCGTGTCCTTGCCGCCCTAAGACCGGTCCTCATGACCGCCCACCACCGACTGCAAGAGCCGTGGTCAAACCGTCATTGACGTTTCTTTCCCCGTGTTTGTTATTTTTGTATTGAATACACCATAGTTTCTGTTAGGCATCGCCACACTCAGAAAACTGAGATATGACGTTCCCAACAGATGATCCGAGGGGACCCCAAGATGACTACCAAACGGCGTGCATTGCCGGTGCTGCTGGAGCGCGACTTCCGCGCCCTGGCACTGACGGAAGGAGCGAGTGTTGAGATCGAGTGCGTTTCTGCGCCAAACCCCGAGAGCCGGTTCACCGGGGAATGGCTGTTCTACGTCGTCAACAAGGCGGGCGAGCGATACCTGCTCGTCACAGCCTTGGCGCGCGAGCGGATCGTCAATTCACCGATCGGGATGTTCGGGATCGCGTTCGGCAAGCTCAACCTCGATCATCTCGACGTGCCTTCTGTTGTTGGGGATGTCCGGCGTGGCATGCTCAGTCGCCCAGGCGGAAGTGATCCGGTGGAATGACGCAGGGCAGGGGGAAAGTGTTCAGCTCGTAGCGCTTCAGTCGTCAGTTCAGCGCTATGATGCGCAAGGTCAGTTGATCGTTCCCGCCAGACCTGCCGAGCAGGTTGAATTTGAGACCCCGGAAGGGGAGGGGGATACGCCAGCCGTCGATGTTTCCTACAGCACAGGCGGCGTTGCGGCCCCGGCTGATGTGTTGCCCGCGATCCGGTTGATTGCCATGCGCTATCAGGACCATCCGGCCCTGCAGAGCCTCGATCTGTCGCCCGCAGAATGGGCGGCGTTT
>JBBRKS010000290.1:0-3680 GCA_038231775.1 Rhodobacterales bacterium | reverse complement strand
TTGGTCAGGGCCAGCGTGGTGTTGGGGTTGTCCTGGACGAACTGCGCGGTCAGGCCAAAGACCTTTTCCGGCTTGTCCTTCCAGATCTGATCATCGGTGATGACCGGAACGCCAATGCCCTTGGCCACAGCGGCCTGATTCCACGGCTCGCCCACGTCATAGCCGTCAATCGTACCGGCCTCCAGAGTCGCGGGCATCTGCGGCGGCGGGGTGACCGATATCAGAACCTCTGCGCCGATCTGGCCTGACGTGTCATCGGGGCTGTAAAGACCGGGGTTGATGCCGCCAGCCGCCAGCCAATAGCGCAGTTCATAGTTGTGGGTGGACACCGGGAAAACCATCCCCATGTTGAACGGCTTGCCCACCGTAGCATATTGATCCAGAACGGGTTTTAGAGTGGAGGCCGAGATCGGATGAACCGTCTTGCCGTCCGCGTCAACCGGCACACCCGGCTTCATCGCGGCCCAGACCGCGTTGGACACGGTGATGGCGTTGCCATTCAGGTCCATCGAGAACGGCGTGACCAAAGCGGCCTTGGTGCCATAGCCGATGGTCGCCGCAAGCGGTTGACCCGCCAGCATCTGCGCGCCGTCCAACTGACCGGAAACCACACCGTCCAGCAGCACCTTCCAGTTGGCCTGCGCCTGCAGGGTCACCGAAAGCCCCTCATCGTCAAAGAAGCCCTTTTCCTTGGCTATCGCCAAAGGGGCCATGTCGGTCAGCTTGATGAAACCCAGCGTCAACTGGTCTTTTTCGATCCCCGGCGTCTGGGCCAAAGCGGCATGTGACAACAGGGTGGAACACAATAGAAGGGCGGCGATCCGGGACATGAGGGGACTTCCTTGACAAAAAAGGGGAGAGGCTGACCTGCGAGGCCGATGATTATCAGTGTGGAAAAGGCCTTAGACCCGCGTCGCTTCTGTGTGCGACGGGTCAGGCATCCTTGCCTGCGTCCCGGACGTTCGGGGAGTTGACTGGGCGCCGTTGCCCTGTCTTGATTTGACCAAGCGTCACCACCATCATTCGGTCAAGCGGGTTTCGTGGCTTTCGTTCAGTCGTTTACCAGAAATGCTGCGACGCGGCGCAAACTGCACTGATTTTCAGCGGCCCTCGTCGGCAAAGTCGAAAACAGCGCCGTCAAAGAAACGGTTGCGCAGTAAGGTCAGGTGGCCTTGGGTGGCGGGCACCGGCGCGGAGTCCGGCAAGTTTCCCTCTGCCTTGCCCGAGTCGCGTGGCAAGGCAGCGGCGGTTCCCGCCATGTGGGCGCGGTACAAATCGCTGCGGAAGACTGCCCGCGCCTTGGATTGCGCCGCGGCTACGTCCAGACCAAACCGCTCTGCCAGCCGCATCCCGATCCACGCCGCCTGACTGCGCCATGGAAAATTCGCGGCACCGTCACAAAAGGTCAGAAATTGTGCGGCAAAGCCTTCGTCGCCCTCAGGGCCAAGACTGAAACGACCGCTCAGGCTTGGGTCGATCATCTCGGGCGAGACGCCCAGATGCTGCGGTGCCGCCAAAGCTTCGCTGGCTGTCAGGCGATTGCCGGGATCGGACAGCCAACGGCAGGCCCGCCAGATCGCCCGCATCAGACGGCCCGCAAGATCCGGCTCTGCCTCACACCAGCCGACCCGGGTGGCGAGCACCTTTTCGGGCGCTTGACTCCAGATCGCCGAACCGGGCAGCAACAGATGCGCGCCTGCCGTGGCCACAGCCTGACTGCCCCAAGGCTCTCCCACGCAAAACCCGTCAATCTCGTCGGCCAGCAAAGCTTCGGCCATGCGCGGCGGCGGCACGGTATGGATCGACACGGCCACGCCGCCCGTCGCCCGTTCCAACCAGTAATGCAGCAATTCCGCCTGCATCGAAAAGGCAAACGGCACGCCCATCCGCAAGGGCTGACCCAGCTTTGCCAAAGCCCGCCCTGCCGCCACCGCATCGCCAAAAGGCGCGGCAACCAACCCCGCCACCCGGCTTGACAGGCCAAGGGTTTCCCCGTTCAGCGCCATGACCATCGGCGCTTCCAAAGGCACGGTGCCACCGCCCAGACCCAAGGCGCGCGCCACCGGCACCACCGAAAGCATCTGCGCCGCATCAACCTGCGCAAAATCCAGCATATCGCGCAGCATCGACCAGCTTGCGGCGCGTTTCAGTTGCAGGTCCAGCCCCTCTTCTTCGGCAAAGCCAAAGACCTGCGCGATGATCAGGGGGGCGGCATCCACCAAGGGCAGATAGCCTACAGGAAGGGTCCGAGTCACTTTAGCAACTCCGCCGCCATCACCAGCGCATTGGCCACATCCACCACACGCTTGCCCTGATCCATCGCCGTCTTGCGGATCAGCTGGTAGGCCGCGACCTCATCCAAGCCTTTGGCGCGCATGACAAAACCCTTGGCGCGGTCGATGACCTTGCGTTCCTCTAATGCGGCTTTGGTGGTGGCAAGTTCGGTGCGCATCCGGCTGAACATGTGAAATCGTGCAATCGCGGCGTCCAGGATTGGTTTGATCCGGTCGGGCCGCAAGCCATCGACCACATAGGCCGATACCCCCGCCTCAATCGCCGCACGGGTGATGCCGGGGTCGGACTTGTCGACAAACATCGCCACCGTCCGTTCCATAGCACCCGAAGCCAGCGTAAGTTCCTCCAGCACATCCCGCGACGGGCTTGCCACGTCGATCAGCACAACATCCGGCCGAAGCTCCGCGATACGCTGCGCCAGACCTGCCTCATCCGACAAAACGGTGATCCGGTAGTCGCCAGCCGCGGTCAAAGCCTCAACGATCCGCGAAGCGCGGTCTTGGTCTTTTTCCACAACAATGATCGAGATATCGGAGGGCATGTTTCTCAGCCGCAAGTCCACGAAGCTTTTGTCTGACAGGCAGGGCAGGCAGCTATCGCCTCAAAGAGGTGTTAGAGGGATAATCCATCGGGGATCGCCTAATGTACTTGCAAAAAGTACGTTCCAAGGCCCCACATGTGCAAAAATTAATCTTGATGTGCCTCAGCAATGGAAGCGCTCACAAGCTTTTTCGAGAAGCTTTCGGAGCGGTCTGGGAGTTTGATCCCACGGTTTGTTGGTGGGATCCTTTCTCAGGAATGGAAGCAAGCAACATGGGACAAGTTCGTCACCCGTGCGCCACGACCACGCATGCCGTCAGAGCAGCAATACAGCGATCGCAGGCTTTGCTCGCGCACCTGAGCCGGGAACTGGGCATCAACCCCAAGACAGTTGCGAAGTGGCGAAAGCGCGCGACGGTCGAGGAAATGAAGACCGGGCCGACAGAACCGCGGTCCACTTTGCTGACGCAGGCTAAGGAAGCGATGGTTGTCGCGTTCCGGCGCCATATTCTTCTGCCGCTGGACGACTGCCTCCAACTGCGTACCCACCTCGCCGACTTCCTCGCGGCCAACAACTATGCCCGCAGGCTCTAGACCCCGCACGGGCTCACGCCCCACGAATACATCCGCAAAGTCTGGACATCAGAGCCGGAACGATTCATCCTGAACCAGATCCACCAAATGCCGGGACTGAACACTTGGGCTACTTCGTGCTCGGCGGCTGAATTGCCACCCCTACGCTCCTCTGAGAACGGCGGTGTAAAAGTCGGCCACGGTAGCGGCGGGATAGGCCTGCTGCGGGCGGCGTAAAAGTCGGCCACTTTGCTCTTCTTGCGACAGCATGG
>JBBRKS010000289.1:0-3686 GCA_038231775.1 Rhodobacterales bacterium | reverse complement strand
GAGCGATTTCGGGCTGATAGGGGGTGTAAGCTGTGTACCAGGCAGGATTTTCCAGAATATTGCGCTGAATGGCGGGCGGCGTGACGGTGCCGTAATAACCCTGACCGATCAGGGAGATCATCACCCGGTTGCGCGAACCGACCGCCCGCAGCCGGGTCAGCAGATCCTGTTCAGACAGGGGTGCCCAGCCCAAAGGGGCGCTTTGCCGGATGGTGGCTGGCACGGTTTCGGCGATCAGGTCATCAAGTGTCGGCGCCCCGACCGTCTGCAGCATCGCCTGCATTTCCTCGGGCGAGGGGCCGATGTGGCGGCGGTTGGCAAAGTCGTAAGGGTTGTAGTCGATGGGCGCAAAGGTCATGGCAATCCTCGGTTTTCAAAGGTCCGCAGCCCCGAATTTTCTGCGAAAATTCTGAAGTGGCGGACTGTGTTTTCCTTGGTGATCGGGGGCGCGATTTGAATTTTCGCAGAAAATTCGTGCGCCGGGCCTTATCCGATCAGATCGTTGTATTCGTCCTCGTCCATGAAAGCGTCCAGCACGCTCATATCATCAAGGCGCAATTTGAAGAACCAGGCAGCCCCGGTCGGGTCTTCATTGACCAGACCGGGATTGTCGACCAACAGCTCGTTGACTGCGACGATCTCGCCGTCGACCGGGGCTGTGATGTCAGACGCGGCTTTGACGCTTTCGATCACCACAACTTCGTCGCCCTCTGCCACCACGGTCTCAATCTCGGGCAGTTCTACGAACACCACGTCGCCCAATTGGGTGGCGGCGTGTTCGGTGATGCCGACGACAACCAGATCGCCTTCGACGCGCAGCCATTCATGGTCTTTGGTATACTTCATTGCAGTCCTCAACGTTTGAAGGAGGTGGGGTGGAAGGGCAGGGGGCAGACGGTCACCGGCAGCCGCTTTCCGCGCAACTCTGCCTCAAGCTGTGTGCCGGGTTTTGAATGGGATGTCGCCACATATCCCATGGCGATCGGGGCCGCGACGGACGGGCCGTACCCGCCCGAGGTGATGTGGCCAACCAAATCAGCGCCGGCATAAAGTTCGGTGCCTTCGCGCATTGGCGCACGGCCTTCAGGGCGCAGGCCGACGCGCAGCCGGTCGGGCTGGCCCGCCATCTGGTCCAGAATCCGCGCAGCCCCCGGAAAACCGCCAGCGCGTTCACCGCCAGCGCGCCGCGCCTTGGAAATGGCCCAGGACAGGTTGGCCATGACCGGCGTGGTCGTGGCGTCCATGTCATGGCCATACAGGCAAAACCCCGCCTCCAACCGCAGACTGTCGCGCGCGCCAAGGCCAATGGGCTGAACCTCTGGCGCATCAAGCAAGGTTTGGGCTAGGGACAGCGCATGGCGGTTGGCGACCGAGATTTCAAAGCCATCCTCGCCGGTGTAACCAGACCGAGAGACCCAAAGTTCGACCCCGTTCCAGTCAAAAATCCGCATGTCCATAAAGCGCATCGTGGCGGCGTCGGGCACCAGACGGCAAAACACGGTCGCAGCCAACGGACCTTGTAGCGCCAGAAGTGCGCGGTCGGTGACCGGTGTCACCTCTGCCACCGCAGCCAGATTGGCTTTCATATGGGCGATATCGGCGGATTTGCAGGCGGCGTTGACCACGACAAACAGATGGTCGCCGCGATTGGCAAACATCAGATCGTCCAGAATACCGCCTTGGGCATCGGTGAACATGCCGTAGCGTTGCCGTCCGACGCCCAAGACCAGCACATCAACCGGCACCAGCGCCTCAAACCCGCGGGCCAGATCGGCCAGATTGGTGCGCGGCCGCAAAATCACCTGCCCCATGTGGCTGACATCGAACAGCCCGGCACCGGCGCGGGTGTGCAAATGCTCTTTCATCACTCCGGCCGGATATTGCACGGGCATCTCATAGCCCGCAAACGGCACCATGCGTGCGCCAAGTGCGACATGCAGATCGTGCAGTTCAAGCCGCTGCAGAAGGTCGTCGGACAAATCATGCCCCCTGTTTCCTGCCGGACTTAACCATACCGGCACCGTACGAGGCAGGCCAATCCCTGCCCCCCGATGCCCCCTCTGTCCTTGCCCGCCACCCCTGACCGGGGGATTTAGGCGCCTGAGATCATTATCCCTTCGGCGGGCGAAATCGCCACTCTTCAGAGTTCCGTTGTCAGGACGGTCCGTGCGCCTGAGAGTTTACCGGGGCGGTTGCTCCTTCGGCACCAGCTCGGGGCTGGATTCTCCCGAACCTGACGGATGCAGGCTACGCTTCGCAGGTTTGTCTTGGCAAGGGGCAAGATTGCGGCGGGAAAGATCAGGGGCGGAATGGGCGCGAAGGGCCGCTTGACAGGCAAGGGGCCGGATGAGTACCGCTTGACCATGATGCAGCAAAAATCCCCCGCTTTGGCCGGTTTGCAGGCCGTTCTTCCCTTGGTGCTGGGGTATTTTCCCATCGCCTTTTCGTTTGGCGTGGCGGCGACCCGGTCGGGCTTGACCGGGGCCGAGGCGATTTGCCTGTCGCTGATCGTGTTTGCCGGGGCGTCACAGTTTCTGGCGATTGCGTTGATCGCCGGAGGTGCGCCGGTTCTTGTGGCCGGACTGACGCTGGCCGCGATGAACCTGCGGCATGTGCTGTATGGGCCGACGCTGCTGCAAAAGGCGGGGGCTGACCGCGCAACGCGGCTGGGCTGGCTGTGGGCCTTTGCTCTGACGGATGAGGTTTTTGGCGCGGCCTTGGGTGCCTTGGTCAAGGGGCAAAGGTTTTCAGAAGGCTTCATGCTGATCTTGGGGTTTGGCGCTTATGCCGCCTGGCTTGCCGGAACGGCTGCCGGGGCTTGGGCGGGTGGCGGGGCGCTGGACGGTTGGCCTGCGGTCAGTGCGGGTCTGGATTTCATGCTGCCCGCGCTGTTTCTGGCCCTATTGCTGTCGATTCTAAGTGGAAAGCAAGTCCCGGTCATCCTGATCGCTGCCGCGGCGACTGTGGCGGGCACATGGTTCGGCTCTGCCACACTCGGCCTGTTTGCCGGGATGATCGCCGGGGCGGTGACGGGCGTTTCGTGGCCATCGCGCGAGACTTCCCATGCGGGCTGAGGTGCTGGAACTGGCGCTGATCGCCGGAGCGTTGACCTATCTGTGGCGCTATCTGCCGCTGCGCGCCAACCTAAGCGATACGGCACCGAACGGGCTGCTCGCGCGCTTTTTGGCGGCCACCGGGCCTGCCGCCATTGCCACCCTGTTCGTGGCAGAGATGCTGCCGCTGCTGCAAGCGCCCCTTGCGCAACAGGGCCGTGTCGTGGTCGGCGTTCTGGCCGTGCTGGCCGCCTATGCGTGGCGCCGGTCCGTGGTGTTTGCAACGCTTGCCGGGGCATGTGCCTGTGGTGCGGCTGCAGCTTTGGGTCTGTCGTAGGTGGCCTGCGCATCGCAAAGGGCGCGGCGATGAGGGGAACAGAGCGGCAGCGCTGGTGGTCGGACCTGTCACTGGCCAGTCAATTTGCGCTGGCTGGTGGTCTGGTGATCTTTCTGGCTGCACTGGTGATCGGGATTTGGGTCTCGCGCCGGATCGAGGACACCGTGGTGCGCAACACAGCCAACGCGACAGCGCTTTACATGGAAAGTTTCGTTGCCCCGCTGATCCAGGACCTTGCCACCATGGATCGCCTGTCGCCTGAAAGCAGCGCGGCCCTTGGGCGGTTACTCAATGAT
>JBBRKS010000288.1:0-3710 GCA_038231775.1 Rhodobacterales bacterium | reverse complement strand
GGCGGCCCCGGCGGCGGCTGCAGCCCGGCAATGCGGCGTTACTTTGACCCGGCGCATTATCGCGTGATCCTGTTCGACCAGCGCGGCTGCGGTCGTTCGCGGCCCCATGCGAGTGTGGAACACAACACAACATGGCATCTGGTCGCCGATATAGAAATGATCCGCGCCACCCTTGGCATCGACCGGTTGATCCTGTTCGGCGGCAGTTGGGGTGCCGCGCTGGCGCTGATCTATGCGATCACTTACCCCGCCCACATAGCCCACCTTGTCCTGCGCGGCATCTTTTTGATGAGCCGGGTTGAGCTTGACTGGTTCTACGGCGGCGGGGCTGGGGCGTTTTTCCCTGACTTGTGGGCGCGCTTCGTGGCCCCGATTCCGGTCGCGGAACGCAGTGATCTGATCGACGCCTATCATCGCCGCCTGTTTTCGGGCGATCTGACCGACGAGATCAAACTGGGCCGCATCTGGTCGAACTGGGAAAACGCCCTCGCCTCCATCGCGCCCGAAGGCCCGATGGGTGAGGGTCCGGCAGACTATGCCCGCGCCTTTGCCCGGCTGGAAAACCACTATTTCAAGAACGCGGGCTTTTTGGAATCGGATGGCTGGATTTTACAAAATCGTCCCCTGATCGAAGATATTGGCGCCACGCTGGTTCAGGGTCGCCTCGACATGATCTGCCCGCCGATCGCCGCGTGGACGCTGGCCAAAGGCTGGGCCAAATGCGACCTGCGCCTGATCCCGCTGTCAGGACACGCCCTGTCCGAACCCGGCATATCAGAGGCTTTGGTTGCCGCGATGAACACCCTGCGCAGCGCTTTCCCGATTTAGCGCAGCAGCGAGACGAACCCGCTCAGAAGGACAGGACGCCTGCGGTGAACTTTGAACAGCATATGCCGTGTCCCACACCCTCCGAAACTGGTGCAGATTTCGCCTAATCCTCCAGCCGGGTCACTTCGCGGCGGAAGGGCAGCGCATCGCCCAAATCCGGCGCATCCAGATCACGCGCGTAGCGGTGGCCCGCAAAAGTGGCCCAGGCAATCGGGGCCGGTGCCGCTGCATCGCCGATAATCTTCACCGATCTTATCCCGGCATCGGCCCAATCCGCCTGACGCGCCTTCAAGGCCAGGTAGACCCCATCCTCGGATTGACGAGAGGTGACCAACACCACCGCGTCGCACTCCAGATAATCGCGGGCGTCGGTGTAGGTACAAGTCGTCTCTACCGCGCCCGCCTGCACAGCCATGATTCCGGTGTTCAGCCTTATCGTCACACCAAGCCCAGCCAGACGCCGGTGGATCGCCGCCTGTTCCAGCGTGTTGGCCGTCCAGTCCGACACGAAGGCCGACGGGGTGACGAGTGTCACCTGACACCCTTTTTGCGCGCAAAGTTCGGCCAGAACCCCGCCCATGTAATAGTGGTCGTCGTCAAAGACTACGACCCGCCCCGACGGCAACCGCCCAGCCATCAGATCATCGGGCGTCAGGACCGGCATATCCGCACTTATCGGCATCGGCACCACATGCTGCCGCGCCACGCCGTCCGCCCGCCAGTGCGAACCGGTTGCCACACAGATATGCTGAAAGCCGAACTGCAAAACCTCGTCGGCAGACAGCCGAGAGCCCTGGTAAAGGTGTACATTCTGTCTCTGTTTCAGCTGAAACAGCCTGTAGTCGGCCACACGCCCCCAGGCTGACAGCCCCGGCAATTGCCTCTCTAACGCAACACGCCCGCCAAACTCCTCACGCGCTTCGGCCACCGCCACGTCATAGCCACGTGCCGCAGCCGCGAGTGCGGCTTCAAGCCCGGCGGGGCCGGAGCCTATGACCAGCACAGTCTGGCTTTCCCCCTTCGCCGCAATCTTTTCCGGATGCCAACCCCGCCGCCACTCTTCCATCCAGGTCGGATTTTGCGTGCACCGCCCCATGCCTTGGGTCATGTCGCCGGTGATGCAGATGTTGCAGCCGATGCATTCGCGGATATCCTCGACCCGCCCCTCGTCAATCTTGCGCGGCAGAAACGGGTCGGCGATGGAGGGTCGCGCACAGCCGATGAAATCCAGACGCCCGGATTTGATCATCCGCACCATCACATCGGGTGAGGTGAACCGCCCAACCCCCACCACCGGACGTGAAGATAGCTCGCGGATGCCGGTCACCCAAGCCTCTTGTGCGGCCTCTTCCTTGAAGCGTGACGGGCCGGAACACTCCTCCCAAGTTCCCATCGCCAAATCCCACAAATCGGGTAATTCGGCATTCATAGAGACGAAATCGCGCACTTCGGCATTGGAAAACCCAAGCTGGCCAATCGTCTCATCCAGCGAAACCCGCAGCGTCAGTGCCATCGTATCGCCCACAGCGTCGCGCAGATCGGCCAAAACCTCACGCGCAAAGCGGGAGCGGTTTTCAAGGCTGCCGCCATATTCATCGCTGCGCTGATTGGTGGCCCGGCTTAGAAAGTGCTGGAAAATCCCGAACCCATGCGCGCCGTACAGGCAGATCAGGTCAAACCCGGCCAGCTTGCTGCGCTTGGCCGCAGTCACGAACCAGCGGCGCAGGTTCTTGATATCGGTCTTGTCCATTGCCCGCGCCTGCACCGGATCATTGGAAAAGGTGCGGATCGGCAAAGCCGTCGGCGCAAGCGGCACTTCTTTAGAGTACATGTTCGGGCCGTTGATCCCGGAATAGGCCAGCTGAATGCCCGCCAACGCCCCATGCGTTTTCATTGCAGCCGCCATTTTGGCGATCGAGGGGATGTCTTTATCTTCCCACAACCGCAATTCGATGAACGGCGTGATTTCAGAGGAATGGTGCATCTCTGTCTGTTCGGTAAAGATCACGCCCCAGCCGCCCTCGGCCTTGATCCCACGCATCGCAGCCGCAGCCGAGGGATCGCGGTAGCCGCCGCCATTGCAGTGCGGCACCTGATAGAACCTGTTTTTCGCGGTCAGCGGTCCAATGGCCATCGGCTGGAACAGAATGTCATAGCGGGGGTCGCGCATGGGGGCTTACTCTCGCAAAAGAAGGTCGGGCAGAAGGGCGCGCAGCATCGTTCTTGCGTGGTCAATAAAAGCCGCGATGGTCAAAGAGGCGCGCCCGCCCTTGGTGCACAATAGACCCATCCGCATCGGCTGCACCGGGCCAGACAGCGGTACAAAAGCCAATTTCTTGCCATCAGGTGCACTGTCGGTCAAAGGCCGGAAGTTGGCGATGGAATAGCCAAAGCCGTTGGCAACCAAGGACAGCACGACCGCCATATCGCGGCTGCGCTCTGAAATACGCGGTGTCAGAGACGCTTTTTCAAAGAACGACAGGAAGTATTCGGCTGAAAACGGCAGGTCAAGCAACACAAGTGGGTGGTCAATCAGATCGGTGACCGTGACCGCATCGCGTAGCGTCAACGGATGACCCTCTGGCAAAATAACAAAGGGCGGCAGCACGGCCAATTCGATGAAATCGAGGTCCGGCGGCAGGGCCAGATCATAGGTCAGCGCCACATCCAAAGTCGCCTCACGCAGGCCTTTGATCAGCCCGGCCTGATGGGTTTCGGTCTGGTGAAACTGTACCTCAGGATAGCGGTCGATGAAGCTGCGGCGCAGTTGCGGGACCAGAATTTGCGCAAATGTCAGCAGGCAGCCGATGTTCAGACTGCCTTTGACGGTGCCGCGGTACTGCGCGGCCAGTTCCGACAACCGCCCAGCCGCACCCAAGGTC
>JBBRKS010000287.1:0-3739 GCA_038231775.1 Rhodobacterales bacterium | reverse complement strand
CGGCGCGCAGGGCTGAGGGATTTCGTCAGGTCCTTCGCTGGGGCCGGGGGCGATTTTTCTGCGAAAAATCGGTTCTTCCGGCAAGAGGCGATTTTTCTGCGAAAAATCTGAAGTTTGACTGCCTAATTCTGTTGCTGCCCTTTGGGATTTTTCGCAGAAAAATCGGGGTTGCAGGATCTGAATTGCAAATCAGAACAAATCCAGCAGCCTCTTGAGATAGCTGCGTTCCTGATCGGGCCTTGCCTGTTCGCCAGCCCGTTTGCGGATCTCGTCCAGCAGTTCCTGTGCGCGCCGGTACACGTCCTGACCCTGCAACAGGCTGTGATCGGTGCCCATCTGGGTGCTTTCGCCGGTATCACGGCCCAAGGGGTCGCGTTGGCCTTGCGGGCTGGCTTCCTGTGCGGCCTGACCGTCGTTCGGGTTGCGGTCCTGCTGACTTTGCGCCAGCGCTTCACCCAGTTGCCGGATGCCCTGCCGCAAGGCATCGAGTGCCTGCGCCTGTTTGTCCAACGCCTTGGGCAGGTCGCCCTCACGCAAGGCCTTTTCGGCGTCGGTCATCGCCTTGCCCGCGTCATCAAGGTTTTTGCGGCCCTCTTCACCTTTGGGATCGCCTGCGCCGGGCAAAATGCCCGAGCGGCGCAACTCGTCGATATGGTCCTTGAGCGATTTCTGCCGGTCGGCAAGGCTTTGGCCGCCGGATGTGGTGCCATCGGGGTTCTGCCCGTTCTGGCCATTCGGATCAGCCTGCTGGCCGCCGGGTTTTTGGCCATCGGGATTGGTCTGCTGGCCGTCGGGCGTTGTGCCATCCGGGTTTTGGCCATCCTGACCCGTGCCGTCTTGGCCCTGCTGGTCTTGACCCTGCTGATCCTGCCCGCCCTTCTGCATGTCATGAAAGCTGTCGTCGGACAGTTTCTGCTGATCGCGCAGGGTCTTGCCAAGGTCCTTCATCGCCTGCTGACCCGGGCTGCCCTGACCTTGACCGGTGCCCTGACCGTCGCCTTGCGTCACCTTCATGTTGTTCATGAAGTCGCGCAGTTGCTTCATCAGGGCCTGCGCCTCGGCGGTGCGACCCTCTTTCATCAGTTGCTGCAGTTTATCCAGCATCTGTTGCAGCTGATCCTGGGTCAGCTTCATGCCCTTTTGGTCTTTCTGTCCCGGCTCATCCGGGTTCTGAGCGTTCTTCTGCGCCTCTTGCTTGGTGTAATTGTCCAACGCCTGCCGCATCTCTTTCATCAGGCGGTCGATTTCGGCGGGTGAGGCGCCGTTGCGGATGGCCTGGTCGAGCCGGTCTTGCGCGCGTTTCATGGCGTCAAGCGCCGAGGCGAGGTCGCCGTCTTCCAGCAACAGGGCGATCTGCCACATCTCTTCGGCCACTTCGTCGCGTTTGGTCACGTCAAGCGTGGCGGCGATCGGGTCAAGTTCGTTGATCAGCACGCGCAGGCGCAGATAGGTCTTTACGTTCGGCATGAAGCCTTCGGGCTTGTAGGTGGCGGCTTTCAGCACCTCGACCACGCGGGGGGCGTTCGTACGGCTCCACAACAGATCGCGGCGCAGTTCGACCACGGCAGCGGCGAGCGGGTCAAAGAAGCGGCGACCGGGCAGAACGACATGCAAGGGTTGCGAGGTGGCCTTTTGCGCTGCGGCATCGGTGGCGGTGAAGGTCAGCGTGACCGGCAGGTTGGACAGTACCGATTTGGACAGGTCATCGACCAGCACCTGATCCACCTTGGTGCGGTCGCGCTTTTTCGGCATGGGCAAGTCAAGCGTTACCGGGGCTGCGGTCTCTGGTTCAGGGGTCAGGCCATAGCGGCGGTCAACGGCGGGCAGGTCAAGCGCGATGGTCACATCGCCTTTGGTCACACCGTAGTCATCGGTCGCCTCAAACGGTTGCTTAAACCGGCCATCGGCGTCGCGGTCCATCACGCCGGTGGGGGCGATGGCGGGAGGGGCGTCGGTCAGCACGGTGATCAGCCATTCGCGGCCCCCCGCACCTTCGATCTTCAACCGGCCCGATTGCTTGACGATGAAGTCTTGCGTGGGCTGCGAGGCCGGGGGCACATCGGTGCGCCCTGAAACGGTTTCGGCCAGAATAAGTGCCCCGGGGGAGCCGTAAAAGCGCAGTTGAATGCGCGTCCCTGCGGGCAGGATCAGGGCATCGCCCTTTTGGTCGGCCAAATACAAGGCGGGTTTGCCGGTATAGGCGGGCGGTTGCGCCCAGCCTTCCCAAACCGGGCCTGTGGCCGCCTGTCCCTGACCGCCGGGCGCAGGCAGTGTGGTAACTGACGCCACGCGCCAAAGAGAGCCAAAGATCAGCGCCAGCACCAGCACCGTCAGCGCCATGTAGCGCAGGGCGTAGGGGTCGCGTGACGACAGCCGAAGGTCAGGTTCGACCGCTTTTGCCGCCCCGGCGCGCACGGCCATGCGGTCGCGGTGCACGTCCCACAAAGCGCGAGTGGCCTGATCTGCACTGCCAAGCGCCAGACTGTCGCGCAAGGCGGCAATCGGGCGTCCGGGCAGGCGGCTGTCCAGCCGGGTCAGCGCCTGCGCCCTTGTCGGCTTGTGGAAGCTGCGCAGGCCGTGGATCAGCGACCACACCAGACCGATCACCAATGACACAAGGCCAAACCAGTCCGCCTCTAGCGGCAGGTGGTCCTGCACACCCAGTGCGGCCAGACCAAGGCCCAGAATCAGCACGCTCCACAACGGCCAGAAGGCACGCGTCAGCCGTTCAGCCCAGAGCCCCAGAAGGGTCAGGCGCAGCGGAAACTCGATCCGCTTCAGGGCCGCTTCTGGTTTGCCATCTATCATCGGCAGCGGTCAGTTCCTGTGCGGGTCACAACCATGACGGTAAAGTATCGCGCTTCAAGATTTCGTCAAAGGTCGGACGCTGTCTTATGACGGCGAAGTGATCCTTTTGGACCAGAACTTCCGGGACAAGGGGCCGTGTGTTGTATTCTGACGCCATGACGGCACCGTAGGCCCCGGCAGAGCGGAAGGCGATCAGGTCACCGGCGTTCAAGGCGGAAAGTGGCCGGGCCTTGGCAAAGGTATCACCCGTCTCGCACACCGGGCCTACGACGTCGTAGTCGTGGGTCGGGCTGCCGGGCGCAGCCTCAACCACCGGCACGATGTCATGGTGGGCACCGTACATCGACGGGCGCACCAGATCGTTCATCGCGGCATCGACGATCAGGAAGGTGCGATCCTCACCCTCTTTGACATAGATGACCTCCGAGACGAGAAGGCCGGAATTGCCGGAAATCAGGCGGCCCGGTTCGATTTCAATTTCGCAACCCAGATGGCCAAGCGTGCGTTTGATCAGCGCGCCGTAGTCCATCGGCAAGGGGGGCGCGTCGTTTGACCGTGTGTAGGGGATGCCAAGACCGCCGCCAAGATCGAGCCGGGTGATGATGTGGCCGTCGGCGCGCAGGGCTTCTGTCAGTTCGGCAACCTTGGTGAAGGCCGCCTCAAACGGGGCAAGGTCGGTCAGTTGGCTGCCGATGTGCACGTCAATGCCGACAACCTGAATGCCGGGCAGCGCAGCCGCCTGCGCATACACCGCGCGGGCCTTGGAGATCGGGATGCCGAACTTGTTTTCCTTCTTGCCGGTTGCGATCTTTTCGTGGGTTTTGGCGTCGACATCGGGGTTGACGCGCAAAGTGATCGGGGCGGTCAGGCCCAGTTCGGTGGCCACGGCAGACAAAGCTGCCAGTTCGGGTTCGGATTCGACGTTGAACTG
>JBBRKS010000286.1:0-3780 GCA_038231775.1 Rhodobacterales bacterium | reverse complement strand
TGCGGCAGGTCAGACTGGCCAAACGCCTCGATCTGGCGCGGGATGCCGAGCGGGCCTTGGCGGCCATTCCCGGCAGTATCGTGCGCAATTGGTTGGACGGAAAGATTGGAAAAGGATCGACTTGAGCAACCTAAGCGTGATCAATAGACTGAACAGAACGTGGAGTTGTTGATATGCGCCTTTTGCAGACGTCCCTGCCAGTCGCCCTCGCATTTTGTTTTGCTACACTGGCCGTGGCCCAGTCAGACAGCACACTTCCCTCCGAACTCGCATCGATTGACCAGCAGATTGCCGAGGTGACGGCGAAAATAGCTCTTTATGACGGCGGCCTGATCAAGGGGTTGGCAGAAGCGCGGCTCGAAGCCCTACTTTTGTCGAAAGCTCTCATAGAAAACCGCATCAACGCTGTGGAAGGTGGCGCGACAGTGGAAGTCGTCGTCCCAGCAATCCAACCTGACGAAGCTAGGGCGCAGCAACTTCTGGGTGAAATGGCTTTGGCACAGCAGCGGATCGATGAAGCCGAGAAGGAAGCGGCGCAGGGAGGTGGGCTGGTTCAAGCGCTTGCACTGAGCAGGGCCGAAACCGAGAAACTTACGCTTGCGCAATTGCAGATGGGTTACCTTCAGGCGAAATACGGAATTGCCTTCCCTGTGGTTGCAACACCCGCTCCTGCGGCTGAACCCAAAGCGGTGACGGCGCCAGTGGAGCCGTCTGCTTCCGCCGCACCGTCCGTCAGCGGAGTTGCTTGGGCAGATCCGAAATTTCCCGAAATCGACTACAGCATTGCGGCCTTCGAACAGGCCCATAAGGAAGGTGATCGAATCTCCGGTTGGTGGGCGATAAAATCGGAGCATGCGGCTGTCGATGACAGCCTGCAGATAACTTCTGTGAACTATTCTGCCTACAATCCATAGTTCTATATGGGTCTCAACGGACTGATCGCGAGCTGAGTCGAGGGGGATACAGCGCTGATCTTCCTTCAGCCTGATTTCTTGATGTCAGACTTCCGGCGCAATACTTTTGATGTCACCTTGAGGATCGACGACACCCCCGCGCAACAAACTCGCTGGAATGGGCTGACCAGCAATAAAGGTGCAGGACTGTTTGGCAAAGATGCCGAGGACTTCATTCGAAAGATCTATGATTCAAAGCGCCTGTTCATTCGGCTGGCGGAAAACAATGGCCAGAATCATGACGCGACTTTCGACCTCGCCGGAAGCCAAGACGTGTTTGAAGAAGTGGCAGGGGCTTGCGGTTGGACGACTTTGTCCCTGACCAAAGACGACTACCGCGCTATCCAAACCCTTCTGAACGCTGGAGGATTTGACACCGGCACCCCGGATGGCCAATGGGGCGCTGGGTCGAAGGACGCCATGAAGGCTTTCCAGACATCCGCCGGAGTTCCGGCGACTGGAGCACCAGATCGAGCGACTCTGCAGAAACTTGGCTTTGGTGGGTGACGGCCACGAGAACTTGGCTGCGGAAACTTGATTGTGGCCCTGCCTCTCAGCACCCGGCCTCGCGCTGATGGCGAACAGCCAGGATCACCGCCGTTTCGCCATCAAATCGGTAGAGGGACACATAGCCGCTGTCGCCAAAGGTGATGAACCACTCACGAAACTCGGGCGCCATGTCCTCGACAGGGCGGCCAACACCGGGCTGATCATTGAGGATCTGCATTCCCTCACGGATGGATTTGGCGGCACGGCGGGCCGCATCCGGATTCTTGTCGGCGAGGAACTGATAGAGCCGTTCAACATCCCGCAGCGCTGCGGGCGACCAGATCAGCAGTGGCATTCAGGAACGACCGCCTCTTCGCCCGCTTCCAGCTGGGCGAGCCAGGCATCGGCCTCGTCATGGGTGACCTGCTGGCCGGTGGCCTGATATTCGGCCCAAGCCTGAAGACCGGCCTGACGAAACGCCTCGCGCTTTTCTTCGCGGTCGACAAACTGCGCCACGGCCTCGCGCAGCATCCAGTGGGTCGAGCGGTCCTTGGCATCCGCCAGCCGCTTCAGGCGGTCGCGGATGTCCTGGTCCAGCTTCACGGCAACCGGGCGAATGGCGTTCATGAGAGGTCTCCGGTGAGTATTCACAGGTATTACCTTTAGCATATTGGCGGCTTCGGCAGAAGTCACAATTCAGCACGAGTACAAAATGCCCAGCAAACGCGAAACCATCCTCGCCGCACTCCAAGCACGGCTGCTAACCCTTGCCGCCCCGGTCCTGCGTGGGGAGATATTGCCCGAGCGCATCCCGGAGAGCGGCCTGATCATCCTACGAGACGGAAAGCCCGGTGAGCCAGAAGTCACCCTGTCGCCGCTGACCTATTTCTACGAACACCGAGCCGAACTGGAGGTGGTGATCCAGGCGGGGTCAGGGCGAGATGTGTTGTTTGATGCGCTGACCGCGTCCATCGGCGCGGCGCTGGCGGCCGACCGCACCCTTGGAGGCCTTTGCGATTGGGTCGAGGCCGAAGCGCCGGAACCAGTCGATCTGCCTATCGAAGGCGCGGCGGCACTGAAGGCTGCTGTCATCATCGTCGTGCTGCACTACGCCAGCCCCGACCCGCTGACCTGATTTCCAAAGAAGACCAGACTTCCCAACCGAAAGGATACTGATATGGCACGCGCACAAGGAGCTCGGGCGCAGATGGCGCTTGCGTTCGAGACTGTCTACGGCACCCCGCCGGGGTCTGGTTACACCCAGATGCCCTTCATCACCTCTTCGTTGGCAGCAGAGCAGCCGCTGCTGGCGTCAGAGCTTCTGGGCTATGGCCGCGATCCCCGCGCGCCCTTGCTGGATGCGATCACTACGGACGGCGATGTGGAGGTGCCGATCGATGCGGTGGGCTTTGGGTTTTGGCTGAAGGCGGCTTTCGGATCCCCGACCACTGCAGGGACAGTTGCCGCGACGGGGGCGATCATCTTTTCAGCCCAGCCCGCCGTCAACTCGACCCTGACGATCAACGGCACTGCCTTCACCTTCGTGGCATCGGGTGCCACCGGCAACCAGGTCAACGTCGGTGCCAACCTGGCGGCCACGATGACGGCGCTGGCGGTGGCATTGAACGCCAGCGTGGTGCCGGGCGTGGCGCTGACAACCTATTCCAGCACGGCCACCTCGCTGACCATGGTCTATGATGTCCTCGGCAGCGCCGGAAATACCTTCACCCTGGCCGCGTCGATCTCGCCTGCCTCTAACGGCACGGTGTCGGCGGCGACCCTGACCGGCGGCTTGAATTCGCACACCTTCATGTCGGGCAGTTGGACGCTGCCCAGCATGTCCATCGAAGTCGGCATGCCGGAAGTTCCCCGGTTTGCGATGTATTCGGGCTGCGTCCTTGATGCGCTGTCGTGGTCGATGGAACGGTCTGGGTTGCTCAGTTCCAAGGTCATGCTGGTGGCGCAGGGCGAAACCATTGCTGCCGTCACCGCCGCTGGCACACCGGCGGCGATTAGCTTGAGGCGGTTCGGCCATTTCAACGGCGCGATCAAACGCGACGGGGTGGCGCTGGGTAACATCGTTTCCGCCGATGTCACCTATGCCAACAACCTCGACCGGATCGAGACCATTCGGTCGGATGCCAAGATCGACGGCGCGGATCCGACCATCGCGGCCCTGACCGGCAAGGTAGAGGTCCGCTTTGCCGACACGACCCTGCTGACCCAAGCCATCAATGGCACGGCGGCGGCGTTGGAGTTTTCCTACGCGCTGGGCAGCGGTGAAAGTCTGACCCTCACCGCCCACGCGGTCTATCTGCCCCGCCCGCGTATCGAAATC
>JBBRKS010000285.1:0-3826 GCA_038231775.1 Rhodobacterales bacterium | reverse complement strand
GATCTGGCCCCATGCCACGGCGGGGTTCTTCAAGGTAAAGCAGAACATCCCGCGGATTCTGGAACAGGCGCTGCCCGCATGATGCCCGTCATCATCATTGGCGCGGGCATGGCCGGACTGGCCTGTGCCCGCAGGCTGGCCGATGCAGGAATGGCCCCTGTGGTGCTGGACAAGGGGCGCGGCATCGGCGGGCGCGTGGCGACCCGGCGGGCGGGCGATCTGCAATTTGATCACGGCGCACAGTTTGTGAACGCGCATGGAGCGGGCTTTGCCACCGTGCTGGATGCGCTGCAAACGGCAGGCAGCGTGGCCAAGTGGGGCGATGGCACCGGGCGGCTTCACAGCGTTGGCGTGCCGGGCATGTCGGCCATAGCCAAGGCGCTTGGGGTGGGGCTGGACATCCGCCCGAATACGCAGGTGGCCCGCTTGGAACCAGAGGCAGATGGCTGGCGGCTGCATCTGGCTGACACCACCCTGCGCGCCGCGCGCGTTGTGGTCACTGTGCCCGCCCCGCAAGTGGCAGCCCTTTTGGGCGCGGATCATCCGCTGGTCGCGGCCCTTGGTGGCGTCAGGCTGGCCCCTTGCCTGACGCTGATGGCGGCTGTTACCGCCCCAGCCCCTTTCATCACCCGCAAGGATGCCGATGACCCGCTGTCATGGATCGCCCAGGACAGCACCAAGCCGGGCCGCCCGCAGGGGCAGACGCTTTGGGTGGCACAGGCGGGTGCCGCGTTCAGTCTGGCACATCTGGAGGATGATGCCACCACCCTGACCGTCCGCATGCTGCCCCTGCTGTGCGACCGGCTGGGCGCGTCGCCCGCCACCGTCACACATGCCGCCACCCATCGCTGGCGCCATGCGCGGGTCACGCAGGCGCTTGGGCAGCCGTTTTTGTGCAACGCCGATGGCAGCCTCTATCTGGGCGGCGACTGGTGCCTGGGCCCGCGCATCGAGGCCGCGTGGGACAGCGGCACCGCCATGGCCGCCGATCTGCTGGCGCGGAGATGACCATGTGGAACGAGCCGCGCGTTGCTCGACTGATCACGCTGATCCGCGCCGCCCTGCGCCCGCCCGCTGGTGCGGGGCGGATCGCGTTGGCGCTGACCTTTGGCGCGCTGTGCCATGCGCTGTTTGCGGCGGGCGTGCTGGCGATGTTCTTTGGCCTGAGCGAAAGCCTTGGCACCGTGCCATGGCCTTGGGCCACGCTGGCCAATGCAGCACTGATCGTGCAGTTCCCGCTGGCGCATTCGCTGTTTCTCACTACGCGCGGCGGGCGGTTGCTGGCACGCCTTGTCCCCGGCCCGCATGGGCAAACGCTGGCCACCACGACCTATGCCATCATCGCATCCGCCCAGTTGCTGGCCCTGTTTGCGCTGTGGACACCGTCGGGCATCATCTGGTGGCGGGCGGAAGGCGCGGCATTCTGGGCCGTGACCGCCGCCTATGCCGCCAGTTGGCTGATCCTGCTGAAAGCCAGCTTTGATGCCGGGGCCGAGGTGCAATCGGGTGCCCTTGGCTGGATGTCATTGCTCGCCCGCATCCGGCCCGTCTTTCCCGATATGCCGACCCAGGGGCTGTTCCGCCTGATCCGCCAGCCGATCTATGTGGCCTTTGCCCTTACGTTGTGGACGCCTCCGGTCTGGACGCCGGACCAGTTGGCGCTGGCCATCGCGTTCACCGCCTACTGCCTGCTGGCCCCGCGATTGAAGGAGCGTCGCTTTGTTGCCCGCTACGGCGCACGGTTTGATAGCTACCGCGCCGAAGTGCCCTATGCCCTGCCCCGCCTGCCCAGGGACCGCCCTCATGCGCAATGACCTGACGATTTATGACAAGGTGGCGGATCGCTGGTGGTCTGATGACATCCGATGGGTGCGCACGCTGAAGAACCTGGTGCCTGGGCGGCTGAATTGGTTCGACCGGCAGATCGACTGGCAGGGCAAGGATGTGCTGGACCTTGGCTGTGCCGGGGGGTTCATGGCCGAGGCATTGGCGGCGCGCGGCGCACATGTCACCGGGATCGACCCGGCGGCCGACGCCATCGACGCCGCCCGTGCCCATGCCCGCGCGACAGGTATGCGCATCGGCTATGATGTGGGCGTGGGCGAGGCTCTGCCCTACGATGACAGCAGTTTTGACGCCGTTGTCTGTGTCGATGTGCTGGAACATGTGGCCGACCTGCCCCGCGTTCTGGCGCAGGTGACGCGCACCCTGCGCCCCGGCGGGGTGTTCCTGTTCGACACGATCAACCGCAACCCGCTGGCCCGGCTTGCCACCATCACCATCGCCGAAGATATCCTGCGCCTGTTGCCGCGCGGCACGCATGACCCGGCCATGTTCATCAAGCCGCGCGAACTGCACCGTGCGATGACCGACGCGGGGCTGGTGCCGGGCGCCATGACCGGCCTTGGCCCGCGCGGGATCAACCGTCGGTTCGATCTGACCTTTGGTCCCCTGCCACTGACGGCCATCCTCTATATGGGGATCGCGCGCAAACCCTTGGCTGCGGCTGTGTCATGACCGATCTGCCGCGCGAGAACGTGCAATCCTACCCCCGCCCACCCGCGCTGGAACCCGTGGCGCAGCGCATCATGATCCGGCTGGGCGGGGTACTGGTGGCGCAGAGCACCCGCGCCCTGCGGGTGTTGGAAACCCACCATGCCCCCAGCTATTATCTCCCACCCGAAGATATCCACGCCGCCCTGCTCCCGGTGCAAGGCAGCAGCTACTGCGAGTGGAAAGGCGTCGCGCGCTATTTCGATGTGATCGCCGGAGGCAGGACGGCCGCCCGCGGTGCGTGGTGCTATGACAGCCCCACCGCCCGCTTTGCCGCCCTTGCAGGCTATGTGGCGTTTTATGCCGGGCTGATGGAGGAGGTCTGGGTCGGCGATCTGCGCGTCATTCCGCAACCGAGCAGCTTTTACGGCGGCTGGGTCACACCCAATCTGGACGGCCAGATCAATAGTGCGCCCGGCACGCAACATTGGTAGGTTGCGGCAAGGGCGGGACTTTGTCAGCGCCAGTCTACGGGAAAACAAGGGGATGAAAACAGTGATGCGTGGTCTGATCCCTTTCGCAGTCGCTTGCGCCCTGCTGGGCGGGGCCTTGCTTCCTGCCATGGCCGAAGAGACCCTGAGCCGGGATACGTTGATCGAGGATTTCACCATGCAGCCGGAAACCCGTTGGCGGTTCTTCACGGATCAGGTGATGGGGGGCATGTCAACTGGCGGTGTCACATTTGCGCAGGAAGACGGCCTGAATTTTGCGCGCATGACCGGCCGGGTCAGCACCGCCAACCGGGGCGGGTTCATCCAGATGCGGCTTGATCTTGTCAGCTCGCCACCTGAAGGCACAAACGGCGTGCGGTTGATGGTGCGCGGCAACGACCAGCGCTATTTCGTACACCTGCGGACTGGGGGCACGATGTTGCCGTGGCAATACTATCAGGCAGGGATCGCGGTTTCGGAAAGCTGGACTGAAGTGCGCCTGCCGCTGGATGCGTTCACCGCCTCGGGCGGGTTGCTCCGCAATGTACCGAAGCCGGGCAGCCTGAGTTCTGTTGCCGTCGTTGCCTACGGCCGCAACCACGACGCCCAGATCGACGTGCGCGAAGTGGGGTTCTACTGAACCGCAAAAGCCCGGCACCTTCTTTCCGGCCTATCCTGCCTCGGGCTGAAGGCGACGCACAAGGGTTCCGCCCGTCTCGATGATCGTTTTCATCCGTTCTTCCAGCCGGGTCATCTCGGACATCGCGCCTTTCAGGTTTTCGGTATCGTCCCCGACCGTGGCCAGGGACTCGAACAGGCTTTCCGACGTGGCCAACTGGGTC
>JBBRKS010000284.1:0-3900 GCA_038231775.1 Rhodobacterales bacterium | reverse complement strand
CGCTGGTCGTCGCAATGCGAACTGCATCACGCTTGAACTCGTCGCTGTGTATCGCTGCCATATCCGGTCTCCTTGATGGCGAGTATTGCTCTCAAAAGACCGGAACGAAACCGCGACAGGTCCACATCATGCCGGTAGTCTGCCTGAGCGGCAGCTTGAACAGGACTTTGATCGTCAGACAGACCTATCGCCGCATCCAGGACCATCGCAGGCCGACCGGGTTCGCCATCAGGGGGCGCAAACAACGCCATCTCCTTGTCCAGCCAGATCAGCAGCGACCCGCGCTCGCGAAGCGAAGTGGTATAGCCGGACCAGTTCGTCGTGCGGTAGCGGGCGGGTGATGGCCTGCTCATGCCGCCCGTCTCAACGCAGGGATTCACGAGGTGAATCCATGGCAGTCAGAGTTCTGCAACAACGCCCATGCAAATGCATCGCCTCAGGTTATGCGAATGGCCACTTGCCGCGGGCCTGACCGGTCTGAAAGGCCTCCGCCGCGATCAAATCCCGCTGTTCAAAAGCGCCAGACCGCACAGGATACGGCCATCAGCCAAGACAAATTCCCCTTAATACTCATCCGAAAAGATGCACCCAAAAAATGCGCCTCGCTGTGAAAATCAACGCCCCGACCGCCTTTCATTCTAGCACAAATATTCCGGGGGTGCGGGGGCTGGCCCCCGCTTTGCCCCATCACGCGAACGAGCGGATGGTCGCAATCGCACCGTCCAGCGCCTTGCCCTCTTCATCCTTCAGCGCTGCTTCACGCAAGCGCCGCACCCAATCAGCGCCATCCTCGCGCCCCGCCACCAAACCCGCCGCCGCCAGAACACGGTCAAACTTTGACAACCCACGGGCATGGGTGTCGGAGTACCCCTTCACCAGCCGCCGGCATTTCACCACCTCAACCGCCAGATCGTAACGCGGCAGATACGCCAGCGCCGCAGCCAGCCACGCCTCCAGATGTGCCACTTCCTGGGCATGGCGCAGCGTTCGCCTCCGCCAGAACTTCAGGCCACCCATCACATACAGCGCAGAATACGACAGCAACCCATCGGTCCGCAGCCGCCGCCCTTTGGAAAACCACCGCTCCAGCCGCGCCATCCAAACCGCATTGTCCGAGACCTTCTGACCCAGCCGCGCCGGCAGCATACCGGCAATCTCTTCCGCCCGTGGATGCATGAATTCGGTCAGGTGCATCAGGTTGCCCTCTTTCACCCGCATCTCTTTGGCGATCCGGTCGAACCTTGGCCCACGGGTTTTCAAATCCGCCACCCGGATCACATCGTCATAGCACATCGCGTTGGCGAGGTACTTGGCCGCCTCGCGCGACAGCACAAAGCCGTGGCCCGCGTCGTCCAGTGCGACCACGCGCGACAACCGCGCAAGATACTGCGCGCCGTAGGCAAGATCTTGAAACTCCACAACCTTCCGTAACCCAAGCAAGGCCATTTCCGCCACCGGCAACGCTTGTGCTGTGGCCTTCAGGCGATGCCACTCGGTCACCATGCGGGCCGGGCCGCGCACCATCACCGGCCCTGCGACTTTGGCCGCAGCCGCAACCTCGACCGGCCCGTGCGCCGCATCATAGGCCGCAGCGAACGCGCGCAACGACCCTTCGACGCCTTTGCCACCCCCGCGAATGGCCGCCTCGAACGCCGCACGCGCAAACGGCAGCGCACCTGATCCGGCCAGCGCCCCGAACAGCGAAGCCGAAATCACCGACCCGTTCGCCACCGCCAGCGTTTCATAATCAGCGTAGATAAACCGCTTGGCCATCAGTCCCGCCGCCGCCATCACCTCATCCGAATTGGCGATCCCGTTGCCAGGTTCCATCTTTTCCGACACCGCCAGGGCACGGTGGGTAGAGGCGATCAGGGTCGTGCGATCCGGCGTCACAAAGCCGCGCATGATCGACCGCCCGGCCTCCATCATCTCAGCCGCGATCATGATGTCCACATCGCCCGCCGCTGGCATAAGCGAAAAGATCGGCACACCGTCGGTCACCGGCGCCATTTCGATATAGTACACCGTCGCCCCGGTGCGTTGCGACACCCCCGCCACACTGGTCGCCTGTGCGGCATAGCCATTGGCCCGCGCCACATCCTCAATCCAGCCGGTCAGAACCCCGCCACCCTGACCGCCGACCGCCAGCACCGCCAGCTTGATGACCTGCAACAGTTTCGGGTCCAGTGGAGCGGTTGGCAAAGAATGCACCGTCATGCTGACACCTCAAACACCAGCCGCCGCCTGTCACGCCGCGTTTGCAGCCAACCGATCACCCGTGCCCGAAACGCCGCAAATCGCACTTCGAACGCCGAGGGGTTGTGCACCACATCCGCCCGGTAAAAGCTGGGGCACAGCACCGCCGCATCCGCGACCTCACCGCAATTGCCACACCCGACACAGCTTTGGTCAATACTCGCCACCGGATCATCGCGCAGCGGGTCGTCCAGCGTCTTCAACCCCAACGAGGGGCAGCCCGACAGCCGGATACAGGCGTGATCGCCGGTGCAGATATCCTCATCGACGCCAAACCGTGGCGCTTCGACCCGACGCCCCTCTTTGATCGCCGCCGCTGCCAGCGGTTTCTCCCGGCGTTGCTTGTTCAACATGCATTCCGACGACGCCACAATCACCTTCGGCCCCGGAGTCTTGGTCGTCAGCGCCTCTAGCAGCACATCGCGCATATGGCCGACATCATAGGTCCGGTCGACTTGCCGCACCCAATCAATTCCTATGCCTTTCAATGCCTTGGAAATCGGATGCCTGGTCGCCTTGGTGGCATTGTCAGCGCGGGACGACATCACATCCTGCCCCCCCGTCGCCGCCGAATAGTAGTTGTCGACGATCACGGCCACCGAGTCCGACTTGTTGAACGCCATGTTGCCAAAGCTGGAGCTAAGCCCGTTGTGCCAGAACCCGCCATCGCCAATGATCGAGATCGGCCTTGTCGCCCCGCCGCCATCAAACGCCGCATTGGCCGCAGGCCCCAGCCCGTAGCCCATCGTCGCCCCGCCAATCTCGAACGGGGGCAGGCTGCCGAACAGATGGCAGCCGATGTCAGCCGCAATCTGCAACTTGCCGGTCTGCTTTTGCACCAGCTTCATCGCCGCAAAAATCGGCCGTTCCGGACAGCCCGTACAAAACCCCGGCGGGCGGATCGGCACGGTTTTTGACAAGTCCGGCACTTTGGGGCGGTCTTGATTGGGCGCGCGCACCATCGCGGGCAGCATATCGGGCGCCGCCTGCCGCAGGAATGCCGTCAACCCGTCAAGCATCACCTGCCCGGTATATTCCCCCGCCATCGGCAACATACCCTTGCCGTGCAGCTTTAAGGTGGACCCGGCCCGGTACAGATAGGTCGTCAACTGCTGTTCAATGAACTCTGGCTGACCCTCTTCAACCACCAGGATCGCCTCTTTGCCCTCGCAAAACGCAAGAAACTCACTCGACACTAAGGGATAGGTCACGTTCAGCACATACAACGGCACGCTTGATGCCCCGTAGATATCCGCCAATCCCAGCCGTTGCAGCGCCCGGATCACCCCGTTGTACATGCCGCCCTGAATGACCAACCCGACCGGAGCGTGCTTTGGCCCGAACACCTCATTCAACTTGCGCTCGACAATGAATTTTTCCGCTGCAGGCCAGCGGTTCTTGATCTTGTCCTGTTCGTGCACATACGACATCGGAGGCAGAACAACGCGTGCGAAATCCGATTGCGGGGCTGACAACGCGTCCTTGACTGACAGCTTGGGCCGCACATTGTCCTTGGTCGCAAAGCTGCCGGTGACATGGCACGATCTGATCCGCACCATCAGCATCACCGGGCTGTTTGACGCCTCTGACAGTTCAAAGCCATCCGCCACCGCCTTGGTAATGCTGGTCAAATTCGGTCGCGGG
>JBBRKS010000283.1:0-3916 GCA_038231775.1 Rhodobacterales bacterium | reverse complement strand
GCAACTGATTTCCGCCGACGGCAGAGCCGTCTTTGCATCGCGAGGCAAATCAGCCGCCCCCCGTCCTCCTCCACATGCGTTCCGGCCCTAAAGAGAGGGTGAAGCGGCGTCGCCAGTGACAGCTTCCGCAGCCCATGAAGGCCGCGCGGGATGTCGTGCGGACAAGATAGGCCCAGAGGCAAGAAACACATGACAACCCAATTCCAGAGCGAAGGTTTTGATCCCAAACCCACCCTTTCCCAGACCGCTTGGGCGCTTCAGGAGCTTCAGCTCTACGGCACACGGGCCTTCCAAGACGAACCCGATCTGCGCCCGATGCCGGAGCCAGAGCGCCTCATCGACGCCGTCACCGACATCTTCGATGCCATCGCCGCAACCCTTGCCGAGACCCGCATGGAACCCGACCTCGAAGAGCTGCTCTGGGGCCAGGTCAACCTCTTCCACCGCGCAGCTGCCCGGGTCGAGCGTTTGCTCGACGACAATGAAGTGGCGCAGCACCGCCTGCAGCGCGAGCAAGACGGCTCCGAGGTGAAATCAACCGAGCTCGAGCGCCTAACGGGCGAAGGCACGACGCTTGTGGAACGGCGGCATTGTTTGGAAGCCTTCCGCGACCGCAGCGCCGAGGCCTTTGAAGTGCACACGGGCTCAACCTGGCGGCCTCGCTCTGGCTCGATGGTGAACCACCGCCACCTGACCGCCGCCTTGATCGACAGCCGCGATTTCCTGGCCGCCAAGCGCCGCGCGGAAACCGAGGTGATGCTGCCCGCTGGCCCCAAGGTTGCCCTCACCGGCGGGACCGACTTCAACGATCATCGCCTGATCTGGGGCAAGCTCGATCAGGTCCGCACCAAGTACCCCGATATGGTCCTTCTCCACGGTGGCAGCGGCAAGGGGGCCGAGCTCATCGCCGCCAAATGGGCCGAAGCCCGGGGTGTCACGCAGGTTGCCTTCAAGCCTGACTGGACCAAGCACGCGAAGGCCGCCCCCTTCAAGCGCAACGACGCGATGCTGGACGTGTTGCCCGTGGGTGTTCTCGTCTTCCCGGGCAATGGCATTCAGGAAAACCTCGCCGACAAGGCCAAGAAGCTCGGCATCCCGGTCCTGAAGTTCGAGAAGGGGGCGTAAGCCCCCTTTTAGCCTACCCTCGAAAGTGGGACTTGGCGCTTTGACTATGTCATCTAACGCAAGGTTACAGGATCATTTGCTTTTGGCGACGGTGCCCTTGCTCGCCGGTTTTCCCACCGGCTGCCAACCAGTTTTATCGATTGAACTCACCCTAGAAGGCAGGCAACTTCGGTTGACTAGAAGCATGAAGCTGGGAAGATCCTGATCGATGAAAGCTAACGAAACACGCGTAGACAAATTTCTGGCTTCAAACGAAACCACTTTTGCCATTCCGGTTTACCAGCGAAATTACGACTGGACAAAAATTCAGTGTCAGCAACTGTTCAAGGATATTGTGGCCGTTGGCAGTGATGATCGCCAAAGCGCGCATTTCATCGGCAGTATTGTCTATGTGCATGATGACGTTTATACGGCGTCTGGTCTGACTGAACTGACGATAATCGATGGACAACAGCGGCTGACCACCCTTACCCTTCTTTACGTTGCAATCTATCGGTATGCGTTGAAGGAGGGAAATACCTCACTGGCCCAGCGTCTCTACAAGACCTTTCTGATCAATGAGTTTGCTGAAGATTCCGAAAAGCTGAAGCTGAAGCCTACCGACAATAATCGGCTTGCGCTGGCCCAAATCCTTGATCCGCTGGAAACCAACAAAGTATCTGGCTTTTCGCGCCTGATTGAGAACTTCAGGCTCTTTCAAGGCATGATCAGTGCGGGCAATTTGGACACCATCCAACGCGGCCTAGCAAAACTGATCTTCGTTGATATCGCCTTGGATCGTCAAAAGGACAATCCGCAACGTATTTTTGAAAGTCTGAACTCGACTGGGCTAGAGCTATCGCAGGCTGATTTGATCCGGAACTATATCCTAATGGGCCTGCCTCGCGCCGCGCAAGAAAGCCTGTTTAAGAAATTCTGGGAACCTATCGAAGCAAACGCCAAGAACCAGACTCTGAATGAAAGCAAGGTGTCTGACTTCATTCGGGACTACCTCACACTGAAAGAGAAGGTTATTCCGAACAAAGGCGCTGTCTATGAAAAGTTCAAGGAGCGATTTCCGGTCCCCAACTCTGATGAGCTGAAAAGTGCGCTTGAGGAAATCCGAACACTTTCCGAAGTGTATAAGAAGCTTTTAAACCCTTCGCTTGAACCCGACACGGACATTCGCCGCGAAGTGGGCTACATCAACACGCTGGAAATCAACGTCGCTTTTCCATTCCTTATGCGCGTCTATCAGGACTTCATCGAAGGATTGATTGACAAGTTCACCCTGCTTTCAGTGTTCCGGCTGACCCAGAGCTTTGTCTGGCGGCGTTTCATCGTCGGCCTGCCGACGAACGCCTTGAACAAGATTTTTATGACCTTGTACGACCGCGTGGAACTGGCTGACTACGTCGTGTCCATCGAACGTTCGTTGATGCAGCGCAGTGGCAGCCAAAGGTTCCCACGCGATTCTGAGGTGATCTCGAACCTCAAAGACAAGGATTTGTACAACACAAAGTCGCGCACGCGGACCTACTTCTTTGATCGGATTGAGAACCACAACAATAAGGAGTTTGTTGATGTGGGCGTGTCCACCATCACGATTGAGCATATCTTTCCGCAAAACCCAGATGCTGTTTGGACGAAGTTCCTTTCGGCCATTGACTACAAGGAACTGGCGGAAAAACACCTCAACACCATTGGAAACCTGACCCTGTCCGGCAACAACGGCAAACTTGGTAACAAGGGGTTTGAGGAAAAGCGGGAAATGAACAGCGAGGGGGGTGAGCAGGGCTATCGCTTCAGTCGCCTTTGGTTGAACCGTGATCTGAAGGACTGCGCAGGCTGGGGCATCGCGCAGGTAAACGCCCGTGCGGATACAATTGCTGCGCGGTTTCTGGAGGTTTGGCCAGCACCCATCGTCGATATCGAGCAGGACATCAGCGCGGATGAGGTGAACATTTTCGACGCGGAGGAGCCCAAGTTCAGGAAGCTGGAATATGCAGTGTTCTTTGGGCGCAAACTGTTTCTGCCTCAGGTGGCCAAGCTGTATGTAGAGGTGTTCCGGCAACTGATCGATTTGCAGCCCGATGCGTTTCACGGCACCAAACTGGGCGAACGCATCCAACTGACCGACGACGAGTCTTCACTTCGCCAAGCATTGCAGGTCAGTGACCGGTACTTTGTAGAAGGAAACATCGACAACATGCTCAAGTTCGACCGCATCAAGCTGGCGCTGACCGAGCTTGGGATCGAAGACGAGCTTTCGATCAAGTATTCTTAGCCCTCTGCCACGTTGGCCAAACCAAGTTCGGACATCGGTTACGGCGTGAACGGCATGCGCGGTGGGGCGGTGGCCCACATCAGGTGCACTTCCTCGGGCGTCAGGCCGTAGGCGGTGTTCACCAGATCGGACAGGCGGCGCTCGAGGGCTTGGGCCTCGGCCGCTGCGATGCGGGCGGGTTCGACGGTTTGGCGGTGCTCTTCCTTCAGCCGCTGGATATCGGCGGCAGAGAGTTTACGGCTGCGCGGCAGAGCCTTGCGGACGGCTGCAGCGAAGGCATCGGCGTCGAGGTTTTGGGGTTTGGACAAGATCGCTCCGGGTTTTTCGAGGCCGAACTCGTGATGGAGCCAATCGAGTATGGAAGTAGTTGCCGTAAATCGGCTAGCGCGTTCACTTGCTAAGAGCGATGTCAGTATTTCCGTCTGTTCGGCATTTCCACCAACCATTGGGATGGGGAAGGTAACAATGAATTCCCGAATAAACCTTAGGGCTTCGTCCTTGCCGTGGACGGCCCGCCGCCAACTC
>JBBRKS010000282.1:0-3939 GCA_038231775.1 Rhodobacterales bacterium | reverse complement strand
TCCGGCCATAGGTGCCGACGATCTGGTTAAAGGCGTCGTCAATCACCCGGCTGATGGCTTTAAGGTCAAACAGGTCTGGGAAACTCTGGTCCATGCCGGGCCTCTCATGGGAAAGGGTGTGCAGCGGGCGGCATTCAAACCGCCCGCAGTCAGTTTAAGATTTAAGTGAGGCGCGGATCTTGTCGGCCACGTCGGCGGGAACCCACGTGGTCCAGATCGCCTCATAGTTTTTCAGGAAATAGACCGCGACGTCCTCTGGAGTGGCCTTGTTGTCGTCGCCCCAGGCCAGAACGGTGCTGATCTGGTCATTTGGCACCTGCATCTTGGACAGCAAGGTCGCCACGTCCGGCGCCGTGGTCTTGATGTCGGTGGTCACGGCGACCGCGATCTGGCCCTTGGCCCAGCCGGTTACTTGCGGATCGGCGCAGTTTGCATCGACAAGGCAGGCGTATTTCACCGGGTCAGACTCGGGCATGCCAAGGCGCACCATGTGGTACTTGCCGATCACATCGGACGGGCCCCAGTAGTAGCCGACAAACGCCTCATGCTGAGCTACGGCGCGGGCGATCGAGGCTTTCAGGTTTTCGCCCGAACCCGGAGAGAACAACTCGAACGTCTCACCCAGACCAAGCGCCTTGAACAGGTTGGTGGCGATGATCTCGCTGCCCCAGCCGGGAGGGCTACCAAACATCCGGCCCTAGTCGGGGTTCTCTGCGGTTGCGAAAATCTTCCAGTTGGCTTTCAGGTCTTCAATGGTTTTGAGTTCGGGATGCTCTTTCATCACGTAATCGGGCACCCACCAGCCTTCTTCACCGCCGCCAGCAAAGATGTCGCCCGCCTTGTAGAACGCGCCCTTGGTCTGCGCCTGATCCCAGATCGTTTGGACGGTGGAAACCCAAAGTTCCGGCGCAATGTTGGGCTGACCGCGGTTCAGCATTGAGGTTGCGGTCGGCACGGTATCGCCCGGCACCAGTTGCGCGTCGCAGCCGTAGCCCGCCTGCAAAACATGCTGAGCGATATGCGCCAAGGACGCCGCCGAAAGCCACGTCATCTCGGCAATCGTGACGGTGCCAGCGGTGCCGCAATCGGCCGCCTGAACTGTCGTGGTGGCCCCAAGGGCAAAGGTGGCCAACGCGGCGACCCCCAAAATCTTGTGCATTCCGTTCATCGAAAACCTCCGGTTGGATAACGTGGCCCTTCGGCCTTGTTCCGGCAAAATGTGCCTAGGGAGGATTTCAGTCAAACGAGTAATATTTGATATTAGTTCAAAAAACTTGAAGTCAGGCCAACAGCCGCGCCATTAGCGCGTCGTCAACCCAAACGCCCTCTGCCCCGGTGCGCGCACGGGCAGCGCGACGGCGCGATCCGGGCAGGCGTGTGCCGGCTTGCGCCAAAACTGCTGCGATAAGGTCGGCAATTCTTGCACTGAAACCGTCAGAATACGCATCGGGATCAAAGGCGATGAAGCATTGGCCGGTGCCGGGTGGGCCACCCACTGGCCCGGAAAACGGGCTGGCCGTTCGACTGGAATTGGCCCCAGCCATGGCCGAGGCGAGCACCTCGACCATCAGCCCGATGCCAAAACCCTTGTAACCGCCGGATGGCATCATGGATCCTTTCAGCGCATCCTCGGCAGATGTCGTGGGCTGCCCCTGCGCATCCAGCGCCCAACCTTCGGGCAACGCCTCGCCCCGCCTCGCGCGCATCATGACCTCAGATTTCGCAATCACACTGGCCGATTGGTCAATCGACAGCGCAACACCTCCCTGTCCATTCGGCACCGCCAAGGCAAAAGGGTTGGTGCCGATCACCGGAACCGACCCACCTATCGGCGCAATCGAGGCGGGCGCATGGGTCAGGCACAACCCGATCAGCCCCGCCTCGGCCAGCCGTTCGGCATGATGGCCAAGCACCCCACAATTGTAGGATCGCGAGACGGTCATCGTGGCGACCCCCTCGCTTTTCGCCGCTTGGGTCAGCGCCTCCCAACCCGCATCTATGGCGGGATGCGCGAAACCGTTGGCGGCATCAACCACGACAGCGGCCGGGCGCGGATGCGTCACCACGGAAACCGCACCCCCCAGAACCTTTCCGCAGCGCAGATGCTCCATATAGATCGGCAGATACATCAGCCCGTGGCTGCGAATGCCATCCCGCTCCGCCGCGCTGATCGACCGCGCCACCGACTGGGCTGCAAGGTCCGATGCCCCTGCCGCGACCAGACGGCGAAAGGACAGGTCTTCGACTTCGGCAAGGCTGAGTTGTTGCGGCATGGGTGCTGTCTCCTTAGGTCAACCGCCAGACTGAACCCTGTTGCCACCCGTCAGGCAAATGACTAATTCTGACATCTGGTTCAATTTTTCTGAAATGGATGCCGATGATCCGCCTCGATGCCTTGCGCGCGCTGGTGGCCGTAGCCGAACACGGCAATATCAAAGATGCCGCCGAGCAATTGCACCGCACCACATCCGCGCTTTCGATGACGCTGAAACAAGTCGAGGATCGTCTGGGCGGCCCGTTGTTTGAGGCGGACCGCAAGCAGACGCTGACCGAACTCGGCCTTTTGGTGCGCGACACCGGCGTCATCCTGCTGCGCGACTATGACCGCGCGATGGAAGCAATTGCCGCCCATGCCGGGGCATTTTCCGGACGGCTGCGGCTCGCCTCGGTGCCATCGGTCGCGGTGATGCTGCTGCCGCAGGCCCTGCGCGAGTTCTTGCAAACCCGCCCCGATGTCGATGTAGAACTGGTGGATACCGACAGCACGGATGTCTGGCATATGGTTGAAAGCGGTCAGGTCGACATGGGGTTTGCCAGCGCTCCAAGCGAGGGCACGCATCTGCATTTCGATGCGCTCTTCCGCGAACCTTTCCGGCTGATTTGTCACTCTGCGTCCAAGATGGCAGCCAAACCGGAGCCGATTGAATGGAGCGATCTGGAAGGTGCGAACCTGATCATGAACGAGGCGCTCCGTGCAGTGCCGCAGCAAAACTTCAAACACCTGACCGAGCGGTCACATCTGTCTGTCAGAAACGTCAGTTCGTTGGTGGCGATGGTTGTGGCGGATATGGGCGTCACTTTGTTGCCCAATCTGGCAACGATCAACCTGCCACCCGAGGTCGCCTGTCTTTCCCTTGCCGATACAAGCTGTTGCAGAACGGTCGGCATTATCCAGCGACCGGACAAGGTGGTCAGCCCCTTGGCAAAGGCCTTTCAAGCCACCTTCGCGCGCTCCGTCCGCAAACAGGGCAAGGTGGCGATGCTTGCGGGGATTTGACGTCGGCGACGCCAGAGGATCGGCGGTTTCAGGATAAATCGAACCGTGTCCGAGCAATTGAGGTCAGCTAGCTTGGTGGCGATGTAACGGTTTCTTCGATCGAAACTGACTGGCTGCTATCAGCGGATTCTGCGCAAGCAATGCTGCATCTGCTTTTGACTGTTTCCCGCCCTTTGCCGCCTTACTGCGTTCAACGCCCGCGTTTGTCGACCACAGACCAGACCACAGACCCGATGGTCAGCAGCGCACCGATCGCTGGTTCGATGTCAGAGGCCTCGACATAGCCCCTAGCGACCAGCACGGTCCCCGCGACCGTCAGGATCTTGGACCTGCATTCGAGGCGTGTCATCGGCTGGGCCGTCAGCAACCGAATGAAGCGCGACCTGGCGATCCGGGCGTTGAAAATGGCCATCGCTTTACGATCACCGCCGCGGGACTGCATCTTCCACAGCGATCGCGGAAGCCAATACTGTTCCCACGACTACCAGAAGATCCTGCGTGAGCATGGGTTCAAGGCGTCAATGAGCGGCAAAGGCAACTGCTATGACTGTGAATGTGGTATCGCAGCTTGATGGCCTGACCCATGCTACGATTGACCCTGTGTCATTGTGTTGACGTGTCGACCATCGGGTTGCCCTGGCGGGGCGATCGAGATGTGACTT
>JBBRKS010000281.1:0-3951 GCA_038231775.1 Rhodobacterales bacterium | reverse complement strand
TCAGATGTCCTGCCATCGGCGTACCCATTATGCCGAGACCGACTAAGCCCAATTTAGTCATGATTAAGCCCGACCTTTTTTGTTTTTGCGTTTCCTGGTGTTCCGGCGGCTTGCGTTTCACCGCCGGAAAGCGAATTTCGGTCTAACTACAGATAGAAGTTTGCCGGTGCCGAGTAATATTGGACCCATAGCTTGAACGCATACCGAGTCCTATCATCTGCTAAACTAGCTCGTCAGCACGGCTGGGTTCACACAGTTTTGCGGAGGCAGCCCGTTCATCACGTTCCGGATATTTGCAACGACCATATCTCCCATCGCGATACGGGTCGCCGGAGTGGCCGACGCGACATGGGGCACGATAATTACATTGTCGAGGTCCATCAATCCGGGTTCAAGGGCGGGTTCGTTTTCGAAAACATCAAGCCCTGCGCCAAAGATCCACTTCTCGCGCAACGCTTCCACAAGCGCCTTTTCGTCAACCACCGGCCCGCGGCTGGCGTTGATCAGCACGGCGGTCTTTTTCATTTTTCTCAACTCGGCTGCCCCGATATAGTGACGGGTTTCGGGCAATAGCGGAACATGCAGGGTCAAAAAATCAGACTCGCGCAAGAGAGTATCCTTGTCGACAAAGACAGCCCCGGTTTCGGCCTCGAATTGCGCGTCGCGTTGCACGTCACTGTAGATGATCCGCATGTCAAAGCCGCGTGCCTTGCGGGCGACATTCTTTCCAATGCGGCCAAGCCCGGCGATGCCAAGGGTTTGCCGGTCGACGTCAAGACCGATAAAGAACATCGGTGCCCAACCCTGCCATTTGCCGGTGCGCACGAACTTGTCCGATTCAGCGATCCGCCTTGCGACGGCCAGCAACAGAGTGAAGGTGTGCGTCGCGGTTGCGTCATCCAGAACGCCGGGCGTATTGGTCAGGATGATCTTGCGCTGCGTCGCCGCCGCGAGGTCAAAATTGTTATAGCCCACTGCATAGTTTGCGACGATCTTGCACTGCGGACCTGCCGCGTCAAGCACGTCACCGGTGATGCCGTCGGTCAGCAGGCTGACCACCGCTGCCCTGCCGCGCACTTTTTCCTTCAGCTCATCAGGGCTCAGGGCGCGATCTTCCATATTCACCTCGACATCAAAGTCCGCCCGCAGCGCTGCGATGGTTTCCTGCGGGATCAGTCGGGTGATATAAACACTGGGTTTTGCCATGGTGGTCTCTCTTTCACGAATGGAAGTTCAGGCGGTTTGGACGGAGGCGAGGGCGACCAGCGCTGCTGCAATGGCCATATCCTCGTCGGGCGTCAGTCCGCTGATACCGACGCCGCCGATCACGCCGCCGCTGGGGTTTTTAAGAACGCAGCCGCCCGGCAGGGCCGTCAGTTTGTCGTCACAGTAATAACTCGCCGGTATGTTTTTGAGGTGCAGCCTTTCCAGAAAGGCATCTGTATCCACCTCCATCCGCGCGGATGTGTAAGCTTTGCCTTGCGACAGCTGGATGCTGCGCACCGGCGCGTCATCCATGCTGGAGAAAGCAGTCAAGAACCCGTAACGGTCACAAACCGCAACACAGATCGGTCGCCCATAATCGGCGCGGGCCTTGGCCATCGCCGCGGCAACCAGTTTTCCCGCCAGTTCGGCATTCATAAGCCCACTCCATTTGTTCTTTGCTGAGCGCAAAGTTGTTAACGCAGTATCATTGCGCCTGAATTCACCGGCAAGGTCACCTTGGACCGCGTCAGACCGTGTTTGACGACCATGCGGTTTCCAGCGGCAGATATTGCGCCAACAAAGCAAGATCGACCGCGCCAAGACGATCGCTTCCGGTCAGCGCCTGGTGCCAGTAGGGGTAAAGAAGCGGCAGTTTGCTGATGGCATTCAGTCGCGTCATATCGTCTTGGGTCAGCGTCAGAGTTGCAGCATGAAGGTTGGCGTGCAGTTGCGCTTCGCTGTTCGCGCCGATGATCACAGACGAAACAGCCGGTCGATTCAGCAACCAAGCCAAGGCGATCTCGGCTGCGGAAACGCCGTGGTCGGTGCCGATTGCAACCAGCAGTTCGATGATGTCGTAGAGCCGGGACGCGTCGCGGATCGGCGGTTCCTTGAAGCCTTCAAAATTGCGTCCATTTGTGGGACCAGCCTGACCACGGCGGTATTTGCCAGACAGCAGACCCCCGGCAAGCGGGCTCCAAACCAGAACGCCCAAACCCTGATCCAGCGAGATTGGAACCAGTTCGTATTCTGCCTCGCGCGCCTCCAGCGTGTAGTGGATCTGCTGGCTGACATAGCGTGTGGTGCCGGCGCGGTCCGCCACACCCAGCGCTTTCATCAGTTGCCAGCCGGTGAAATTCGACGCGCCAATATAGCGAACCTTGCCCGACGTAACCAGATGGTCGAGTGCGGCCATCGTCTCGTCGACCGGGGTGTGGCCATCCCATTCGTGCATCTGATACAGGTCGATGTGATCGACCCCCAACCGCTTAAGGCTGGCGTCACAGGCGTTCAAAAGATGGTGGCGCGACAACCCGTGGTCATTCGGGCCTGAACCCATCGGGAACCGCGCCTTGGTTGCCACCAGCACCCGGTCCCGCTTGCCCTTGATCGCCTGGCCGACGATTTCTTCTGATATGCCAGTAGAATAGGCGTCCGAAGTGTCGAACAGGTTGACCCCTGCGTCCAGCGCAATGTCCACCATGCGGGTCGCCCCGGCCTGATCGGTATCGCCGACATATTGGAACTTACCCCCACCGCCAAACGTCATCGTGCCGAGGGTAAGGGCAGACACCTTCAGGCCGGATCGGCCAAGCTGACGATATTCCATTCTGGTCATTTCCTTTTATTCTGTTGAAGCGCCGGTCGAGGGCACTGGTATGCGCTACTTGATGATCCCGATCTTCTTACGATCGATATTGATGAAGACGGCGGTGATCAGCACGACACCCTTGATGATGTTTTGCAGGTAGGGGTCAACGCCTGCCATGTTCATGCCGTTCGACAGCAGCGTGATGATCAAAACCCCAAGAATGGTGTTCGCAATGCTGCCCAAACCGCCGGTCAAAGGCGTGCCGCCGACAACCACAGATGCGATGACGTCCAGTTCCAGCCCGATCCCAAGCTGCGATGTCGCGGCCATCGTCCGTGCACCTTGCAGCACGCCTGCCATGCCGCACAAAGCCCCCAGCAGCACAAACATCATGATCTTGACCCGCGTTACAGCGATGCCGGTCAGCACCGAAACGCGCTCGCCGCCGCCGATGGCCAGAACCTCTCGGCCAAAGACCGTGTACCGGGATATGGCCCAAGCCATAACCGCAAGCGCCAGCCCGATCATCACCGTATGCGGAATGCCAAAGCTGACGTCGGAATAGGTGCTTAGGAAGCCATCGTTACCGATCTCGACCGGCGCCCCTTTGGTCAAGTAAAGCACAACGCCACGGTAAACAACCTGGGTTCCCAAGGTCGCGACAAAGGAAGGCACCTTGCCAACCGCAATCAGCAGACCATTGAAACAACCGCAGGCAGCACCAACCGCAACGGCTGGGATGGCCGCAAAGGTGCCGAGTTTGTCGGCCGTCAATGCCGCCACAAGCGCCGAAACAGCGACCATGGCACCGACCGAAATATCGATCGATCCGGCCATGATGATGAAGGTTGCGCCCAAAGCGGTGACGAGCAGCACCGTGCCCTGTTCTAGCACGGTCGAAAAATTGCCCAGCGACAGGAAACGGGGCGACATGATCGTGAATACGATCACCAGCATCACAAGAAATATGGCCGGAAAGACCCGACGCAGCAGCTCGATATGGCGATCTTGCAATCCGCCTTTGCTGATCGGGACCGTAACGCCGGTTGACTCGGTTTTCATGGCTTCGCTCATTGTCCTCACTCAAATCATGTGCTGCACGATGGTGTGCTCTTCGACGTTCGCAAGTGAATCGAACTCGTGGGCGATCACGC
>JBBRKS010000280.1:0-4041 GCA_038231775.1 Rhodobacterales bacterium | reverse complement strand
GGATATCATCCCGTGTCACTAATCTGGAACCCATGGGGCGGATCTCATCAAGGCCTTGTCGCCAAAAGCGGCTGACTGATCAGAGGCCGGATACATTTACGCAAGCCGGCGCGTCACTCACAAAAACCTTGCAATAGCGGGCCGGACCATACATTTTCCGAGGACGTCCTTGAGCAATTCGTTCTGCATGCTCAACTCGGCAAACACCTTCTTCAGACGACGGCTCCAGTCGTCGGGAAAACAGTCTCCCAGACTATTTTCTGATCCTCCTCAAACCTCGTTCGTTTTCATCTGCACGATCATCGACGCACCCATGCCGCCATCCTTCGCCCGCCACTTGCAGAACGACGCGTTGCTCATCCCATGTTCGCGGCTAAGATCGGCAACGGGAATCCCACCCTCAGCCTGACGCAGGATCGCGAAGATCAGAGGTTCCGTTTATCTGCTGACCTTCATCCGAATCTCCTCATGCATCTTGTCGGGAAAATCCTACTTATTCAGCCCCTTACGTTCCGGGGGACCGCCACCCTTTTAGACCCGAGGTTTGCGGGTCTTCGGTTTTCGAGCATCCATGATGGACAGGGGCTTGGCGGGTTCGTGGCTGAACGCGCCGGCAAGCGCGCCGATCATGTCGGTAACCGCGAAATCCGCGCCGATATCGGAAGCCTCCACCAGTTTTTGCGGGGAGACCACAAAGGGACCTGCGGCACTGTCGTAGCCAATACTCTTATCTGACGGCATCGCCCAGATCACGACGCCGATCCGCAAAGCGGGGGCTGTCCGTTTCAGCCGCTTGATATGCAACAACGACGCGCGCGATGGTGACGGGTCAAGGAAGTTCAGAATCAGACAGTCCTGCCCGGAGATATCCAGGCTTTTCGCCTGCGAGGCAATCAGGTCGGAACTGGGGTGAGCGCTGGCGGTGGCACCTTCGGACTGCAATGCCTGTGCCAGCATGGCGGCGGAAACGTCATCTATTCTGCTGCGGCCCCCAACGCACAATATTTTGAAACCAAGGCCATTGCTATGCGTCTTACGGCCGTCTTCATCATCAGAGATTTCACCGTTCGCGGTGGTTTCGTCCCGTTCGTCAATCACGACGTGCGCCAATGCCTCCGTCATATGCATCGCCACGTCCGCGAGCTTTTCCTGTTGTTCGGATCTGATCAGGCCTTGGCCAACGTCGTTCTGGGCAAGAAGCAAGGCGGGGATGCTGACATCCTGATAGTAATCCGAAAGATAGGTCGTCTCCAACGCCTCTTCGGCGCGCAACACGACCTCGGGCCCATCCCCAACAAGCAGGCGTTGGTAAATCCCCTCATAAGGTGCCAGAACCGGCTCACCTCCGAGGAGCAAGTTGAACAGCTCAAACTGCGGTACATGCCGCCCCAGCACAACAAGGCAGACGGTAAGCGGCATGGACATGACCAACCCCATCGGCCCCCAGACAAAAGTCCAGAACATCGCGGAAATGATGATGGACAGCGGGCTTACTCCGGTATGGGAGGCATAAAGCCAAGGCTCTATGACGTTTGCGGTGACGGTCTCGACGAAAGCGAACAAGGCCAAGGTCCAAAGCACCGCAGACCAGTCGGGCGAAATGGCGAAAGCCAGTGCAATGGGAAACAGCGCGGCCAGAAACGCGCCAATGAAGGGCACAAAGCGCAAAACCAGCGTCAGCATCCCCCAAAGTACGGCATTGGGCACGCCGATCAGCCACAGGCCCAATCCGATTGGAACTGCGTAGATGACATTGACCAACACCTGGAACATCAGATATTGGCCAACCCGGTGCCCAGCCTCATTCAGAACCTGCGTGGTGCGGTGCAAGTCGCCCGAACCTACAATTCGAAGAAACTTGTCGCGCAACGCTTCCTGTTCAAGAAGCATAAAGATCACCAGGATCACCACAAGACCGACCGTCGCCACCGGGCTTAAAAGCGCCAGAGCGAATGTTTGCAGGACGACCAACATTCCGCTCTGCGAGGCAATTTCAACTTTGATTGGCTCTGGAAGCTGCGGTGCGGCGGTCTGTGCGTTCTGACTGAGGTTGGCGCTGATGGCTGCAATCATCCGCGAAATCCGCGAAATCACACCGTCGCCTGCGCCGGCAACCTGCAAAGCATCGAATTTCTTCATGATATTGGCTTGAAACATCGGCAGGTCATGCGCGAGTTGTGCGAGCTCCGTCGCGACCACCAAAAAGAACACTCCAACCAAGATCGCGGCCGTAACCGCGACGATCAGGACCGCCACCAGATGCGGCACCCCCCTGCGGCGCAGAACCTTCACGAGTGGCGACATCGCAAATGCCAAAAGCATCGCAACGGCCAATGGCATGAAAATATCCTTGGCAAAGAAAAGCACGGCGGCAACTGCGACCGTGATCGCAAGCTGGGCTACTGTTACTCGGCTGGTTTCCATGAGCTCTTTCCAGTTTCTCGCTGCGGCAAAAGCAAAGCCAGCGCGCCTTTTCAACGCAGTCTGACATCATCTCGTTCCCACTGAACAGCCCCAAGTTTTCTGGGTGTCTGATCTCAAGGTTTGACGGTGCGATCCTCTCTCAGGTATGGAAAGAAGCAACATGGGGCAAATTCATCACGCAAGCGCTACGACCACGTCCGCGGTCAAAGCTGCACTAATGCGACCGCAAGCGCTGCTTTCGGCGCTAAGCAAATAGATCGGCATCGATCCCAAAACAGTAGCCAAATGGCGAAAACGCGCGGCGGTCGAGGATTTGAAGACAGGACCGAAAAAGTCGCCCTCGGCGGTCCTGACTGGGGCCGAGGACGCGCTGACCGTCGCGTTCCGGCGTCATACTCTGCTGCCGCTGGACGATTGTCTTCATACCCTGCAGCCGACAATCCCGCACCTGACGCGGTCGGCGCTGCACCTTGCGTCATGGAAATCGATCCCCCGGATCGCTTTCTCATCCGTCCTCATCTACAACTTCGCGCGAAGACTAAAAACCTGCAGCGGCCTCACACCCAACGAATACATCGGCAAAATCTGGACATCATAGCCAGAACCATTCACTCGCAATCCGGGCGACCAGAGGCCGGGACGAAAAACCTAAGGACCCGCTTCAATTTCGCGGAACACCCAATCATGGAACGCCCGAACGGCAGGCACGTCCAGACCCTTTTCACCGCATGCAAACCAGTAGCCGTAGTCGGATACCGCCGGCACAATGTCGAAAAGTCTTACAAGCCGCCCGTCGGCAAGGGCATCCATGAGCAGCGCGTCGCGACCGAGGGCGACACCCAACCCTTCGATGGCGGCCTGAGTGACCATATTGGACTGTCCGAAACGCCTTATCCGGGCCGAGCGCGGCAGCGTGACCCCGGATTGGTCGGCCCAGAACTCCCAAGTCGGCAATCGGCCGCCGACGGGTTTAAGATCATCGACAAGCAGTGTGTGGCCGGCGAGATCGGCCACCGTAAGAAGCCCCGGATAGTCGCCTCGTCCATAGCGGATTGCAAGATCGTTGCTCCCGGTGGCCAGCGTGACCGGGCGCGGGTCAGTAGAGATGGAAAGGACTATTTCGGGATACTGCTGATCGAACCGGATCAGTCGGGGGAAAAGTCAGTTGATGCCAAACCCCGACAAGCACGAGACCGTAAGGGTATTGCCGTGCCGAATCTTGGTGCGCAGGCGCTGTGTGACGCTGGCGACCTGCCTGAAACCGTCGCTGACCGCCAGCGCCAGATCGCGTCCCTCGACAGTCGGCTTGGTTTCCCGCCCGCCTCGTATCAACAGTCGGTGGCCGGTCCAGTCTTCAAGCAGACGGACATGTTGCGAGATGGCACTTTGCGACACGCCGAGTTCATCGGCTGCGCGGCTGAAACTGGACAGCCGAACCACGGCTTCCAACGCGCGCAGCGCAGCGAACGGCAGATTGACCATGACCTGCCCCCCGGTCGTCTCTCAGTCATAACGAGAGTCCTTGGGGTTGATAGTCGTCGGTTTCGGGTGTGGCAAGCGCGTCGGGCGCGTTGCCATCCCATAGCTCAAGCGCTCGGCGCGCTTCTGCGGGTGTCT
>JBBRKS010000279.1:0-4056 GCA_038231775.1 Rhodobacterales bacterium | reverse complement strand
GAGGTCACAACGACCATGCCCAGGCCCACGATGGCTGCAGTCAGAACGACCCAGTCAACCGTCACGGCGCCGGCTTCGTCTTTGGTGAAAGCTTTGAACAGGTTGATCAGTTTCATGATGTTGATCCTTTGATGTTGGGTTGTCGGTTGTTTGTCTACCGGTTCGGGTCTTCCGTCCCTCGGTATGACTTTCATTAACCTCTGCATCAGGGCGCCGATTGGACCGGATTGAGGAATTGTCGAAGTCATTTTGCGGCGGAAATAAGGCAGATCGCACGGTTTGCGTGACCTTTTGGCCGCGTTGGGCGCGCCAGACCGCAGGCTTGGGTCGGCGAACTTGGCGAAGCGGGCGAGATATGGCACAGTAATAGGTAATAAAAACAATCGGGCAGGCACCCGGCGATGCGATCAGGCAGGTTTCCCCCAGCAGCATTGGCTGCGTTTTGTGCGTATGTGTTGGCCTATATGCCAGCCGCCGCTGAAGGCTTGCCTTTGGCGCAGGACTTTACGTTCAAAATGTCCAAGGTGTCTGACATCAACGTGGCCAAACGGATCACGGTGCAGATTGATCCGGTTGAACAGGCGGCGCTTTTGGCGGCGGGCCGCAAGATTGACCCGCACCCCGAACGCCACGAGGCTGGGCCTGCAGCCCCATTGACCCCCGCCGCTCCGTCAGCAGACATCTCTGGTGCCAAGTATGGCTGGTTCTGGAACACCGTTCCGGTGGCACTTGATGCGGCGGACGGGCGTTTTCCGCTCGCGATGGCGACGTTGTCGTCGGGCCCGCAAGGCGAACACGTCACGGCCCCCCGGTTGCAGGCCGTGCAGATCATGGCGCAAACCTGGGGGGCAGAGATCCTGAAAGACACGGTCGGCACCCATGTCTCACCCGCTTTTGTGCTGGCGGTGATTGCGGTTGAAAGTGCGGGCAATGCCTCGGCGGCCAGTGGGGCAGGGGCACAGGGGCTGATGCAGCTGATCCCGGCCACCGCCAAACGCTTTGGTGTGACCGATTCGCTGGACCCGGCGCAGAACATCAAGGGCGGCGTGGCCTATCTGGATTGGCTGATGGGCAACTTCAACCGCGACCCACTGATGGTGATTGCCGCCTATAACGCCGGTGAGGGGGCTGTGTCCGCCAATGGCGGCGTGCCACCCTATGCCGAGACGCGGGATTACGTGCCCAAGGTGCTGGCCGCCTGGCAAGTGGCGCAAGGCCTGTGCCTGTCGCCACCAGAGCTGATGAGCGATCCTTGCGTGTTCAAGGTCATCTCGGCCAGCAACTAGACTGCGTGCCGCTTGCGTCGGGGTGAACACCCAACTCCCTCGATGCAACGTAGCGCGCCAACAACCAAAGCCACGATGCGCCCCTGTTCGCCCCTCGAACCGAATAGCGATACCGACCAACGCGCACCCAAACCGCGCCACGCCCTAAACCGAGAATGCGTCGGCCCACTCTGGATGGCGCAGCCTTTGTGCATTCACAAACGGACACAGCGGCATGATCTTGAAGCCCTCTGCCCGCGCATCGGCCACCAACCGGCTGACCATGGCCAACCCCGCGCCCGTGCCGCGAAAGCTGTCAGGCACATAGGTGTGGTCGGCGATCACCAGTTCGGGGGTGGTGATCGAGTAGGTCAGTTCCGCCTCATCACCCGCCGAACGGATGACATAGCGGCCCTTGTCGCCCGAAACCTCTCGCAGGATCGTAAACTCAGCCAACAATCGTCGCCTCGGTCGCCGCACGCAATTCTGCTTCGGTCACACCGTGCGCCAGTTCCACGATGCGCAGGCCGTTCTCGGCCACATCCAGCACGCCAAGGTTGGTGATGATGCGGTCAACCACGGCCTTGCCGGTCAAGGGCAGCGTGCAGGCCTTCAACACCTTCGATTCGCCGTGTTTTGAGGTGTGGTCCATCACCACCACCACGCGGCCCACGCCTGCGACCAGATCCATCGCACCGCCCATCCCCTTGACAAGTTTGCCCGGGATCATCCAGTTCGCCAGATCGCCCTGTTCTGACACCTCCATAGCGCCCAGAATGGCCATTGCGATCTTGCCGCCACGGATCATCGCGAACGACTGAGCGGAATCGAAATACGCGGTCTGCGGCAGTTCGGTGATGGTCTGCTTGCCTGCGTTGATCAAATCGGGGTCCTCGTCGCCCTCAAACGGGAAAGGCCCCATGCCCAGCATCCCGTTTTCGGACTGCAACGTCACGTTGACCCCTGCAGGTATGTAGTTCGAGACAAGCGTCGGAATCCCGATGCCAAGGTTCACGTAGGTGCCGTCCTGCAGTTCCTTGGCAGCGCGGGCGGCGATTTGGTCTCTGTTCCAGCCAGCCATCACACAGCCTCCTTCTTGCGAACCGTGCGGTTCTCAATCCGCTTTTCGTGCGCCCCTTGGATCAAACGGTGCACATAAATCCCCGGCAAATGGATGGTATCCGGGTCCAGCGACCCCAGCGGCACAATCTCTTCAACCTCGGCCACACAGACCTTGCCGGATGTCGCAGCCGGCGGGTTGAAGTTGCGCGCCGTCTTCCTGAACACCAGATTGCCCGACGGATCGGCCTTCCACGCCTTGACGATGGCCAAATCGGCCACGATCCCGGTTTCCAGAATATAGGTCTGGCCGTTGAAATCCTTGTGCTCTTTGCCGTCAGCGATCACGGTGCCCACGCCGGTCCTGGTGTAAAACCCCGGAATGCCAGCCCCCCCGGCCCGCAGCCGTTCGGCGAGGGTGCCTTGCGGGTTGAACTCCAGCTCCAGTTCACCGGACAGATACTGCCGCATGAACTCCGCGTTTTCGCCGACATAGGACGAGATCATTTTCTTGACCTGCCGAGTCGCCAGCAAAACGCCCAAGCCAAACCCGTCGACGCCCGCGTTGTTGGAGGCGATGGTCAGATCCCTGGTGCCAGCGTCCTTGATGGCGGCGATCAGCAGTTCTGGAATGCCGCATAAGCCGAACCCTCCAGAGGCAATCATCATGCCGTCAAACAGCAACCCCTCCAGTGCGGCTGATGCACTGGCATATTCCTTGTTCATCACGAACCTCCCGCAAACTCTCGGCCCAGACCAAACCGCGCCGTGCAAGACAAGTCAATGCCGCGTCGCAGCGCATGCCGATGACCCCTTCAACGCCTTTACCCCACCCACACAGTCAGGATAGTGTGGCTCCGCCGCCCGCGTGGTGAAATGGAAGACACAGAAGACTTAAAATCCCAGCTTCTTGTTCAAGAAGCGCATTGTTTTCATAGCCTTAAGGCGCTAAGCAGAACTTTGGGCCTGAATTAGACCCAATGCACGTCTTTGCGGGCGTGGTGAAATGGTAGACACAAGCGACTTAAAATCGCTAGGGCATAGCCCGTGCGGGTTCAAGTCCCGCCGCCCGCACCAATGAAATAAGGCTTTGTGTGTCGGCAAATGGCCTATGTCCAGATGACCTCAAAGCCCAAATATTCGCTTAGGACGCCACGAATGATGACCGAACCGCTTCCAACGGCCATGAACCTGTATCTGCCATCCTGAACAGATAACCAGCCACCAACAGACAGCAGGCCGTCTTCAATAGAAATGCGCTCAAGAGACCTGCTGCCAACCTCGTGCCAGCCACCATCATCGGGAACACTTTCAAAGTTGTCCCGCTGTTCATCTGACAACGTGACCAGTGGCCAGAAGCACACGTGGTCAGGTTCGGTTAGCTGGGGTTCGTTGAGTTCATACGCTGCATGGCAGCGCGCCAGCTTCACCACAACTTCCCTCACCCGATCTTTTTCGGGCGTCCAGATCAGAAGCTTCTCGTCCCTGCCATTCAAACCTTCCCGTTTTGATCGCTCAATTCTTTCCCGCAGCCCTTTGTTGCGACGCAGCGACTTCTTCACCTTCTCGCGTGTCAGCTTGGCAGGGTCGGTTGTCCCACAGATGATGCACTCAACGAAGCAGGCCAAGTATTCCTCATCGGCCGAGAAACCGTTGTTGCACTTGAGACAACTGGGCAAGGTTGGCCGATGATGGGGATATGGCATATCCAAGAACACCTTAGGCGGTGCGT
>JBBRKS010000278.1:0-4060 GCA_038231775.1 Rhodobacterales bacterium | reverse complement strand
CTTCACCCTCTCTTTAGGGCCGGAACGCATGTGGAGGAGGACGGGGGGCGGCTGATTTGCCTCGCGATGCAAAGACGGCTCTGCCGTCGGCGGAAATCAGTTGCCCCCCGACCTTGAAGGGGCAGCGCCTTTGACGGCCGTCTGCCCATCTATTGAAGGACGTGCGGGCGACGTGTGGAGGAGTTGCCCAAGGTTAGGCAAGAGGTGACAACCCAGATCCAGACAGGGAAACTTGACCCCTGCCCTACCGTTTCAGCCGCTGCAGGCGCTTTTGAGCTTCAGATCTGCAAACGGTGCTGATCTTGCGGCCCGATCTGTTTTGCCAGATGCCGGCGCAGTGCGTCGATGCCGTCTGCCGTGAGATCGTCGTTGAAATCGCCATGCCTTGGCTCCAGCACGACGACCTGAACCCCGACCTCTGCGGCTCTGGCGCCCAACCTCTCCGCCGCGCGGTGACCTGCGGGATCGCGGTCAACGGTAATGTAGAGGCGCTGCAATCCCTCCGGCAGCAAGACGGCTCCGAGGTGACCCGACGAGAGTGCTGCCCAGACGGGAAGGCCGGGGGCCGCTTGGGAAACGGACAGCATGGTCTCGATGCCTTCACCCAGTGCGAGGACGTCGTCACACGGGCTAAACCTGACAGCATTGCCTAAGATGTGTCCCATGGCCCGACGCGGCGTGGCGACATCTGCTTTTCCCTGTCCGTCAGGTGCGAGCCAAGTGCGATGCACGCCCTGCAAGGCCCCTGCCCCATCGGTGACCGCCGCGATCAATGCGGGTCTGGGGATAGGCTTGGTCTGATCCCCCTCTCGATGCCAGCACCCCGGATGGAAGCGCAGGGCCGCACTCGGCACCGCCTGTGTGATGCCCCGGGAAGTGAGGTAGGTTTCTGCAAGCGTGCCTGCAACAGGAACCGAGGCTGCGAACAAGCGCGATGCTGCGGCTGGCGTACCTCCGGGGGCCTTGGCCTTTCTTGGGGGTGGCATCTCTGGGAGAACCGGTTGCGGACGGCCAAGATAGGCGCGAGCCTCGGCCAGAAGATCGGGAAAGCGCGTGATCCCCGTGCGCTCACGGATGATGTCGAGCAGATCGCCAAATTCTGAGGTGGCTGAGTCTGTCCACTTGCCGCGCGCACCCGGCCCCGACGAGGGGCCGGTCAGCCGCACAAACAGCGACCTCCCGGGGTTGTTCTGCAAATCGCCCACCATCCAATAAGACCCTTCCCGCCGCCCGGCGGGAAGGTAGTGACGACAAACCTGTTCGGCGTTTTGCGCAAGCGCGCGCAAAAGCTCATCTATTTCCAATGACATGATCGCACCATTCAACCTTTGCGTGCATGTAGGGCGAGGAGCGGGAAACGTGCAAGCAGATGGTCGAGCACTTTGACCCCGCTCGAGTCCGCCGGGCAAAACAGCCGCAGCTTCCAGGCGATGATTTCAGAAAAGAGCCCATCGGCCTTGAGCCGGTCCTTCTGGCTTTCCGTAAAACCGGACAGCTCGATCCGGTTCACCCCCATGACGCGCGAGCGGTGCAGCTCCAGCCCCTCGGCCAGTTGCACCACGGTCTTGCCCTCCAGAACAAGGGCGTGGACCTGCGCCGCTGAGAGCGTTGGCGCATCTGCCGCAAGTGTGGTCGCCACCCAAGCGGGCGAGACGCGACGTCCGATGATGCGCTCGCCATCATCCGACTGCAGGCGGTAAACGCGGGTCTCATCCTGAGGCAGCTGCTTCCAGATCGGCAGAAGCAAGCCTGCCACGATGTGAAGCGTGGTTTCCGAAAACTCGGGCACCTCAGCCAGTTCCGTGGTCCAGGCCGCGATGAACGCCGCCCGATCAGCTTCCAGCCAATGTGTATCCTCCATCATCTTGACCGGAAACGTGCTGACCTCGGTCGGGCGGATCAGCCGCAGGCGCGGTTCAATCGTTCCATCGTCGAGCATCAGGCTGGTCGCAGGCACCTGCACGGCGGCCCGGCCCGAGCGGCTGTTCACCAAAAGTCGCGCCTTTGGGCCGTCAAGCCAGTCGAGGGCATCTGCCAAGGACAGAGGTGCATTGCGCTGCTTTTGCACGATGGTGAGAAGCTGGGTTTCTGCGCCAGAGCCGGGATGGGTGTAGATCACCTTGCGATCCATGACGCGGAAGCTTTCGGCGCGCAGGGTTTCCAGCCCGAGGTCATAGACCCCAGCGGCGATGGCGCCCTCAATGCGCTGCTCGAGCAGGTCCTCGAAGGCTGAGAACAGGATGCCTTGCAGGCTGATTGTCAGCGCCAGCAGGCGATTGAGGAAGGTGGTGATTGGTGGAAGCTCGTCCTTCAGCCCGTTGTCATCGGTCAGGCTGAGCCCCGTCGCCTCTTCAAAGGCCATGAGCGAACAGCCCGCCACATCGCCGCGATAAAGGCGACGGTAAAGCTGGCGCAAAGCATCGCGGGCGTAAGGCGATTCGAGATTGTCCTCGGGCCGGAACAGACCTTGCCCACCAGTTTGGCGCTGCCCGCGCGTGATCGCCCCAAGCGTATCAAGCCTGCGCGCGATCGTGCTGAGGAACCGTTTTTCCGCTTTCACATCGGTGGCGACGGGCCGGAACAGCGGCGGCTGTTTCTGATTGGTGCGGTTTGTGCGGCCAAGACCTTGGATCGCCGCATCGGCCTTCCAGCCGGGCTCGAGGAGATAGTGGACCCGCAGCCGCTGGTTCTTGGCACCAAGATCGGCGTGGTAGCTGCGGCCCGTGCCGCCTGCCTCGGAGAAGATCAGAATGCGTTTCTGGTCATCCATGAAGGCGGCAGTTTCCGCGAGGTTGGCCGATCCTGCGCGGGACTCAACCACAAGCCTCGCGGCGGCACCCTCGCCCTTGCGCACGATACGGCGCGATCTGCCGGTGACTTCGGCCACGATATCGGTGCCAAAGCGCTGCACAATCTGGTCAAGCGCCCCCGGCAGGGGTGGCAGGCTGGCCAGATGTTCGATCAGCGCATCGCGGCGACGCACCGCCTCGCGGCATTCCACCGGCTGGCCATCGCGGGTGACGGGCCGGGACGAGAGATTGCCCTCGCTGTCGGTGAAGGGCTCATAGAGCTGCACCGGGAAGGAATGGGTCAAGTAACCCATCACCGCGTCACGTGGGGTCAGATCGACACGGATGTCATTCCATTCGTCGGTTGGAATTTCTGACAGGCGGCGTTCCATCAGCGCCCCGCCGGTCGAGACGATTTGGATGACGGCGGAATGCCCTTGGACCAGATCCTCGGTGATCGACCCGATCAGAGTCGGGGTTTTCATCGAAGTCAGAAGGTGTCCGAAGAAACGTTGCTTTGTAGATTCGAAAGCCGATCGTGCTGCAGATTTGGCTTGGGAGTTGAGCGTCCCCGAGGCGCTGGTAATATTGGCGGCCTCCATTGCGGCAGTAAGGTTGGTATGAATGACGGTAAACGCCTCAGCAAATGCATCGTAAATGCCGCGCTGCTCGGGTGTCAGGGCATGCACCAGCATCTCATACTCGACGCCGTCATAGGACAGCGACCGGGATGTGTAGAGGCCGAGGGATCGCAGATCGCGGGCGAGGACTTCCATCGCGGCGACACCGCCTGCCTCGATGGCTTCAACAAATTCCGCACGCGTGGAGAACGGAAAGTCCTCTCCGCCCCAGAGGCCGAGGCGCTGCGCATAGGCCAGATTGTGCACCGAGGTTGCGCCCGTGGCCGAAACATAGACCACGCGGGCGTTTGGAAGTTTATGCTGCAGGCGCAGGCCTGCCTTGCCCTGCTGCGAGGCTTCGGTATCGCCGCGATCCCCTTTTGATCCGGCGGCGTTGGCCATAGCGTGGCTTTCGTCGAAGAGGATCACCCCGTCGAAATCCGCCCCAAGCCAGTCGACAATTTGGTCAACGCGGGATTTTTTGGCCCCACGTTCTTCCGACCGCAGCGTGGCGTAGGTTGTGAAGAGGATGCCTTCCGTGAGCGGGATATCGCGGCCTTGGGCAAAGCGCGACAGCGGCGTGACCAACAGCCGTTCTTGGCCAAGCGCGGACCAGTCGCGTTGCGCATCCTCGAGAAGCTTGTCGCTCTT
>JBBRKS010000277.1:0-4074 GCA_038231775.1 Rhodobacterales bacterium | reverse complement strand
ATGGTGTCGTCGCCCTCGCCGCCGTTCAATCTGTCGTCGCCGCTGTCACCGTGAAGGTAGTCGTTGCCCGCACCGCCCTTCAGGTGATCTGCGCCTGCACCACCGTACAGATCATCGTTGCCGTCCCCGCCAAGCAGAAAATCGTTTCCGGCATCGCCGTGCACGACATCGTTGCCCGCACCCGCGGTCAGACTGTCGTTTCCGTCGCCGCCAAGCAGAACATCATTGCCGTCGCCACCGTTCAGACTGTCGCTGCCGTCGCCGCCGTCCAGCGTGTCAGACCCTGCGCCACCGGAAAGCGCATCATCGCCCAGCCCGCCTTGCAGATCATCGTCGCCCAGACCGCCCGCCATGCTGTCATCGCCCGAACCGCCGACAAGGTGATCACCTGCGTGCGTTCCGGGTGGGACGCCGTCGTGAGAAAATAGGTCGATCAGTCCCAGCGGGATCATGTTGGAATGGATAAAGTCCTTCATTGCAAATTCTCCGATGCGGTTGGCCGCTTTGGCCAGCCTGCTGCATTTGGTCGTCGCGTCGGATTGTGGTACAGGTGTGACGTCTAAAATTGAGTTTGCAACACCGGGTGCAACTCATTGTTTCTTATATAAAAAGCAAGAATTTTAACCAAATGGCGTTAGTCGTTGGTCCCTTCCATCGGGCTTAGGTCGTAAATTTCCTTGATCAGCGCGGTTTCCAGATCGCTGTCCAGCTTCTTGGCACGTTCGATGTAGGCCGGGTTGCGGTCTACCGGTTGACCGGGCACCCACAATTCGGCCAGATCGCGCATCGCGGCCCGGTCAAGCCGGAAGAAGGTTTGTGAGACATTTGCAGCCTCGTATTCCGAAAACCCCATATTCTCAAGCACATAGCGTCCGGCGCGCACCGAGGAGTCAAAGGTTTCGCGCACGATGTCGTTCGCGCCTGCCTGATAGAGTTCATAGACATGCACCCGGTCAAACGCCCGCGCCACGATGTGGATATCGGGGCGTTTTGACCGCACAAAGCGCACGATCTGCACCGCCTTGGCCGGTTCATCGACGGCCACGACCAGCACCTGCGCCACTGACAGACCTGCCGCCTCTAAAAGTTCGGGGCGCGACGGGTCGCCGTAATAGCCTTTGACGCCAAACCGCCGCAGCGTGTCGATCATCGCCACATCAGAGTCCAGAACCACGGTCGGCACCCCGGAATTGCGCACCAGCCGGTTGACGACCTGACCAAACCGCCCGACGCCCGCAATGATCACAGCGCCTTTTTGGTCAATCACCTCGGCCGGACGTTCCGCCTGACGCGAGGCAAAGCGGCGCGCCAAGGTCTGGTACACCAAAAACAGCAAGGGCGTCAGCAGCATCGACAACGAAATGACCAACTGCGCCATCTGGCCCGCGACGACCGGCAAGGATCCCTCGCTGCGGGCGATCGAGATGATCAGGAACCCGAACTCTCCCCCCTGCGCCATGCCGAGGGCCAGCAGGGCGGTGTCGCCCAGACGCATCCGGAAAATCAGCCCGATGACAAACAGCACGACGGCTTTGATCGCAATCAGGCCCAGCACCAGACCGATCACGATCAACGGGTCGCGTGCCAGCAGCGCAAAGTTGATGCCAACCCCGACCGTCATGAAAAACAACCCCATCAGCAGCCCCTTGAAGGGTTGCAGATCGGCCTCAAGCTGATGGCGGAATTCCGAGTTGGCCAGAACCACGCCCGCGACAAAGGTTCCCAAAGCGGGGGAAAGCCCGACCAGCATCATCGAAAACGCGATGCCAAGGATCAACAGAAGCGAGATGAAGGTCGACATTTCGGGCAGGCGGGCGGCGTGGACAAAGCGAAAGATCGGCCGGCTGAGGTAATGGCCCGACAGGATGATCATGGCGACGATGGCAAGGGTCAAGAGCGTGACGCCCCAGCTTGGCAGGGTGTGGATCGCGGCCAGCAACGGTTCCGCCACACCAGAGGCATGGGCAGTCGACGGCGCTTCCGGCAGGGCGATGCCAAACGTCTCTACCGTCAGGCCCTGCACGACCGGCACGGCCAGCAGCGGCAACACCGACAGAATCGGCACCACCGCCAGATCCTGCGCCAGAAGGACTGCAAAGCTGGCCCGCCCACCCGCCGTCCGCATCAGGTTCTTTTCTGCCAGCGTCTGCAACACGATGGCAGTCGAGGACATCGCCGCCAGCATCCCCATGATAAGGGCGACCTGCGGCTGCGATCCGGTGGCATACAGCGCGCCCGCGACAGCACCCATGGTCAGTACAACTTGCAGCCCGCCCATGCCCAACAGCTTGACCCGCATGTCCCACAGCGCCTTCGGTTCCAGCTCAAGGCCGATCAGGAACAGCATCAGCACGACGCCAAACTCGGCGAAATGTTGCAGGTCGCCGGTGCCCGCTCCGGCAAGCCCCATCACCGGACCCATCAGAATACCAGCGGCGAGATAGCCCAGCACGGACCCAAGGCCCAGACGGACCGACAAGGGCACGACCAGAACGGCCGCCCCGAGGTAGATCGACGCCTGCAGCAAGAAACTTTCCATACGCATCCTTAGGTGTGGGTCGTTGGTGGTGCAGCCCGCAAGATGCCGGCGGCAGTCAGGGTGCGCCGAATATTTCATTGCAAGCGCGTCAAGGGAAGCGCTGGCGGCCCAATTAACCGGACAGACACGGAAAATTCACACAGCAGGTGAGGATTGTCGGGTGGAGGGCATCTTTTTTGGGGGAGATATGGCCGCCAAAATACGGCTGCGCTGTGGTGGTCAAAATCGCGAAAACAAGGGGGTGGTGTGTTTCCATCCTCCGAGACCGGCATGGAAGATCCACAAAGCGCGCGGGAGTGGTGTGCGCGGGCAAGATTTGTCAGACAGTCGGCATCTAGAAGGCGATGATCTGGCCTCGCGAGGTCTGTACACTGTTGGCGGAGGTCCGAGGGACAGGTTGGTTGCATGGCCATATAAACCCACCAACGCGGAAACCCCGTATACCGGGCGCGGTGTCAGCCGGTTGGCATCGACAGGGTGACCATCTGGCCGCCCCGTTGGTACTGCACCGAGTTGGCGGTGATCCCGGCGATCCGGCCGCCATCAACCGTATCGCCGACCTGCACCTTTTTGACCGCTCCATTGGCCTGCCGGATCATGGCAAACCGGGTCGAGGGCGTGCCGAACACCGCAAGCAGCGCCACCCGGTTGGTCGCAAGCGCGTGTTTGACCGTGGCTTGCTTTGCGACCGATGCATTGGTCGGCAGGCTTGGGGCGGCGGCTTCGGTATCGGGTTCGTCCAACGCTTCGGGGGCGACGTTGAAGCTTGCGGCCTGCGTGTCGGGCGCCGGTTGCTGGTTCAGCGCCTCGGTTACCGCGTCGTTCACTGCGGCGGAGTTCGCGTCATTCTGGTGCGCGGGGTTCAGGCCAGACGGGCGGGCGGCGGGTTTCAGCGAGGTCGCCATGGCAAAGCCGTTGGCTGCCAGCGAGGCCTGAGCCGCCGGATTGGCCGGGGCTGCCGTCACGCTTGCAGCGGCCACGGTCACATCGGCAGGGCGGGCTTGCGGGCGCAGGCTGGCAAAGCGGCTGTCAGGTGCAAGATTGGTGGCCGTACCTTGTTGATCGGCCAGCGGAGTCAGATCGGCGGGGCGATCCTGCGGACGCTTGCCTGCCAGCGTCGGGTCCTGCGAAAGCGGGGGCGCTGTAGCGCCCAGACCTGCGGTCCCCACACCTCCATCCGGTGCAGTCGGGTCCGCTGGGGCTGTGGTCAGCGGCAACGCTGTCGACGCGGCGGCCCCGGGTTCGACGGCGGCAAGTGCGGCTGGTGTTGCCACAGGCGCTGTCTGGGCGGTCAAATCAGCGGGGCGAGCCGGGGGGACCTGTGGCGGCTTGCCTGCAATCAGCAAAACGCCCTCGGGCGTCATGATGCCTTCGGGCGTTGGGACAATCCGGCCCTGTGCATCGAACTTGTACACGGTTCCGAAGGGGGGCGGCGGAGGCGCTTCGGCAGGGTTGGCATCCGCGCTGGCCGCAAAGGCGGGCAGCGTGACCGGGTCAAACGACTTCGGCGGCGTGTCGGCACTCGCCAGAAAGAT
>JBBRKS010000276.1:0-4138 GCA_038231775.1 Rhodobacterales bacterium | reverse complement strand
GTCGAAGTTCGGCTGCCGCGGCCATTGCGGCGCGCAGCGCGCCAGTCCCATGGCGCCATGATCTGATCGGCTTGCAAGCTCCATAGGCCCCGGCGGGATTGCTGGGCCTCGCGTTCCCAAAGCAGATAGCGCTGGTCCGACAGATAGCGCCGATAGGCCCAGGCCCCGCCGCGCTTGACCATCTCGGCATTGATGTTGGTGTTTCCGGCCTGGATGACGCCGACCGATCGCCCGTAACGGTCGACGTCGGTGACCCGAACGGTCACGGTCCGATTGAAAACGAGGTCAGACAGCATGCGCTTGGACTTCTGGCCAAAAGGCTGACCGCTTTCCGGCGCATCGATTTCGCCAAGGCGCACCTTGTACTCGCTGCGGCCACCAACAAGCAGTTTGATCGTGTCGCCGTCGGTGACGCAAACGACCAGGCCTTTCAGCGTTTGCCCAGAGGCAGGCGCGGCGGTGCCAGAAAAGCTTGCCAGGAGAACGACAATAGCCACACCAAACGAGAGGAGCCGTTGGGCAGACCTTACCCGCTCAACGGTCAATGCGCAGTCTCGCTGTCAACACGACCTTGCAGCACGGCGATGCGGTCCCGGATCGTTACCCACGCCTTCACGCCCTCGAGATCGCCGACTTCGAGCAACGCGTCGGCGCGCATGGCGGCAGCTTCAACCGCCAGGTCGCCGTATTGGTCCATCTGCTGTTTGGCACAGGCCCAGAGTTCCCAATCGGACAGGGCCGTCATTCCGTCGCTTCCAAACTGTTGAACCGAGGCTTTCCTACATCGCCGCGCCTGCGTAATAATAGCGAGAAGGGGACAAAGCATGAAGTTTTTAGGCGGTTCATCCTTGTCTGATGCCGAGCTCGCGGCACTGTCGCAATCCATGGTCGACGAGCATGGCGAAGCGGCCCGCGATGTCGTCAATCACCATATCGATGAGACCAATACGGCAGGCGAGTTTGTCGAACATGCCAAATGGATCAATGTCGCATTCGGCGTCCTGCAGATCCTGAGGCCCGATCCACGCTGGCAATCATAATGGCGCGCGGCCGTCCTGCAAAACACACCGACGCCGCCACCGCCCGGCGGCTTGCCAATCAGCGAGCAGCCGAGCGTTCGCGGGCGAGAGGTCTCATCCAGCGCAGCCTGACCCTGCCGGCCGATTGCTGGGAGCGCATACGCGCCGCCCGTGCGCCCGGCGAAACGTCGGATGCGCAAACCGTGGCACGGCTGCTGCGCTCGGCGCCAGCGCCGATCGGTCTGCTACAGAAGGCTGACACGAACCCCATCTGGCTCACTGCTTGCGCCGAAATGCCCACACCAGGCCGGCGAGGCTGGTGACAAACGTGGCAAGCGCGGTGATCAATGTGCTGTCGAGCGTGATCATGGGCGACTCCTTTCGCGTTCCATGTTCCACATATGTTCTCGTGTAGGACAGCGAAAAGTTGGCGCGTAATCACGAACCGGCTGATGTCTGCCATGCTCGGCGGCGGGATCATGCCAACGCCCGTCACGTGCGCGGCCAATATCGGGCCGCCAGCCAGGACGGGTGCCGCAACCCCGGCCAGCGACACGACAGGCCAGGCCGGATATGGCCAAGTCAGAAGTTGTGCGTGGGACATGGACTGCATGGGCAGGCACTGATTGAAGCCCCGCACCTTGTCGAACAGGTCAAACAACCTGAGACAAGAAGGATTTTGGTAAGAATTTTATTAGCAGCGCGCTTTCGCAAGACCTGGTGGAGTGTTATGCTATTGCAAATACTGGGGGAAGAATGGGAAGAGCGGCACAATTCTGGACTGGTTTATTGTTGGTTTCATGCAGCGTTCAGGGGGCAAGCGAGCCCTCGGATGTGATCATCGCCCCGCTCGAGGCTATCGCCATTGCAGCACCAACCGACGTCCTGACGGTGCCGGCTTTTAGTCTCGTGTCTCTCCAGGTCGATGACGCAATTACATCGAAGACCGCCAAGCGGGGCGACCGGTTTGCCGTCACAATGCTCAACGAAATCAGCGTGGATGGCGTCGTTGTCGTTCCGCGCGGTAGTCGTGGCGAGGGCGAGGTGATTCATTCAGCCGGGACGGGCTTTGGCGGTCGCGCCGGTGAACTGTTGGTCACTGCGCGATTTTTGATGGTTGGTGGCGAAAAGTTACCGCTGCAGAGCTTCCGGATCGGTAAGGCCGGTGTGAACAACACCGATGCGGCTATCATATTGGCAGTGGCCGCCGGTGTGGTTGGCGCGGTCGCTTCGATGTTCATCACCGGAACCAGCGCCGAGATTCCGGCGGGTCAGATCGCCATTGCCAAAACTGCCCAGCCATTTTCAGTGCCGCGCCCCGCGGCCGACGGTTCAACGAAAGGGATTGCCCCAAAATGACTCTGAAGAACATGAAAACTGGTCAAGCTGTGTTGTTCGGCGCCTTGATGGCGCTGAGTGCGTCCGCGATTGCTGGACAGGCGCAAGACACTGCACCAAGCGAGACCGGGGCAAAGGTCAAAGCCGAAAAAGGCAGGCCGGCCCCCGGCGAACTGCCGCCGGTAGCTCAAGGTATGGGTCGGATCGTATTCTGGCGGTCTGGAACCTACGTAGGCAGTGGCATGGGTTGCGGCGTCAATATTGGCACGGAACGGATCAGCGCGCTGGGTGCCGGCAAGTATTTTGTGCTCGATCTGGCGCCGGGGGCTTATGAGTTCAACGCCAAGAGTGAGGCAAAGGACGTTCTGAATACGGAAGTATAAGCCAACGAAACCAGCTTTGTGAAGTGCACAATACGCATGGGTATGATGGTTGGACGGCCGAACCTCTCGCCCTCGAGCGCCGAAGAATATGCAGAGAAGCGCGACGGGCTGAAATACGTCGACAGTGACGACGTGGGACCAAAGGTAATGCCGGATCCCGGGCTGATCCCGGCGACAAAATAGAACAATTGCGCCAGCTAGTCCAAAGCAACATGACGATCTTCAAGGTTGCTTTTTTAAAAGGGAAACACTCCGGACTGCTTACAGTGGTTGATCATCGGCCGCACGCATAAACGAAAGTCTCGGATGGACTGTCGTGAAAGCGATGTTGCCGATGACCAGAGCGCAGGCATCGATCTATCTTGTCGTCCCACTGGGAGCAGGTGCGATCGCTGGTGCCGGTGTGCCGATAACGGCGGCAGCCGGCGGAGGTGGCATCTGATCAGCGAATGTCACTGGCAAGTCAGACTCGGTCAATCCGGTGAAGCCGGTCCCCTGAGGTAGGGATGCGCTAGTGCCAGTAACAAAGAAGCCGGCGATCGGGAGCACAAGGATCGAGCCTACGACGCCCGCTGTGCCGGTGTCGCCCTTGTCTGCGACGGTCCCGCGCAATGGAATGTCGCGACCGTTTGCGCGAACAGAAAGAACGCGCGTTTCCAGCTTGCCGCTTTTGCCCCACATACCCTTCTTTTTGACCATCGTAACTTCGCCTCTTGCCGGACTGCCACGAGGAATGACTACACGCCCGTTCAGCAAAACATCCTCAGAGACCTCGAGGTCAAACCGGTCCCCGGTCTTGTTGTCCATCGAGCTTAGCGGCGATAACGTCCGCAATCGTACTGACGTCCCCTGCGGCAAAACCTGACCGTTCGCGGCGGGTGCGCCGACAACCATCCCGCCGGTTTGTGCGTAGGCCGGCACGACACAGATTGCCAAGCTGCCACTCAGCAGCGCTATCCAAATGCGTTTCATATTATTCCCCCAAAGCTGAATTTCAGTAACCTTCCCCGTAGTTAATCGCTATGATGGCAGAATGACTGTGTCAATGTGAGCTGCTGCCGGTTTTGGCGGCAATCCCGAATACGCGTCTAATAATACCTTCATCACGCGAGCTCTCGTGCACCCGGCCACTCGGAAACCTGGGCGTCCTGCCGCAGACGCAGACGACGCCACTCCAGCGCTTCGAAGATCTCAGGAAGCGTTGCACTGGCCAGCACCGCCAATGCCGCATTTGCTTCTCGCCGAAACCGTTTCCCAAAGGTGGGATGCTGCTCCCAGGCGTGGTGCCACCAGGTCTCGATCTGCGACTGTGCGCCGGCGAGGGCGCCTGCGCTCGGTAGCTTGTCCCGCTTTAGCCGCTGGTTGGTTTTCCGATCAGCGGGAAACAGGTTCCACAGG
>JBBRKS010000275.1:0-4232 GCA_038231775.1 Rhodobacterales bacterium | reverse complement strand
GGCACCATGCCTGCTTCAGAACCGGCAATCAGCATCCCGTCGCCAGTGATGACATAACGCATCGGACGCAAGCCGTTGCGGTCAAGTCCACCGCAGACCCAGCGGCCGTCGGTCATAGCCAGTGCGGCAGGGCCATCCCACGGTTCGATGACCGAATTGCAGTAGGAATACATGTCGGCCCATGCTTTGGGCATATTGGTGGTTGTCTTGGACCACGCCTCTGGCACCAGCATAGTCTTGGCCATCGGCGCAGTGCGGCCCGACCGCACCAACACTTCAAACACCGCATCCAAGGCGCCCGAGTCTGACGTGCCGCCCGGAATGATCGGCTTGATATCCTCGGCCATGTCGCCAAACGCGTTTGAAGCCATGCGGATTTCGTGGGACTTCATCCAGTTGACGTTGCCCTTCAGCGTGTTGATCTCTCCATTATGGGCCAACATGCGGAACGGCTGGGCCAGCCACCATTGCGGGAAGGTGTTGGTGGAATAGCGCTGGTGGTAGATCGCAAAGGCAGATTCAAAGCGTTCGTCCATCAGGTCGGGGTAGAACGTCGCAACCTGTTCGGCCAGCATCATGCCCTTGTAGATGATCGAACGGCACGACAGCGAACACAGATACATGCCCTGAATGCCCGCAGAGGTCGCAGCTTTCTCGATCCGGCGGCGGATGATGTACAACTCACGCTCAAACTGCTCGGCATCCGCGCCGTTTTCACAGCGGATCAGAATCTGCTCAATCTCGGGCCGGGTTGCCAAAGCCTTGTCGCCAAGCACCGAGATATCAGAGGGCACGTGGCGCCAGCCATAGATGTAGTGGCCCATCCGCAGGACTTCGGTTTCCACGATAGTCCGGCAACGTTCCTGCGCGCCAAAATCGGTACGCGGCAGGAAGACCTGCCCCACGGCGATCAGCTTGGTCATGTCGGGTTCATGGCCGGTGCGGCGCACCTGATCGTGAAAGAACCGCACCGGAATCTGCACATGGATGCCCGCGCCGTCACCGGTCTTGCCGTCGGCATCGACAGCGCCGCGGTGCCAGACCGCCTTCAGCGCCATGATGCCGTTTTCAACGACTTTGCGCGACGGCTTGCCGGAAATCGCGACCACCAGACCAACGCCGCAGGACGCGTGTTCATCCTCGGTCTTGTACAGGCTGTTGGCGTCCATCCAGGCGCGCTTGGCTTCTTCGGCGGCAACCCAGGCTTCGTCATAAACGGTCATGATCACAAACCTCCAAGCGGTTTTACAGTGCTTTGCGGCAGTGTGTACGAAGACATCTGGTCATCACATTCAAACAGCGGAATGGTTGACCCAAAGCCCGGCTTGCCCGGCTGGATGAATTTCACCGGCGCGTTGTCGGACGGCGTCCAGGTGCCATCCTCGGCTTCCCATTCGGAATGCCCCGAAAAGAAAGTGCGCCATTCCTCGGAAATATACTCATGCCCCTTCGAATGGCGCATGACGTTGCCCTTGTCGTCGGTCTGGGTGTATTCGTATTCGGTCTGTTTCAGCGTCACCCCGTCAATCGTGGCGCGGGTCCCGGTCAGCTTGTCAAAGCCCTTGATGGTGGAATGCTCTCCGGTGTCCTTGGTCAGGGTAAAGTCGAACGTGTCCAACCCGTTGGCCAGAAGTTCCGAGAAAGAGGCCGGGTCTTTGCCGTTCGGGTCCAGCACTTCCTTGGTGTCCGGATTGCTTTCATAGCTTTCCAGCCATTGCGCATCGCGGTCGATCTTGGACAGGAAGAACGGGCCACCGGCATCATAGTCGGCACGCCATTGCTCGCCGGGCTTGTCTGCCTCGCAAGTATAGTACTGCGACACGATACAGCCGCGTGACTGCACGGTCAGATGCGCAGTGCAACCCGAGGGTGGGGTGAATGTCCCTGCCATGGCCGGAGCGGTCAGAAAAAGCAGGGGAAGAACATGCAGGCGAAGAACAAGGCGCTTCATGCGGGAACTCCATTCATTCCGGTCGTCAAGGGGGGCGTCGGGGCGGCAAAGCTTAGGCTGCCACCGCAGAACCCCGGTTTTTGTGAGTCAAAGCCGGGTTGATCCGGCAGGGCGATCGACATGGGCCGGTGCGGCGTGGCATCGGCCTTGAAGAACGTACCAGCCGACTCCTCACCCGCCAGATAAATGCCAAGGCTGGGCAGCAAATAGGCCTTTGATCGGCTGGTGGTCGCCCCCATCGGTTCGGGAAGGTTGATTGCCACATCGGCGTCAAAAACCTGCGTCGCAATCCCGCTGAGGACGCCCGTTTCGCCGGTTGCCTTGATCTTGATCTTCTGGCCAGCGGGTTTGTCGACCCCGAACATCGTGATCGTCCCCATGGCGACAAAGTTGCCCGTCCCGCTTTGAATCACATCTGCCAGCGTGGATTCCTGCAATGTCGAAACATCGGTGCGGATCAGATAGCCGCCTGCCGCATCGCCGGTGACAACCATCGCACCGTTGGCGGTATCAACTTCAAAACTGTCAAGACCGTCGGGGGTAAAAGATTCCTCGCGGACCAGTGGACTCGCCACGGTCTTGTCCCCCGGGCAAGAGTACAAAACCGCGACCCGGCAATCCAGGTATTGAACCGTGGCGATGTGGGTGCATGACGGGTTGCGCTGCACAAAGTCGACAGGTCCGGCCACCGCTGCAAAGGGCAGAAGGCCAAGGGTCAAGACCAGCAGAACCGAATTTCGCATCGCCATCTCCACCGTCAAAGGGTCAGCTTTTCTGACCAGAACGCCTGATTTAGGGGCAAAACCGCAAGGCCGCGTGTCTTTGGTTTGTCTTTATCAAACGAAGACAAAAAGAAGACAGAAAGAAGACAACCTCATTCTGCCGCAACAAGGGCCTCTTGGGCCAGATAGGTCAGGATCGCGTCGGCGGCTTCACGCCCGTCTCGGATCGCCCAGACGACCAAGGAAGCACCCCGCACGATGTCGCCTGCCGCATAGACGCCGGGCAGATTGGTCACGTGGCTGCGGAAGTCAGCCTTTATCGTTCCCCAACGGGTCACACCCAATTCCGGCACGCCCCAGAGATTTTGCAGGTCCTCTGGTTCAAAGCCCAAAGCCTGCACAACCAGATCGGCGGGTTCGACATAATCGGCGCCTTCGATGTCTTCAGGCATCTGTCGACCTGAGGAATCCGGTGCGCCCAGCCGCATCTTCTGCACGATCACACCTTCGACCACCGCACCGCCGGTAAAGCCCTTGGGCGCAGAAAGCCAAACGAATTCAACGCCCTCTTCCTCGGCATTCTGCACTTCGCGCTGGCTGCCGGGCATGTTGGCCTTGTCACGCCGGTACAGGCACTTGACCGAGGTCGCCCCCTGCCGGACTGCCGTGCGCACACAATCCATCGCCGTATCCCCGCCGCCAATCACGACAACGCGCTTGCCCTCGGCGTTCAACTCACCCGAGTCGAACTCTGCCACGTCATCGCCAAAGCTTTTGCGGTTTGACGCGGTCAGATAGTCCAACGCCTTGACCACCCCCTGCGCGCCCACACCCGGGGCGGCAATGTCACGCGATTTGTAGACACCGGTGGCGATCAGAACTGCGTCGTGACGGCCCCGGATCGCATCAAACGACAGATCCTCACCCACACGGCAGTTGAGGACAAGCTGCACGCCCGCCGTTTCAAGTTGTTCAATGCGCTGCATAACCACCGGTTTTTCCAGCTTGAATCCTGGAATGCCGTAGGTCAGCAACCCACCGGCCCGATCATAGCGGTCATAGACCGTCACCTGAACGCCCGCACGGCGCAGCACATCCGCAGCGGCCAGTCCGCCCGGGCCAGCGCCAATGATCCCCACCGATTCCGCACGTTCAACCCCGGCTTTGATGGGCGCGACCCAGCCGTTTTCCCAAGCCAGATCGGTCAGATACTTTTCGACCGAACCAATGGTGACCGTTCCGTGACCAGATTGTTCGATGACGCAATTGCCCTCGCACAGCCGATCTTGCGGGCAGATGCGGCCACAAATCTCGGGGAAGGTGTTGGTGGCCTGCGACATCTCATACGCCTCTTGCAGACGCCCTTCAGCGGTCAGGCGCAGCCAGTCGGGGATGTTGTTGTGCAGGGGGCAATGAGTCTGGCAATAGGGCACGCCGCACTGGCTGCACCGGCTGGCCTGCTCTGCCGCTTTGGATGCCGCGAACTGGCGGTAAATCTCATGGAAATCTTCGGCGCGCAGATTGGCCGGGCGCTTCTCGGGCGTCTCCTTGCCCAAGGT
>JBBRKS010000274.1:0-4244 GCA_038231775.1 Rhodobacterales bacterium | reverse complement strand
AGTGGGCTCATTTGTGCAGAACACAGGGAACGGCAAGCCACCGCCCAGAATCATCAGCATCATTTCTTGGGCTGCACCTTGAAAGAGTGGGGGCTTTGTCATCGGTCCCGACCTGCGGGCCGTTTCAGTATAAGCCCAATTCTTTTCCGAAGGACGGTGCCGAAGAACAGCCGCATGGCGAAGGGTGAAACGCGCTGATGGCGGACAGGCGGAGGAGTAAAGGCGCGGCGTGTCGGTCCACGAAGGATGCATGCAGCGCGGGGGTTGCTCAAGGGTGAGCGTCGCAACCTCGCCTTGGGGCTGCTCACCGGATCAGTTAAGATCTGAACGAAGCGTGGGTGGCGCTGCCAGCAATGATTGCATTCGCCGACCTGCACCCAACTCTGTGGGAAGAAAGGGGCGGCTTGCCGTCAGGTACTGCTGTGATGAGTGTCGAAAGAACATCGTTTGCCGTCGAGTCCAAAGGAGCCTTTCAATGACCGACTTTTTGCTTTTGGCGTTCATCTTCCTGATCGCAGGCGTTGTTGCCGTGCCGATTGCCTCGCGCTTGGGCCTGGGGTCGGTACTTGGATATCTCATCGCAGGCATCGTTATCAGCCCGGTAATGGTGTTGCTGCATGTGGACGTTGTCTCGATCCAGCATTTCGCCGAATTCGGGGTGGTGATGATGCTGTTCCTCGTCGGCCTTGAACTGGAACCAAAGTTGCTCTGGTCGATGCGCTCAAGACTTTTGGGGCTGGGTGGAGGTCAGCTAGCCTTTACTGCTGGGGTGGTGATGGCTGTGAGCATGGCGTTCGGTCAGGTCTGGACGGTCGCGCTGGCCATCGGTCTGGTGTTGGCGCTGTCTTCAACGGCGATCGTTCTGCAGACCCTCGGCGAAAAGGGGCTGATGAAAAGCGATGGCGGACAGTCAAGCTTTGCGGTGCTGCTGTTTCAGGACATCGCCGTGATCCCAATGCTGGCCCTGATCCCGCTGCTGGCGTTGCCGGAATTGACCGCAGCCTTGCCGCATGGTTCAGACAGGGTAGACCACAGCGGCGCAAGCCTCAGCCTTGTGGACGGCTTGCCAGGATGGGGGACAGCCCTCGTCACGCTGGGCGCGATTGCCACGGTCATCATCGCAGGTTCGTATCTGATAGGGCCGATCTTCCGGTTCATTTCAGCGGCCAAGCTGCGCGAACTGTTCGTGGCGACGGCGCTGATGATCGTCATCGGGATTGCTCTTTTGATGTCACTCGTCGGGCTATCACCCGCGCTCGGCACCTTTCTCGCGGGTGTCGTGCTGGCCAACAGCGAATACCGGCACGAGTTAGAAAGCGATATCGACCCGTTCAAGGGGCTGCTTCTGGGCCTGTTCTTCATGACTGTGGGTGCTGGCATCAATTTTGCACTGCTCTACGACAACGTGTTCACCATTCTTGCCCTGACGCTGGGCATGATGGTGTTGAAAACGGCTGTGCTGTACCTGCTTGCTGTTGTTTTCAGACTGGGCGGATCGGATCGGTTTCTGTTCAGCCTCGGTCTGGCTCAGGCGGGCGAATTCGGGTTTGTCCTGCTGTCCTTTACCGTAGCAAACGCCGTTATCCCGGGCGATCTGGCGGACCGCCTGCTGCTGATTGTGGCCCTGTCCATGCTGCTGACCCCGGCCCTGTTCATCGTTTATGACCGCGTCATCGCCCCCCGCTTTGTCCGGACAGACCCGCGCGAAACGGACACCATTGATGCGCGCAGCGAGATACTCATCGCTGGCCATGGCCGCGTCGGCGGTATGGTCAGCCGGCTTCTGCGCGGCGGTGGATTCACCCCGACAGTGATCGACTTCAGTTCCAAACAACTTGAGATGCTCAAGGCTTTCAATGTGCAGGCCTATTACGGTGATGCGACCCGGCCCGATCTGCTGCATGCGGCGGGCATTGCCGATGCGAAACTGTTCGTGATTGCCATCGACGACCGGGACCAGATTACGCAACTGACGAAATACGTGCGCCACCATTACCCTGGCGTGCATATCATCGCCCGAGCGATTGATCGCAACCACGTCTATGACCTTTACCATGCGGGCTGCCGCGACATCATCCGCGAGACCTATGACAGTTCGATGCGTATGGGGCGCTCGGCTATCGAGGCGCTTGGTTATGCTCGCCCACAGGCAGAGCGCATGGTCGACGCTTTCCGCGAGATGGACCAAAAAACCATGCTGATCGCAGCAGAGCACTATGACCCGGCCATTCCGGTCCTTGAGAACGAAGCTTTCCTAACCAACGTCCGCACGACCCTCGGAGGCTTGGAAGCGGATCTGACAGCGCAGATGGCGGCGATCATGGCCGAAGGGAAAGGATGATGGACTGCCCGCTCTGAAGGGGTCCATCTTTTGGGATATCGTTATCCCGTTTTTAAACGAACCAACCATTGGCTGAAAAGCGCAAGCAGCCTGAGGAAGTCGTGCTGAAGCTGCGTCAGGCCGACGTTTTGCAAAAGTAAGGCCGGTCCTGCGAATTTCGACGCACCCGGCCCTTAGCCGCCATTCGCCTAATGGCTGAGCGCTGCGGTGCAGCTTCACCAGACCGGCCGTTCGTCCATTTTGCAGCATTTTCGGCGGGTGAAGGTCTGCAGAGCGGACGGAACGGACCGAACGGCACTTGGGCCATAGCGCCTTGATGTGATATGTTAGTGAGACCCGTCATTTGATCTTCAGTTTTTCCTTATGTCTGATGAAGGGACTGTAGACAGGCGCAGTCGACTTGATCCGACCGTCGGCGCCCCAATCGGCCATCCGATTGAACGGCACTGACGGTTCGACCTCGATGGATTGAAGCCGCGAAACATAGTCCGCTTCGATTTTCTGCAATCTGTCCTTGATCTCTTGCGGGTCCGAATAGCGCAAACCGGCCTCGACTCCGTAGGCGACATGCGGTGTCAAAACGTCAAAACCCACATAAGCCATCGAGAAATTGATAGGCCACAGCATCAGGTCAATGTCGCCGCTTCGACCGTCATAGGCATAAGTTTCAGGGCTTGTGCCGACCGTCGTCGAAATCATTGCTTTCTTGCCGACAAACCGGCCCTTTTCGAAACGGAAATCGCTTTTATAAACATCACCGTAGATGAACACCCGATCCATCCAGCCCTTCAAGATCGCGGGCGGAAGATGCCACCACATCGGATATTGCAAAATGACAAGATCAGCCGCGGCCAGACGGTCAATCTCGGCGCGGACCTTCGCAGGAATCGTGCCGTTGGCCGAAGCATGGCGTTGTTCAGACTGAACATCAAAACGGGCGGGATCGGACCGATCGGAGTAGTGCGCAGCTCTCTCGCATGGATCAAAGTCCATCGCATAAAGGTCAGACACAGTTACGCTCCATCCTCTCGCCTCCAGCGTCCTTTTGGCCAGATTGGCAAGATGGGCATTGAACGACTTGGGCTCTGGATGAGCGACGACGATATGCGCTTTCAAGGGAAGGTCCATCTAGAAATATGCTGCTGATTTTGACAAGATGGCATTCCGCTATCCTTACTGCAACCGTAGCCAGTTTAGGTAAGCCGCATTCGTCACAATGGGCTCCGAGCAGCCTCGCGGCGGCGCAGAAAAATTCGCGGCTGCAACGCAATCTGAATGTCAGCTCGCATGAAGCTGCCCCTTTGCGTTGCGGGTGCGGCGAATGACTGGAATCCGCCCTTTACGTCGAAGAGAGTGAGAGGCGTGCCGGTTTTCCGGTGACGGGTTGAGGGCTGGGAGAGTGGCTTCCAGCGCCTGTCACGGAGGAATACCGATGGGTGTTGTGGAAGTTTTGGACCCGGTGCAGCCAATGAGAACGGGCGGCTGGAAGGTGGATGTCAGCCGGGGCGAGCGGAACGGGCGGGTGTCGTCCGAATGGTTCAACCGCCCCGATGATGAGCGGTATCTCTCGCTCGATGATCTCTGGGCATCGGTGAAGGGCAGGTCCGAGCGCAGCCGTAGTCGCGTGGTTCAGACGGCTGATATTCGGGTCGAGGCCGCGCGCGACAACCCCGAGCGGCTGCACCTTGTCCTGCCCAAGTCGCAAGAACCCGTCGCGCCCACACATTGGGCGTTCGGCCAGCTTGCCAGCATCGTCGGTGCACCGGCGTCATACCTGCGGCAGTTGCCCGCGCCGCTGGCGGGGATCAACCTGCAATACGGGCTGACCAATCACCGCGCCGAGCAGGTGAAAACCTTCGAGACCGAGGATGGCCGCACGGAACTGCGGGCTGTAACAGGGGCT
>JBBRKS010000273.1:0-4247 GCA_038231775.1 Rhodobacterales bacterium | reverse complement strand
GCTGACCACGGGCGATCTGCGCGTACCAGCGGCGGAGGCGATGGGGGACAGCCGCGCACGGCGGCATCTGGATGCGCTTATCAACCTTTGGCGCAAGCTGGGCGATACCTTGCCCGAGGGGTTGGCCCCGGTGCGCCATGTTCTGGAGCTACCGCATCGGCGGTTTCTTGACCCGGTGCCGGTGGTTGAAGGATCGCTCGATCCGCATGCGCCAGCCGCAATGCTGGCGCTTTACGCACGGCTGCAGCAGGAATTCGGGGCCGTTGACGCACCCGCCAAGGTGAGCACGGCGGTCGAAGGGTCAAGGCTTCACGCTTTGCAGGGCGGGATCGCAGCGGCAGTGATCAGGTCTGCGCCACTGGATGACAGCCTCGCTTTCTATGGCCTGCGCGATTTGGCTGCTTGCGCTGATTTTGCCGCCGCCCGTGCGCGTGCCTTGATCGAAAGCGGTATCCCGGCGCGCGATATCGCTGTGATGGTCTCTGGCGATCCGCGCCAGATCGCCCGCGCCTTTGCCGAGCAGGGCGTGCCGATTTCCGGGCTTCCCGGCAGCCTGCCCGAGCGCGACATCATAGGTGAGACAGCACTTCAACTGGCACTGGCCAAGCGAACACCCACACCCGCAATGGTGCTGGCAAGTCTCGCCCTGTCACCGCTGATGCCATGGTCCGCGCAGACCGGGCGCGATCTCGCCGAAAGCCTGATCGGGGGTGACTTTCGCGGCGATGTCCTGTCGCCCACCCCCGTGCACAAAGACCTCTGGACGGACATTCGCGCGTCAGCGGGCAGCCTTGTGCAACTGCGCTTCCTGATCGACCGTATCTGCGAGCGGATGGCGCAGGGGAATGAGGTTCGCGCCCGCATGCCGATCCCGCCCAGCGAAGGTAGCCCGGACTGGGAAGCGATCCTGCGCGGCATCCAGATTGCAACCCCATCAAGTGCCGATCCAGAGCGCAACCTTGAAGGCGTCAGTCTCTGGTCTGCGCAGGAAACTCCATGGCGGCCTTGCCGGCATCTGATCGCGACCGATTTCACCGACGGTCTTTATCCGACGCGCCCACGCGCCAATCCGATGTTTCTGGACAGCGAAATCATCACGATCCGTGCCGCCACCGGGCTGCACCTGTCCGGCCGAGCCGAGGGCTTGGCGCAAGCTCTCTCGCTGTTCGATCAGCAGCTTCAGGGTGTCTCGGGCTCGGTGACCTTTCTGATCCCGTGGCGCGATCTGTCTGGGGCCCGGCAGCAACCTTCTGCCGGGCTTTCCCTCGTCGCGCGGGCGATATCGGATGTAGAGGAGGCTCATGAACTGATCCTCGACCTGTCGCGCCTGCCGCCCGGCGATTGGCCTGTGGCACACCACCGCCTGGTGCCCTTGCCAGAACCGGACGATCTGCCCGAGGCACTGTCTTTCCCGGGCCTCGACCTTTTGGCGCTGCGTCGCAAGGACGATGGAACAACCAAACCTCAATCGCCCTCTCGGCTGGAAACGCTTCTGGTAAGCCCGCTGGCTTGGCTCCTGGAGGAGGTTGGGGCCGGCGACATGTCGTGGTCCGCAGAGGAACTCGATGTCATGGCCAAGGGCAACATCGCCCATGACGTCTTCGAACATGTGTTCCTCAAGGACCAACCCGTTCCGGAACCAGCAGCGCTGACCGTCGCGGTCGCGCAGGCTTATGATCGTGCGCTGACCCGCCACGCGGGGTTCCTGCGCAGCGCATCATGGGAAATGGAGCGCAGCGGGCTGGAACGCGAGATCCTTCAAGCCGCGCTGCGCTGGCGCGACCATCTCCTGGCACTTGGCGCAAAAATCATCGGCAACGAGATCTGGCTGGCCGGTGAGGCGCATGGCATCAACCTGCACGGCAAGGCAGATGCGATCCTTGAGTTGCCCGACGGTGCGCTGCTTGTAGTCGATCACAAGAAAAGCGGCACATCGGCCCGGCGCAGGCGGATGGAGGCGGGCTGGGATCTGCAAGCGGGGCTCTATCGTGACATGATCGCCCGTCCTAACCGGCGCGACGGGGACAGGATGGACGCGCTGATCGGCCGCAAGATCGGTATTGCGTATCACCTGATGAATGATGGGGGGCTGCTGACCTCGGGCCTGCCCACGGCCGCGGGGTCGCCTGCGCGCGACATGGGCGACGGCGTCAACGACGCAGCAGTCGCCATGCTGGCGGAAAGGCTAGCGCAGCTCGGCGCCGGGCGGGTGGTGCTGAACACCTCGGCCGACGAGGGGTTTTTCAAGAAAGAAGCGGGCTTCACACCCTATGCGCTGACCGATGGCTCGACCCTCATCACCGCATTCATCCGCCAGATCGAGGAAGTATGACCATGGACGGGGCAGATTCAGACCGGGGATTGGTCATCGTGCCCGCAGGCGCGGGCGCAGGGAAAACCCATCGCATCAAGACCCAGCTTTCCGACTGGGTGAAGCGCGAGATTGTGCGGCCCGAGCGTATCCTTGCCGTGACCTTTACCGAAGCCGCCGCGGGCGAATTGCGCGAACGCATCCGGGCGGGTCTCTTGGCGGACGGGCTGGTCGCCGAGGCCATGGCGGTTGATCGGGCCTATGTCTCGACGATCCATGGTCTGGGCCTGCGGCTATTGACGGAACATGCGCTGTCGGCGGGCGCATCGCTGCAACCCCGCCAACTTGGTGATGCCGAGCGGGATCTGCTGATCCGGCAGGCCCTGGCTCATGCAAAGTCGCTTGACCCGATCAAGGCCGAGCCTGAACGGTTCGGCTACCAACCAAATTGGCAAAAAGGCGAAACGGTCGAGGATTCCCTACGGGGTCGGGTTCTGTCGATTATCGACCTGCTTCGCGGGCTGGGTGACAAGGGGCGCGATCCGGACCTGATCGCACCCGCTTTGGACCGGCTTGATAGGATCTATGGCGAGGTGATAGCTGATCCCGCCGCCGCCCGTGATGCGCTGTCGGCGGCGATTTGCGTCATGCTTGCGGCCTTTCCCGAGGGCGGCATGGTCACCGTCACCGCCAAGGGCCCCCGCGAGACGCTGGAAAAGAACCTCGCTCTCTTTCGCCGCGTGGAGCGCGTCCCGACGCTGCTGGACCGGGACTGGAGCCTTTGGCAGTCCCTGCGTAATCTTTTCACCTCGAATAGCAAAACGAAGACGCCCGAGGGCTATGATGACCTTGCCGCTGCAATCATTCAGGCCGCGGATGCACTGCCTGCGCATCCAGGTCCTTTGGCGGATGCAAAGCTGCATTTTCAATGCCTGATCGCCTGTGCGCAGGAAGTGATGGAGGCCTATGAGACCCGCAAGAAAGCGCTTGGTCTGATTGACTTCGCCGACATGATCGCCGGGGCGGAACGGCTGTTGCGCACCGATGCAGCCGTGCGTCAGGCTGTGTTGAATGAGATTGACTGCGTCATCATCGACGAATTTCAGGATACCAACCCGGTGCAGTTCGCACTGCTCTGGCAGTTGGGCGCTAGTGCGCCGCGCACCCTACTGGTGGGGGATGTAAAGCAGTCGATCATGGGGTTTCAGGGGGCTGACCCACGCCTGTCGCAGGCGCTGGCAGCAGCCAACCCCGCCGCGACGCAGCCCCTTGACCGCAACTGGCGGTCAACACCGGCGGTGATGGACTTCGTCAATGCCATTGGCGCAGGGCTGTTTGGCGCGGACTACAATCTGCTAGCCCCTACCCGCGATCCGGTGCCCGGTCCGGCGCTGGAGGTGCTGAACATCGTCAAAGGGCGCGGGGTAAAGAACTTCTCGAAGCCGCAGGAGCACATCGCCGAGCGCATCGCCGGCATCCTCACAACCGGCGAGACAATCACCGACCGGCACACCAAGGCCACAAGGGCCGTGCGTCCCTCTGATATCGCGCTTCTGGTTTGCCGCCACGCAACTGCGGCCCGCTATGCCGAAGAACTGCGGGCGCGCGGCGTTCCTGTCCGCATCGCCGAGGATGGCTGGGCGGCGAGTCGGGTTGTTCAGGCGGCCCGCGCCGCGCTGAGCTATGCCGCGAACCCAGCCGACATCAGTTCCGGACTCATGCTGCGCACGCTCGGCCCCGACCCGCTGAGCCTGCAAGCCGCGATGACTGCGCAGATCGAAGGGCGGCTGGCGGATGATCCGGTTCTCATGCGACTGGCGGCCTTGTCCGACCGGCTCGCGCGGCTGCCGGTCTCAAACGCGCTGGATCTGGTGATCGATACCGCAGGGCTGCGGCTCTGGGCTGGCCGTCAACCCGACGCGGCACAGGCGCGCGC
>JBBRKS010000272.1:0-4251 GCA_038231775.1 Rhodobacterales bacterium | reverse complement strand
CGGTCGGCATGGACAAGCGCGTCAAGGCCAAGATGCAGGGCTATGAGGGTGATCCGTGCGGCGAGTGCGGCAACTACACGCTGGTCCGGAACGGCACCTGCATGAAGTGCAACACGTGCGGCGGGACGAGCGGGTGTAGCTGAACTCGGCGGATTGGGTTGAAAAGGGGGTGGGGCCGTGGGGTCCCGCCCCTTTTGCTTTTGCGGGTGGTTGACTTGGCGGGCGGTTGACTTGGCGGGGGCGGGGCGGCAAACTTTACCAAATTGTTCAACATGTTGATCTGACATGATTTCAGACGTGCTGCCTTTGATCGTGTTGCTGGCTGTTGTGCTGGCGGCTGTGCTGTGGCGCGACATAGCACGCGCGCGGAGGGACGCGCGCAGGGCCGCCGAAGCGCCACCGGCGAAGCCGCACGCAAAGCCGCAAGTCAAGCCGCAAACAAACAAGCTGAACAAGCAGCTGATGAAGCTGCCCGCAAAACCGGCTGACCAACCCCAAACCAGTTTCAGGCCAGAGGTTCTGGTGGACGGGTCCAACGTCATGCACTGGCAGGACAATCTGGCCCAGCTTGATACGCTGCGGATGGTGGTCGATGAGATCGTCCTTATGGGTTATCGGCCCGGGGTGATTTTCGATGCCAGCGCGGGCTACAAGCTGTTTGGCCGCTACCGCGACGATTGGTTCATGGCGCAGGCTTTGGGTCTGGATGCGGTACAGGTTCTGGTGGTGCCCAAGGGCGAACCGGCGGACCGCTTTCTGCTGGCGGTGTCGCGGCTTCGCAGTGCGCCGATTGTCACCAACGACCGCTACCGCGGCTGGCTGGCAGAGTTTCCCGAGGTTGCGCAGCCGGGCCGACTGCTGCGCGGCGGGTTTCGCGAGGGGCGGGTGTGGTTGAACCTTGACGATTTCGCAGGGTGACAGGGTGAGGCCTTCGGCGGGATTATTTGGGCCAGAATGTACGGGGTGAGGGCGGTGTATTCGATTGGCGTCCGCAGAAGTGCGTCCTTGTTGGAAGGCGTGGCGGGCTGTGGGGCCCTTGGCTTTTGGACCGGGCTGACGCAGAAGGGCGCGGTGATGGAGGGTCTGATGGCCGAACGCTTTGCTTTTGACATTCTGGCGACGGACGGGCGGGCGCGGACGGGGGTGATCTCGACTCCGCGCGGCGACATACGCACGCCGGCCTTCATGCCGGTCGGCACGGCGGCGACGGTGAAGGCAATGCTGCCTGAAAGTGTCAGGGCCACCGGGGCGGATATTCTGCTGGGCAACACCTATCACCTGATGCTGCGGCCTACGGCGGAACGGATTGCGTCCTTGGGCGGTTTGCACAAGTTCATGAACTGGGAGCGGCCGATCTTGACGGATTCGGGCGGGTTTCAGGTGATGAGCCTTTCGGCTTTGCGCAAGATGTCGGAAGAGGGGGTCAGGTTCTCCTCACATATAGACGGGTCAAAACACATGCTGTCGCCAGAGCGCAGCATGGAGATTCAAAAGCTGCTGGGGTCGGATATCGTCATGTGTTTTGACGAATGCCCGGCCTTGCCTGCGACGGATGAGGCGGTGGCGAAATCCATGCGGCTGTCGATGCGCTGGGCGCAGCGGTCCCGCGATGCGTTTGGCGACCGGCCGGGACATGCGCTGTTCGGCATCCAGCAGGGCGGTGTCAATCAGGATTTGCGCGGCGAAAGTGCCGACGCGCTGCGGGCAATCGGCTTTGATGGCTATGCGGTCGGTGGGCTGGCGGTGGGCGAGGGGCAGGAGGCGATGTTCTCCGTCCTCGATTATGCGCCCGGGATGCTGCCGGACGACAAGCCCAGGTATCTGATGGGGGTGGGCAAGCCGGATGATATTGTCGGTGCTGTTGAGCGTGGGATTGACATGATGGACTGCGTTTTGCCCTCCCGTTCGGGGCGCACCGGGCAGGTCTGGACACGGCGCGGGCCGGTCACGATCAAGAACGCACGGCATCAGAATGACCCAAGGCCGATAGATGAGAATTGCAGCTGTCCGTGTTGCCGGGGCTATTCGCGGGCGTATTTGCATCACGTGTTCAAGGCCGAGGAAATCATCTCCTCGATGCTGATGACCTGGCACAATCTGCACTATTATCAGGACCTGATGCAGGGCTTGCGCGATGCGATTGGCGCGGGCAGATTGGCAGCCTTTGTGGCGGCATTTCATGCGCTGCGGACTGAGGGGGATATTGAACCGCTATGAGGATATTTGCGTGTGTTTTGGCGCTGATCGCGGCCAGTCCGGCGCTTGCCGGGGATTATTGCAGCATCGGCTCTGACCGGACGCTGGCGCTGCCTGAGGCCTTGACCGGCACGTGGCAGGCGACCTTTCGCGGTGGTATTTTCGTAACACCTGACGGCAAGCCCCATTCGTTGCCCGACGAGGCCGAGGCGCAGGAGGTCGATTTTAGCGCCGATGTCGACGGGCTGAACCTTGAGGAAGATGCTTTCTTTCCGGCGATGCATCTGAAAGCATATCAGCCTGACATATCCCAGCCGGATTTCGCATTGCCGGGGGAATCTGCGTTGCCTGCGGTGGAATTGTTGCAGGCCGAAGTTGCAGAGGTTGCCTTGCCCTGCGACCCCAAACACCTTGCGCAATTCACGGGTGAGGCCGCGCAGGGCGACAACGCCACCGCCGCGCTTCGGGTTTTTGCGTTTGGCCCGGATTTCATGGTGATGGTGATCCGGGGCGAGGGCGGCGGGCAAGTCGCGCGGGCGGTGTTTGATTTGCGCCGTTAGGTGGGCGGCTGATCTGGGGCGGTGTCCAAGGGCACTGGCCGGGCAATCGTTCAGCGCTTTTTGGCGTCGCGCAGCACTTTCAGCGCGGTATCCACCACCTTGTCGGAATAGATTTCCTGCTTTTTGTGGTGGCTGACATAGCGCACCACCAATTCCGAGGCGGCTTTCAGCGTGGCGGGCGGCAGGTCATTGCGCGCCACCAAAGCCGCCAGTTCCTTGCGGATCAGGGTGGTTGAGATGTTGATCTGCTGATGGTTGGCCTTGCGCCCCTCCCATATCTGCACATCACCGCGAGAGTTCTTGACGTATTGTTCGGACAGCGCATCCCAGACGTGGTTGAACTTGCCCTTGTCGATCAGCGACCAGTTCTTGTCGGTCATATGTTCGGCACAGCTGAGCATGTCCGAGAACTTTTTGGTGTGGCCGATGTCGGCCCCATCGGTTGCCACCAGAACCGGCAGCGGGCCTTTAAGACGTTTCAGCACGTCATTCAGCTTGTGATAAGTCGTCTGGCCAGAGATTTCGCGGATTTCCTTGTCGGCATCCTCGATGATCTTCCACATGCCGCGCAATTGCTGTTCCGAGGTCATCAGCTTTTTGACCTTCATCAGATCGGCGGGCGGAAAACCGGCATAGATCACGGCGTGGTTCGGGATCGGCATGACCATTTTGCCATGCGATTTGATCCAGGCATCAAACGCGGCAAGGTTCTTGTCTTGCAGTTCCTTGGTTTGCTTTGGTTTGTCGTGACCCATGGCGACCTCAAATGCTGAACAGGAAAGACCGCAGGCTACACCGAGGCCCGAAACCGATCAAGGCGCGTGCAAAACAAGGGTTTGCGGGGTTTGTGTTAACGTAGACCACCGGGAGTGCTTGCACCTTGGCGGGGCAGGCCGCATTATCATAAAAAACGTGATGCGGCGCGTGGTTGACATGCCCGGCCCGCCACCACAGATACAGACTCCGAAGAGGGGAAGGCCCCACAGGTTGCCGACGATCGGGACTTTGGCCTTCCTGCCAGAAAAGGAACCAAGATGACGGACAAGTTGTCTACCAGCTACCCGGTTTTGCCGCTGCGCGATATCGTGGTGTTCCCGCATATGATTGTCCCCCTGTTCGTGGGCCGCGAAAAGTCGGTCCGTGCGCTGGAAGAGGTCATGGCGGATGACAAGCAGATCCTGCTGTCCAGCCAGATCGACCCGACGGTTGACGATCCGGGCACCGAAGGAATTTACCGCGTCGGCGTGCTGGCCAATGTGCTGCAACTGCTGAAATTGCCCGATGGCACCGTCAAGGTGCTGGTCGAAGGCAAGGGCCGCGTCAAGATCACCGAATTCGTCGAAAACCCCTCTTTCTTTGAGGCCAAGGCTGAACGGTTGACCGAAGTGCCGGGCGACAAGGATGCCGCACAGGCGATGGTGCGGTCGGTCAGCGATGAATTCGAACGCTATGCCAAGATCAAGAAGAACATCCCCGAAGAGGCGTTGCAGGCTGT
>JBBRKS010000271.1:0-4262 GCA_038231775.1 Rhodobacterales bacterium | reverse complement strand
TGGCACAGGATCAAACCCCGCCGACAACCAACGACGACAACCAAACCGAAGGAGAAAACTGAACCAGACACCTCAATCTACGCCAACCCCATCCGCCCCTAACCGGACATGGTGGTTGTCGCGCCCGGACAAAATGGTTGACGCGCTACAAATGACAGCGGTGCCCCCTACGCGTGGATTGACAGGGTTGGATTGAGGCTCTGTCTAGCTAGCTGAAAGGCAAGGCCGAGGCAGATTTGTTTTTGAGCGTGATCACTCTGGGTGAGATTGAATGGGGCATCCGCGCGCAAGAGCAGAGCAATCCGGTCTTTGCGGCCGATTTGCAGGTCTGGCGGGACCGGACGGTCCATCTGTTCGCCGACCGCCTGTTGCCGTTAGGCGAACAGGCGGTCGTGATCTGGGGCAGGCTCTCGCACGATCTGGGGCACTATGACGCAGATATGATGATTGCCGCCACGGCGATGCGCCATGGTGCGGTGGTCGTGACGGGCAACGCCGGCGATTTCCATCCGACCGGTGTCAGACTGGAAAACCCTTTCTGACCTGCCTTGCGACACGGCACCGGTTCCCTGCGCCACAGATCATCTGCAATCCTCAAGCCACCTCGCGCACATCGACCAGACGGCGGAAGGCGGCGTTGTCGCGGTACAGGCTGTCATAGCTGCCAAGGCCCGCCATCCGGCCGCGGTCCAGCACCAGAATCTGGTCACAGTTGCGCACCGTGCTGATCCGGTGGGCGATCAGCAGGATCGTCTTGGTGCCGGTCAGGGCGTTGATCGACTTTACAACCTCTTGCTCGGTCAGATTGTCCAGGGCGCTGGTCGCCTCGTCAAACACAATGATGCCGGGGTTGTGGTAAAGGGCGCGGGCGATGCCGATGCGCTGGCGCTGACCCCCTGAAAGACGCACACCACGCTCGCCCACCGGGGTGTCAAAGCCCTGTGGCATCTGGGTTTCGACGAAGTCGAGGATCTGCGCGAGCCGGGCAGCCTCGCGCACCTTGGCGGGGTCGATCTCGGCTTGTGGCATGCCAAGCGCGATGTTCTGGGTGACGCTGGCATCCAGCAGGAAGATGTCCTGCGGCACATAGCCAAGATCGGCCTGCCAGCCGCGGACGTTGTCCGGCGTGACCGGGGTGCCATCGACCAGAATTTCGCCGTGATCCGGGGTCAGCAGGCCAAGAAACAGATCGACAAGCGTGGTCTTGCCAGCCCCGGTGGCACCGACAATGCCCAAGGTAGAGCCGGCAGGCAGCGTCAGACTGATATCGGAAAGCGAGACGGACTCGCTGCGTGGATAACTGTAGCCAAGGCCGCGCAATTCCACCGAATGGTGGAAAGACAGCGGCGTGGCCGCGACCAATGGCAAAAGCGGCAGGGCATCCCGCCCGGCCAGATCAGCGGCAATGCTGTCAAGAACGGCATTGCCGAAGCGCAGCTGCGTCAGGGCTTGATAAATGCCCTGCACAGCGGGCAGCAGGCGGTAGCCTGCAAAGGCGTAAAAGCCCAGGATCGGCAGAACCTGCGCCAACGCCCCGGAAGAGGCGTCGCGGTACTGTACCATCAAGGACAGGGTCAGCAGAATGATGCCGCCAAAAGCGACGGCTTCAATCGCATAACGCGGGACTTGAGAAACGGTGGTGCTTGTCGCTTGCAGGCTGGCGAAATCCCACGTGGCCTTGCTGAAACGCTCCAGATAATGGGCTTCCCGGGCCAGAAGCTTGACTGTCTTGATCCCGCCAAGCGCCTCGGATGTCGTTCGAAAGCGGTCCTGGTCCGCCGCAGTTCGCAATTGCCCGGCCCGGGTCAGATAGCCGCGGATCAGCAGATAGATGGTGAAATAAGCGCCGCCCAGGACTAGAACACCGATCAACGCCACTGCCGGGTTAACGATGATAAGCATCAAAACCAGGACAACCAACAAGACGCTTTGCGAAATCAGCACAGCCGCCGGTTGGTAGATCTGGATGATCAGAACGACAATCGCCGACAGGACCTCTTTGGCCATGTCGCCGCTGTGGCGATGCAGGAAATAGGTATAGGGCTGGCGCAGATAGGTTTCCAGCAGGCGCCGTCCGATCGTGAAGCTGCGCATCTGGGCAAAGCGGTTGACAAAGAACAGGCCAAAGGTTCGCACTGTGGCCGAAAGCACCAGAAGCAGAAAGGAGATCAGCCCCAGAAAGATCAGAAAACTCTGCGCATCCGCGAACGTGAAGCAGCCATGCAGCCAGGACAGAACCTTGTTGCTTTCGATCAGACCTGGATTGGCCAGCACGGCCAGAAACGGCATGATCGACACCGTGCCCAGCGTATCAAACAAAGCCATCAGCGTAACGACACCCAGTGCAAGCCAAGCCTGCCGCCGCTCTTGAGCATCCAGAAGACGGTATGCTTTCAGCAGTTGTTTCAAATCATTCCCCAGTGTCGTCCAGAACGCCGTCTTGTCGGAAAACCAGCACCCTGTGCCAAAACGGCATACCCGAATACAAGTCAGCCAGATGTTCTTAGTGCCAGACCATAAAATTCTGACAAGATGAAGACATGGTTTCCGCCATCAGGCGCAATCCAGCCAGGACGCCCCCATTTTACGCATCCGGCAGACGCCTTAGCCCCGCATCTGTGCGAATGTCTTTTGGATTCCATCCTTGAACTGAAAAATTTCGATATCTGTGAGAAAATCTGAGGTTTCGGGTCCGGTCAGGCGGTACCCCTTACCCTCGGGGACAAGCGTGTAGCTTTCAGCCCCGGCTGGCAGCACCAGTGTATCCTGCCCGCCCCCGCCCGATATCACATCCTGCCCGGCATTGCCGACAAGCACATCATTGCCTTTCCCTCCGATGAGGAAGTCTGCCTTGTCGGTTCCGGTAAGGGTCTGGCCGGCGTCGGTTGCGATCTTGATGACGCCCTGCTGGTACTGGCTGCCGCCGCCGTCGCCGAACCAGCTGTGGGAATGGGCGTTCAGGTCGGTCAGCAGATCCCCGCGCGGGTTGTGATCTCCCAAAGCGCTGAGGATGCCCCAGGCACCGTATTTGCTGGCCTGCGCCACATCGCCGAACTGCATGAACGGCCCGTCGCTGACCGCAGCCCAGGCCGTCCAGAGCTGATGATACAGACCCGCCATCGCCGGACTGCGCACGAAGGCTGACAGGAAGGTGGTCAGCGTGGCCTGATCCTCGGCGCTGATGCCGCTGATGCCGGCACTGTGCAACACATGCTGACCGCCTTCATAGGCGACAAGGTCCAGCCCGTATTTGTCAGCCACCGCCTTGTCAGCCGCCCACCACTTCATGATCTGCGGAATCGACTGCGCATAGGCCGGATCCTGCAGTTTGGCCGCAAGCCAGGCTGCCGCATCGACGCCCGGTGTCTTCAGAAGGGTCAGCAGTTCGGTCCGCAAGGTGGCATCGGCCACCGTGGCCCCGCCAAAATAGGTCGTCACCGCCAGCGAATCAAACACCGAGGACGGGGCCACATAATGCGCAGGATCAATGGCCTGCCAGATTGGCGCCGTGAGCAGGTAGTTTGCATTCCAGGCATTTGCGGTCTGAACAGCAAGCACATTGTCCACCCGCGTATCGGCCTGATCACCGAAGACCGCATCCCAGATCAGCGCCGACTGGGTCGCCAGCATGGCATTATAGTCGAGATAGGCCGCCCCGTTGGTCGAGTGCCAGACCGTTTGTGCTTGTGTCAGCATCCACTGCGTCTGGGCGAAACTCCAGTTCCAGGTCTCGTTGCTGTATTCGACATGCGCCTTCAGGCCCGGGTCGAGATGGTCGCGCACATAGGTGGCAAAGTTGCGGATGTAGTCTTCGCTCGCCCCGGCTGGCATGTTGAACCATGGCTCGGTTCCGGTCTGGTTGGCCAGCTGCACCATCACCTCGACCGGCACGCCACTGGCCTGCCAGTTCACGTCATTCACCTGCGGCCGGTCGTCCCAATTGGCCCCGATGGTGCCATTGGTGTGCATCCAGTCCATGAAACGCAGTTCGCGCGCGTCCTGCACCACCGAAAGCCAGTCGGGGTTGAACACTTCGCCCGCCGCATGCAGTGCTTCGTATTTTTGCGCCACGATCTCGATGCCGTGCAGGTAATTGCCGGTATGGTCCGGATCGGTCGCCGTGATGTTCAAAAGCATCGTAGAGCCGGTCAGGTTCTGAAACACGATCCGCCCCGGCTCCGAGCTCAGCACCTTCATGTCGCCGCCCAGTTGCAGCGTCCCCGCACCCTCATAGGTCAGGACATAGATCCCCGCCCGCGACG
>JBBRKS010000270.1:0-4279 GCA_038231775.1 Rhodobacterales bacterium | reverse complement strand
GCCGTGACGGCGGCGGCGATGATCCAGAGCGCGCCTAGGATGAGGGGCAGGATGATAGCCTCCACTTGCCAGAATGGGAGTTGGGTAGCGTGGGAAAGCGGCGCCGATGGGGCGATTTGGCGGCGGGTGCGGGGATTTTGCAGAGATGGCGGGGGGATTTGTGAGGGGGCGAATTTTCTGCGAAAATTCTGGCGGGACGAATTTTCTGAGAAAATTCGGGGCGGGGATTTTCGTGGAAAATCCTTGGCCAAAATCTTCGCAGAAGATTTGTGGGTCAGGCCAGTTTGGCGGGCAGTGCATTGGCCCAGGCTGAGATTGAACCTGCGCCAAGGCAGACCACGAGGTCTTCGGGGCGGGCTTGTTCCTTGACCAGACGGGTCAGGTCGGCCTCGTCCAACAGCGCCCTTGCGTGCCTGTGGCCATGCGCGATCAGGCCCGCCACCAGATCATCGCGAGAGGCGCCGGGGATCGGGTCTTCGCCAGCGGCATAGACATCGGCGATGGCAACCACATCGGCCTCGTTGAAGCAGGTGCAGAACTCTTCGAACAGGTTGGACAGGCGGGTGTAGCGGTGCGGTTGGTGAATGGCGATGACGCGGCCTTTGGTGGCTTGGCGGGCGGCCTTGAGCACGGCGGCGATTTCAACCGGGTGGTGGCCGTAGTCGTCGATGATGGTGACACCGTTGACCTCTGCCACTTTGGTAAAGCGGCGGTTCACACCTTCGAATTTCGCCAGAGCCTCGCGGATTTCTTCGCGCTTCATGCCCAGATGGCGGGCGACAGCAATGGCGGACAAAGCGTTTGACACGTTGTGATCGCCGGGCATTGGCAGGGTGCAGTTTTCAATCGTCGGTTTGCCGTCTTCATTCTGCAACACCACGTCGAACGTCGTCTTACCCGCGTCATACCGCAAGTTGATGGCGCGGACGTCGGCTTGCGCGTTGAAGCCAAAGGTCACGATGCGGCGGTCGGTGACGCGGCCGACCAAGGCCTGAACCTCTGGATGGTCGGTACAGCAGACCGCAAGCCCGTAGAACGGCACGTTCGAGACGAAGTCGAAGAAGCCTTTGCGCAGGGCGTCGAAGGTGTGCCAATGCTCCATATGTTCGGGGTCGATGTTGGTCACGATAGCGATGGTGGCGGGCAGACGGTTGAAACTGCCGTCTGACTCGTCCGCCTCAACCACCATCCACTCCCCTGCCCCGGCGCGCGCGTTCGATCCGTAGGCGTGGATGACACCGCCATTGATCACGGTCGGATCAAAGCCGCCCTTGTCCAGCAAGGTTGCGACCATGGTGGTGGTGGTGGTTTTGCCGTGGGTGCCAGCCACCGCGATGTTGGATTTCAGGCGCATCAGTTCGGCCAGCATTTCAGCACGGCGCACGACGGGCAGTTGGCGTCGGCGTGCTTCCTCAAGTTCGGGATTGCCCTTCTTGATGGCGGAAGAAATCACCACCACCGCCGCCTCACCGATATTGTCGCTGCGCTGGCCTTCAAAGAAGGTGGCCCCCAGCGTTACAAGGCGATCAGTGATCTTTGAGGCGCGGGCGTCAGAGCCTTGCACGGTGTAGCCCAAAGTGATCAGCACCTCGGCGATGCCCGACATGCCGATGCCGCCGATGCCGACAAAGTGGATCGGGCCAAGTTCCATCGGCAGTTTGGTGGCGTTCATTGCGGCATTCCGGCTAGGGCCATGACCAAAGAGGCAAGGCGGATGGTGGCGTCCGGGCGGCCTTGCGACAGGGCTGCGGCGGCCATGTGTTCGGCGCGTTCGGGTTGGGTCAGGATGGCTGCGATGTCGGCGCACATCCGAGCCGTGTCAAGACCGGCTTCGGGGGCAAGGATGGCTGCCTGCGCTTCAGTCAGGCCCAAGGCGTTGGCGGTCTGGTGGTCACCCGTAGCTGCGGCGAACGGGATCAGGATGGCAGGGCGACCTATGACAGAGATATCAGCGATCGACGAGGCACCAGAGCGCGAGATGACCAGTTGCGCTTCGCTAAGGCGGCGGGGAATATCGGTGAAAAAGGGTTGCACTTCGGCGTCCAGATGGCCTGCGTCATAGGTGGCCACGACGCGGTCGTGATCCTCAGCCCGGGCCTGATGGGCGATGCGCAGAAGGGATTTGAGCGTGTCAGGCAGGGCCGACAAGGCGGCGGGCACGATGTCGGACAAAACACGAGCCCCTTGCGAACCGCCGATGACCACCACGCTCATCGGGTAGTCACCCGGCGGGATATAGGGGGCGGCGGCGCGGTCAAGGACAGCTTGGCGCACCGGGTTGCCGACCGGGTCACCTGTGACACCTTCGGGCAGTTGGGTGGGCCAGGTGCCGCAGGCGACCTTGTTCACCCGCCGGGCGAAGATCTGGTTGACCCGGCCAAGGACGCCGTTTTGTTCGTGGATCATGCGGGGCAGGCGCAGCGCCCATGCGGCAGACAGGGCGGGGATCGTCGGGTAGCCACCGAAGCCTATGACAACCGCGGGTTTGTCACGCGCAAGTTGCCACAGGGCAGAGATCATGCCGCCCGCAATCTGGAACGGGGCTGCAACGCGGGCGATCAAACCGCCCCGGGCGAAGGTGGCTGAAGACAGCACGACGCGTTCAACCTGCACCGGAAAGCCGCCGGCATAACGTGCGCCCCGCGCATCGGTGGAAAGGCGCACGCGCCAGCCTTTGGCGATCATCGCCTCTGCCAGGGCTTGGGCCGGGAACATGTGGCCGCCTGTCCCTCCGGCGGCGATCAAAAGGTAGGGCGGGCGGGCCATGTCAGCGGCCCCGGTTGAACAGGTCGCTGATTTCACCTTGCGGACGCGAGCGGGTCAGGGCCAAAAGCATGCCGACCGTGATGCCTGCCGCGATGACGGACGAGCCGCCGTATGACACGAAGGGCAGCGTCATGCCCTTGGCAGGCAGCAAACGGACGGCGACGCCGATGTTGATCATCGCTTGTACGCCGAAGATGCAGGCAAGGCCGGTTCCGGCGAGCCGCACGAAGGGATCGCGCTCTTTGGTCAGGCGGATCAGGCTGAGCATGACGACGGTGCAGTACAGGCCGATGATCACCAGAACCAGAATCAGGCCGTATTCCTCTGCAGCCACAGCGATGATGAAGTCGGTATGGGCATCCGGCAGGGTCCATTTGACCTGACCGTTGCCGACACCGACACCGAAAAATCCGCCCTCTTGGATGGCGTTGGTGGCATAGCCGATCTGGGAGCGGGGATCGACCTCGGCGTTCAGATAGCCGTCGATGCGGCGGGCGAAGTGTTCAGAGTGGTGGTAGGCAAAGTTGCCGCCAAACACCAGAATGCCGATGATCGCCCCGATCAGGGTCATGCGCGCACCGGCGACAAAATAGATCACGCCCCAACCGAAGATCACCAGCATGGTCTGACCAAAGTCGGGCTGGGTGGCCAGAAATCCGACGATAACCAGCAGCAAGGCGAACGAGATCAGCTTACCGGGTGGGCCGTTCACCTCGGTCGAGGCGGCCATCAGCCAGGCGGCGACGATCATGAAGCCGGGTTTGAGAAATTCAGAAGGTTGGAACGAGACAAAACCCAGAGAATACCAGCGGATCGCCCCCTTGCCAAAATCGGTGCCCAGAACCGGCAGGCAGATCAGGGCCAGAAACGCTGCAGCAAAGCCCATGACACCTAGACGTCGGATCGCATCGGGCGATAAAAGCGAGCAGCCAAACATGGTCAACAAAGCGAGGGCGCCAAACACCGCCTCACGCTGGACATAGTAGAAGGGGGGCAGACCGTTGCGTGAGGCAAGGGGGACGGACGCGGCCAGACCCAAGAGCATCCCGATGCCAAACAGGGCAAGGATCGCAGTCAGCGTCAATTTGTCGATGGTGCGCCACCAACGGGGAAGAACGGGCTCTCGCACCCTTGCGGGCATAGAGCCGTAAACCATTTCTGTCATGGATCGCCTGTTTGCCTGACTGCCGATATGTCCGGGTTGATCCCGGATCAAGGATCAGAATAGCCCAAGTTGGCGGGGCTGGCTAGGAGGATTTGGGGATGGTTGGAAGATGGGCCGGTATAGCTGGCGATGTGGGGCGTTTGGCGCGCCTAGGCCTCCGGCGGGAGTATTTGGCAAGGAGCAAATGGGAGGGAGTGACGTGCAATGGTTCGGGGGAATTAGGCTGATCGGGCAGGTTGGCGGGCGATTCCGGGCAGGCGATCTATTCCGGGCAGGCGGGATCGGGTTTGGTGATCGCGCGTTGAGGTCTGAGGTTTAAGGCCTAAGGTTCATCAGGCCAAAGCTTCG
>JBBRKS010000269.1:0-4285 GCA_038231775.1 Rhodobacterales bacterium | reverse complement strand
TGGACGCCAAGCTGCGCGAGGAGCTTGGGGCAGAGTTGAAGCAGATATTGGGTGCGGTCGGTTCCACCACCCTTGTCGTCACCCATGATCAGGATGAAGCGATGAGTCTGGCGGACCGCATCATCGTAATGAACCGGGGGCGGATCGACCAACAGGGCGCGCCATCCGATATCTACACTCGCCCCGCGACCCGTTTTGTCGCCGCCTTCATGGGGCGCAGCAACTGGTTGGATGGCAATTTGAAACTCGGCAAAGGTGGCGGTTTTGCCAACGTCGTGCTGAATTCAGGGGCCGTGCTGTCAGCCACCGCCCAAGGAATCGCGGATGACACGCCGGTCAGCCTTGGTATCCGGCCCGAGCGTATCGCTATGGCGGCGCGTGATGACACCAGGCCTGTGATGGGCGCCAACCAGTTCACCGGCGAGGTGCTGCATTCGCGTTACATGGGGGCGGAAATCCACTATCAGATCAGCAGCGCCATCGGCCCCCTGATGGTGGTTGAACCCAGCACCCGCGCAAAACCCTTTGACAGGATGGACAAGGTCAAGATCAGCTTCAGTGCCGAGGATTGCATCGTGTTTCCCATCGGCAGCCAGAATGGATGAGGATAAAATGACCCAGTTTAACCAACCGCTTGGCGGCAATCAAATGCCGCGCTTTGGCGGCCCCGCCACGATGATGCGCCTGCCAAGCCAGCCGAATGCCGAGGGGCTGGACGTTTGTTTTGTCGGGGTTCCGATGGACATTGGCACCTCCAACCGCCCCGGTACGCGCTTTGGCCCGCGTGAAATCCGCGCGGAATCCTGCATGATCCGGCCCTATAACATGGCGACACGCGCGGCTCCGTTTGAGTCGCTTCAGGTGGCCGATATTGGTGACGTCGCGATCAATACGTTCAACATCTTTGAGACAATCCGCATCATCGAAGCCGCCTATGACGGGATCCTGTCGCATGGTTGCAAACCGCTGACTTTGGGCGGCGATCACACCATTCCGCTGCCGATCTTGCGGGCGATGCACAAGGTTCATGGGCCTGTAGGCGTGATCCATGTCGATGCGCATGCCGATGTGAACGAACACATGTTCGGCGAAAAAATCGCCCATGGAACCCCGTTCCGCCGGGCAATAGAGGAGGGTCTGATCGACCCCAAGCGCATGGCCCAAATCGGCCTGCGCGCCACCGGTTATGCCGCCGATGATTTCGACTGGGCGGCGGGGCTGGGTGTGCGTGTGGTTCCGGCGGAACAGTGCTGGTACAAATCCCTGACGCCGTTGATGGTGGAAATCCGGGCGCAGATGGGCGACGGGCCGGTTTACCTGACCTTTGACATTGACGCTTTGGACCCCGCCTTTGCGCCCGGCACCGGCACGCCTGAGATCGGCGGTCTGACCTCGATTCAAGGGATCGAGATCATCCGGGGCTGTCGTGGCTTGAACCTGATCGGGGCGGAATGTGTCGAGGTGTCGCCGCCCTATGACACCACCGGCAACACCGCGATCACGGCTGCCAACCTGCTTTACGAAATGCTGTGCGTGCTGCCGGGCGTGCAGTACCGCACCTGACCCAAGGAAAGCCAATGAAAACCTGCGGCGAGGTTCTGGTCGAGATTCTTGAAAACTACGGCATCGACACGGTTTTCGGCATCCCCGGCGTGCATACGGTCGAATTGTATCGCGGGTTGCCCAACACAAAAATCCGCCACATCACCCCGCGCCACGAACAGGGCGCGGGCTTAATGGCTGACGGCTATGCCCGCGCCAGCGGCAAACCAGCGGCCTGTTTCATCATCTCGGGCCCTGGCATGACCAATATCATGACGGCGATGGGTCAGGCCTATGCGGATTCCGTGCCGATGCTGGTGATTTCCAGCGTCAACAACACGCATGAACTGGGCCTGGGAGAGGGCCGCCTGCACGAACTGCCCGATCAACAAGGCACGGTGCGCGGCGTCTCGGTGTTTAGCCATTCCGTGCTGCGTGCCGCCGAATTGCCAACCGTGCTGGCCCGTGCCTTTGCTGTTTTTGACAGCGCCCGCCCCGGCCCCGTTCATATCGAATTGCCGCTGGACGTGATTACAGCCTCCGGTGACCACCTTGTCCGCAAGGCGTCTCGGCCCCGCGCATTGCCCGGCCCGGACCATCAAGCGATTGTCCACGCGGCAACCCTCCTGCGTCAGGCTAAATCGCCCATTGTTGTATTGGGCGGTGGCACGGCGCACGCCGCTGAAGCCGCCGTAGCATTGGTTGAGCGCCTTGGCGCGCCCACTGTGATGACGATCAATGCCAAGGGGGTTCTGCCGCCGTTTCATCCCCTCAGCCTCGGTTCGACTTTACCGCAACCACCGGTGCTGACCGCGTTGCAGTCTGCTGATGTGGTTCTGGCCATAGGCACCGAGCTTTCCGAGACCGATACGCTGTTGTTCGAAAGCCGACTCGATATTCGTGGCCGCGTGATCCGTATCGACATCGAGGCGCAGCAACTGGTGCGCAACGTCTTGCCCGAAGTGGCGATCTGTTCAGATGCCGGGCTAGCGATGCGTGCTTTGCATCAAGCGCTGGCGGGATTCACCCCCGATCAAATTGCGGCGCGCACCTATGTGGCCGCGATGCGGCAGGATCTGGCGGATATCCTGCGCCCCGACTACCAGATACACCATCGCCTTTTGGACATGATCGCCGCAGCCTTGCCCGGGGTCATCATCGTGGGCGATAGCACTCAGCCGGTCTATGGTGGCAATCTCAGCTATGAGCCTGCCGGTCCGCGGAGCTGGTTCAACTCCTCCACCGGTTACGGCACACTGGGATATGGCCTGCCCGCGGCCCTGGGGGCCAAGCTTGGCCAGCCACATCGACCCGTCCTGGCACTGATCGGCGATGGCGGCCTGCAATTCACCATCGCGGAACTGGCGACAGCGGTTGAATTGCATCTGCCAGTGCCTATCCTTGTCTGGAACAATCAGGGCTATGGCGAAATCAAGCAATACATGGCCGACCGAGGCATCCCACAGATCGGAGTTGATATTTATACGCCCGATTTTCAAACCATCGCGCTTGGATTCGGCTGCCACGCCGTTAAGGCGGAAAGCTTCCAACACCTCAAGGCGGCGCTTTGCACCGCAACGCTCGCCGACAGACCCACCGTCATCGAAGTTGACGATGCCGCGGTTAAGGACTGGGTCTGACAGATGCCTGACAATGCCGCCTTGTCGTAGGCTTGTGCATGGTTGTCAGGAAGGCACGGTCAGAAGAACGGCGCTCCAAGCCAAGATGGGAAAAGTGGTCGGCTATAGTGCCAGCAAGTACGGCCGCGCGCAGCCCGGTGACAGTCGCATCGGGTGTCCAAGTGGTGAGCATGCGCTTCGGCGTGCGCCCTCCAACATGTTGTTTCCTCAGCGATGGACCGCTTCCCGCTCTTTTTGACGGTCAGGGTAATAACCGTCGCGCAATGCGTGACGTCCGCCAACTCTGTTGGCGCCGGGCTTGAAACGGCCCGTTGGTCGACGAAAGGCCCGTAGGCGCGTCCGCGCCAGGGCCCGGGCCCTTAGAAAATGAGGCCAGAGGCCTCACCTGAAGGGATCGATCTCGGTAACCAGGACCACCCCGTCACCGTCGATTTCATCGGCGGGGACGGCACCAAAGGTTCCATCTCCTGCCTGGAAAACGACAATGGAAACCATGAGCGTGGCGGCGAGAGAGGCAGCGTACGCGTGTGCATCTTTGCGGGACATCTGGTTTGGCTCCTGCTGGGAGGCGAGGGACCATCCCCCGCGCTGACAGGAACCCGCAGGCCCAAAGACAGGCTGAGATCACCGGGTGCGTTCGGGTCCGAGCTCTTGAAGCGGCCCCGAATCCGGCCGGCGGCACGGGCTTGCCCGTAGTCCGACCCCTCGAGGGTTGATCTCGAAGACTGGCTTTGGGCCAAGGAAGGGACTGGCAAGCGGGGGATGGTGCATTGACGCACGGAGCCGAATTGTCCCGCTGATGCTCACCCCGCCGGCCTTTCTGCCATGCTTTTGGTTGGGGCATCTTCCTAGGAGATGGAGCTTTTGGTGCCCCGCGCATCGCGGGACAAGGTCATGTTGAGGGAGAGACCCGCCAGCAGCGGGCCCCTCGGGTTTTGCGAAGGCTCAGGCGGCGGTGACCGCCTCCCCTGCCCTCTTCCTGTGCATTTTGAACTTGGGAACTGGCTATTCGCCGCTGTCGCCTTCGCCCAAGGCAGCAAGCCGAGTGGGCAGGTCCATCCTGACATGCAGGAAGTCGACGACGATCATTCTGTCCGGTCCGG
>JBBRKS010000268.1:0-4327 GCA_038231775.1 Rhodobacterales bacterium | reverse complement strand
TGCGTTGGACGAAGTAGGATGGCACCGGCAACAACCGGCACGTCAACGCCCTCGCTAATCAGTTCGCATGAGGTTAGGACGTTTAGCCGCCCGTCGCCGATTGCGGCAATCCGATCCCGGCGCTCCGCCTTGGTCATCTTCCCGTCAACCGACGCGGCGTTATATCCGGCGGCTCTAAACTGCGCAGCAACCTCCTCCGCGTGGGCAACCGTAATGCAAAACGCGATGGCCGGACGCCCGGCCAAGTGCGAGCGGTAATGCGAAACGGCGTCACCTGTTATCGTGGACGCCTGCATGGCGGCAGCAAGCTGGTCAACGGCGTAATCGCCCATCTTCGTTTTAACGCCGGACAGATCCAGATCAGATGGCGGTACATAAAGCCGAAACGGAGCCAAAAATCCGCCGTCGATTAGCGTCTTCGTTGTTGGTCCTTCAACCAGCACATCGAATGCGGTTCCAAGCCCTTTCCCGTCCGCGCGCTGCGGCGTTGCCGTAAAGCCCAAAACCTTGGTTGCAGGCCATGCCAACAGGATCTTCATATACGTGGCGGAAACGGTATGGTGCGCCTCGTCTATGATCAGCATGGATGGCGCTTTGAGCCGGTCCAAGCGCCGGGATACAGTTTGAATCATGCAAATTTGCACGGTGTCATCTGTTGCTGTGTATCCCGGCTGAATACGTCCGTGCCGTACGCCCATCGCGTTCAGCGACAGCCCGATTTGGTCCACAATTTCTTGACGGTGAACCGCAATCGTTACCGTGTTGCCTTTGGCGGCGGCGTTCATGCCAATGTAAGCCAGGATCACACCCTTGCCCGCCCCCGTCGGCGCGACAGCCAGCACCCGGCGGTGGCGCGGGAACTCGGCGCGCACGCGGTCGATGATGTCGTTTTGATAGGGGCGGAGGGTGATCATTTGTGCTTCGGATTTTTGCAGGGCGTGCAGGTGCGAATAAACCGGGTCGGCGCGTCGAAATGCTTGCCGCACAAATTGCAGTCACGCGGGACTTTCACGGCGTTGCGGCGCGCTTCGTGTTCCGGCTTGGTTGTGCTGAGCCGGTGTTGTTTGGCCTTCTCTGGAGCCAAGTCGGCCTGCACACAGTCGATAACGTCGTTTTGATAGGGACGGAGGGTGATCACAGAAACACACCACGCTTCACGGCATTTTTCATAGCTGGCACAGAAACACCGATGCGGTTGGCAATCCGCGTCTGCGGCAATCCCGCCGCCATACCCGCGTGGTAGGCCGCGATCATGTCCGCATCCCAGATGATGCACTGCGCTACGGGAACGAAGCTGATGGTACGCTTTGAAGCGGCAGCGCTCATCTTCACGCGTGATTCGGCTGTGCATGGGCGCCCAACCAATGCCGCCGTCATCCGGGCGCGATCGCCGGGTTTTTGCCAACGAGCCATGAGCGCCGCCGACATCTTGGCGCGTGTCTTTGGGCTGTGCGTGGAACCAGAGCGCATTATGCGCCGCCTTGTGGCGCGAAACACCGAACCAACGACCCGTACCACCACCCAATAGGCACGCCCGTTTCGTTGACGCCGGGCACAACGGCCCATTCCGGCACCCGTTGCCATCCGATTGGCGGATCTTTTAGCGTTTCGGGATGGAGGAATAAAACTTCCCAGTGATCGCCAACGATCTTGGCATCTACGACGCGCCCGTCCGCCATTGAGCAACATAACCCCTGAACAGCGTTCGTGGCGCTTTCGATCCACTGCTTATGCGGGTGCAGAATTTCGTAATCTTCGCTGCCAGGCGGCGGTGCTGCGGCAACTAGGGCCAGGAGTGCGATGGTTACGCCGCGCATTATGCGGATACCTTTGCGAACATGTCGGCTTGTTCAGGGGATAGGCATGCGGGGCTAAACCAAATCGTTTCTCGTGATTTGTTGGCCCGACCTTGACTTTCGCCTTGCGAGCCAAAACCACCTGTCGTTTTCCAGCGCAGAACTGACCAATTATCCGGGAACTGGTGTTCGTTTTCGTATCCTGCAAACGCGATCCGCATGTCTTTCCGCTTGCCCGCCGTAATCGCCCAATCGCGGGCTTCGGCGGCAACGCTGGTGCTGTCGCGGTTGTAAACCTTGGCGCGGTCGTCAACGCCGTAGGGCGGGTCTAGAAACACGCCGGTCCGACCATGCTGCCACGTAACGCAGTCGCCGCAGACGCGGGACCAATCGCCACAGGCCACGCGAACATGGCGCAACCGCTCCGAAAGGTCAGACAGCCAAGATAAGATGTATTCACTCCGCCCTGCGTCACCAAGATGCGGAAGTTGCCGGTTGATCCCCGGCCCTGCGGACAGGTCAGGAAGTTTCCGGTTGACCCATTCACCGTCTGCGACGATCCACGGGCCTTCGCCAGAACACCAACCACTACCGATCCACGCGCAAGATCCCCATAGCCACCACCCGGCAACCTTCGCGTCGTAATATACCGGGTCAGATGCGCAGGCGCTTATCAAGTCAGCACCTTCGGTAATCAACCAATGGTGGCGCGTTTGAAGATCAGCTTCGTTAACTGGCCAATCGGCATAATACGCGACGGCATCGGGTGTCGCCTGAATTGCCCGCCAAAAGTTGCAAAGAAAATGATCGCGGTCGTTTACCGTCTCGACCTTTGCCTTATCAGGCCGCGCCAACAGAACAGCGCCAGACCCCATGAACGGCTCGACGTAGTTCTTCACTTCGCCAAGCCGCGCCCATATCTGTGAGGCCACAGTGCGCTTGCCGCCAAACCAGGGGAACGGCGCAACCATCATCAGCGCGCGTCCTGTTCGGACATAAGCTGCTCGGCTCGATCCGAAAGCCGGTCGATCAAATCCAGATCGCACCGCGTCTGCCGCTCACGGTCGGAGACCGTCATCGGGTCGTATGACAGCAGCCACCAGTGCGCCGGAACAGTTGGAAACCAAGAGGCCAGACGGTCGCCGATATTGATTGAAATAGACGGCATTCAGCAGGATTCCAGTCGTGTTAGGAGTTCGATGGCCCGTTGACGGACGCCCGCGTCCCGCGCTGCCGCAAGCATAATGTCTTCGAAACGAAGTTTTGACCGGCCTGAGCGAAAATCCCGCACAGTTGCCGGCGGGCGGTCGATAAGTCGGGCGGTCTGCTTGTCGGTCAAACCCGAAAAGAGCGCGGAAATATCAATCTTTGAAAAAGTAGAATTCAAGATTGACTTCCCCCATAACTATTGCTGTCAGAACCAACAGGAGGCCGAATGACTTGCAGCGCATCACCAACAAAAAGCCCGGTCGGGATTGGATACCCGACCGGAAGTTTGAGGGAGGAACGCCCCTTGGGGCTGGTGTGGATTGTGTCGCTTCCAAAAAAGCGATCAATCGAGGCAAATGCAGCGGCGCCGATGACCCACGCTATGGGCAGCATCCAGGCGATAAGCGCGATTTGGATGGCGCTGGTCATGGCGACACTGCCGGTGACGGCATTGTTTCCGGGTCCGGCCAAAGACTTGGGTTGATATCATGCAGGGACACATTCGCGGCGCGGGCAACGGCATGAGCGCGAGCGGGCGGTATAGTATCCCATCGGGAGACGGCGGAATGGTTGATGCCGAGCGCGCGTGCCAATCGGAAAGGCCCGCCCGCTCTATCAATAATCTCTTTTGCTTCCATAACCGTAATGTGACCCACGGGCACGTTTCACGTCAAGTGGAAATCGCCCCCCCTGGGGCACACATGCGAAAACCAAATATGGCAAGATCCGTATATGGTTGACCTACAGGCACTTGGCAAACGCATCCACCGACGCCGCAAGGATATGAGCCTTACCCAGGTTGCACTGGCGGCGGCGGCTGATGTTGATCGCTCATTTATTTCAAAAGTAGAACATGGGGAAAAAATGCCTTCCCTCGAAACTCTCTACCTTGTCGCTGAGTGTCTAACGATACCAGTGGGCAGCTTACTCGGTGAGGTCAGCCTCCACCATGCAGATCAGACTCCGAACGACCCGCAACAGGTCGCGCTTTTGGTTATCTGGAATCGTATCAAGAAGCCTGCCCGGTTGACGTGGCTTAGGATGATGGAAGCCGCCCTTGATACGGAGCAAGGAGCGGAAGTCGGCTAGTCTAACGACATTGGACATTTGACGCCTTTATAAAACGAAGCGACCAACCGGCCTATAATCGTGCAACTGAAAAAAGTTACCCACGGGCACTTTTAGGCTTGCGCGGCAACGTGACCTGTAGTCACATACCTTTCAGACGTACCAGCGATGAGAGGAAAATCCAATGCGACAAATCATCCCACTTGCAACGACCTCACACTTTTCATGTGCCAACGGTGGCGGGGAAACCCGTT
>JBBRKS010000267.1:0-4400 GCA_038231775.1 Rhodobacterales bacterium | reverse complement strand
GTGTTGCGGTTGGTCAGCAGAGCTTGAAGCTCAGCGCGGTCGGCGGGGCCAAGGTATAGGCAGATGTCGGAGCGTCTCATCCGCCGATTATGCCACAGCGTGGCGCCGTCGGGAATCCTATGTCAGATGCAGAACACTAGACCTCAGTTTGTTCGTACAGGAAAACCCGCGCGCCCACAGCCACGCGATCATAAAGGTCCGTGATGTGGTCGTTTGTCAGGCGGGCGCAACCGTTCGATACTGCAGTTCCGATCGTTCTGGGTTTGTTGGTGCCATGGATGCGTAAGGCCGTGTCGTACCCTGCATCATTAAACAGATACAGCGCCCTCGCGCCCAGCGGATTATTAACGCCGCCCGGCATCCCGTCCGCAAAGCGGGCATAAGCGTCGGGATTTCGGGCGATCATCTGCGGCGTGGGCTTCCAACTGGGCCATTCACGCTTTGCCCCGACTGAGAACTGCCCTGCATGATAAAGGCCGGGACGCCCCACCCCAACCGTAAAGCGAAGGGCCTGATTGTCCGGCAAGGTCAGGTAAAGCCGAAACTGGTTGGGAAAGACATGAATCATGCCCGGCAATAGCGTGACCTGCATGTCAATCAAAGTGGGCAGGTATTCGACGGGCAAATCGAACGGTGCCTCTTCATGCGCAAAAGCAGAACCCGCAAACAACGTGGTCATTGCCGCCAGAGACCCAAGAAACGCCCGCCGATTGCTTGAACTGTCTGTCATGTCGCCGTCTTACCCCTGAAGCCACGCAGATTGTTGTTGTATTATCAATTGGAATTGCTGGCCACGGCGGATCTTGCAAGTCAACTCCACGCGAGAATGAGATCGGCCAAGTGGCATGTATCAAAAAAGTCAGTGCCAAGAAGGGTTGAGTCGAATTGCCAGCCACCCTCACCTCGCTTGCTCACGGAATAAGGCTCCACGCATGGTATGCATCTCGGCGGCAAAGTCTTACCATCGATATCTTTGCGGAAGGGTATATCTTCGCCAAGCCAGATATCCAGCCGGGTGGCAACTGTACCCAGACAAAGCGGAACCGCGCGATTACGCCTCTGATCAATGGCTGCGTTTTTAGCGCGCGTAAGTCATGCCCGACATCGCCGATTGCCATCGGGTAGGTCAGACGTCGGGATCAAGATCAGCCTGATCTTCATGTCGTTTTCGGGCGTCCGGGACGGTGCAACGGACTCGGTCTAAGCCACATAAACGCCTTTTGCCGCTTAGGTCATCCGAGGAAACCCCATTGTGCGTCCTGACCGGGCGATCGCCAATATCTCTGCCTGTTCGCAACCCGTATTCGGTGTAACGCTGCACAGCATCAGCGACTCGTCGATGGACGTGTGTTCCAGCCCACTGACCAGTGCTGAACCATCATCCCGCTGAATAACATCCACCTGACCGGTAGGCGCAACCTGATCCATCCGGATCGCCGGGCCGAAACTGGCCCCATCATCATCGGCGAATGCAACCGACACCTTGGGCACTTTGTCGGCGGCTGTAAACCACGCCACCGCAGTTCACCCGCCGTTGCTGTCAATCGCGGGGCCGTTCACCGGACAATCGGAAATTTCCCAACCGTCCGCGCTGACAGCCGCCGGGTCGGAGCAGACCCCGTCAACCTGTCGAAGTATGGAAATGTCACTTATCTCTGCTTCGGTGCGGTCGCGATTGGCGACAAGAAGTGTGCCACTGTCAGCCACAACGGCTGAGGTGTGGCAGCAGGAGCACGTCCGAGAATCCAACTGGTTTTCGTCAAACAGCACGCCCGCGGAGGTGATCGTTGATGTCCATAGTTGCATTGCGTCGGACCCGTCGTCATCAGCCGCGAAGGTGTCGGATGCGCCATACTCGGCGCCATCCTGCCAGATCGCCCGCAACTGGTCGGATGCCACAGGCAGGAGTCACAAACCCGTGCTGCCGCTGGCTTTTGTCGCTGCGCGGCACTGCTGGCTCGCCCCATGTTTGCCCCCATCGGCGGAAGCGCGGTATTAACGTCATACGCATAATCGGTATCGCCATTGATCCTGAGCCAGTTTACGGCGAGTGTCCCGTCGGGCAAGGCAGTGATAGTGGAGAAATCTGCCTAGTTGACAAAGAAATCAACACCCTGTGCAACAGTATGTGGTGTATCCCAAGCGCTGCTGTCGCCGGTGACCCCCCACACAGTCCATCGGGCAGTGTCGCCAACGCAGGCTCCCGCGCCCCGGTCCCCGTGGGTGGTGCCAGTTCAATCAATTCGGCAAACGCCTGATCCTGTGCAGACACGAGCGAAGGAAGCGACGAAATGACAGTAATTACTGCCACACAGGAAAGGCAGATCAACGTGGCAGGCTCTCCTTCGGGTAAGTTTGCAGGATTGACGACTGTTTCCCATCTTGGCTATTGATAAATCCAGCCCCACGAGCGTTCTTTTCGCACGGTTAGGTGTGCGATGATGATTGACCCATTTCGGCGTCGAGTTTTGTCACAAGAAGTCGTGTTCGTTTTGGATAAGTGACGAATTGACCACGGACGAGCACAAGTCTGCTTCACGCCAAGCATAGTGCGGAAAACGTCGACCCTAACGGTTGGCGTGTCGTAGAACTTCTCGCCATCGCCCACACGGCTGTCCATTCCACTCCCCACATTTGATCTCTGGTAAACTGCCAAAGGGATGATCAGGATCGGTTATAGCAAAGTGGAAAGCTGGGAGATGACCGACCATGCACCTTTCCCCACGCCATGGCTGCCGCCCGTAGCGTCGACGCGGTGAGACTGATTGACATCATGTGGATTGTTAAGATTTGCGGTCAGGCCGTCTCAGCTTTCGAGTTGGAGCATAGCACGTCACTCTAATCCGGTATCTTGCGGATGCTTGAACTGGCGATGAGCAGCAGCGAAACTCTGCCCGAAGAGCAGTTTTTGGTAGCCGCGTATGGTCGGGAAGGCCAAGTACGGACCCAGCTGCTCCGCCCGGCCGTTGGAAGTATCGGGCATTGAATGTTCGCTACATTCCCGACAGAGAATTTTGCGAAGATCGCGCTTCGGTTGCTCGGTCAGGGGTTGGTATGAAAGCGATCCATGCACAGTCACGGACGCTGATCTGACAGTCTTCTCGCCTCGCTGGCGCACTGTTCAGACAAATAATCCCCGCACCTTTCGATGCCACTGGTTAAACTGCTTGACCTTTCCATGCCAGAACCATGCAGGTAGAGGGACAATTGATCGAGATCAGACCAAAACTTTACCCGTCGATGTTCAAGATGAACGAAAGGTGTCTTTTATGCCTAAATTGCCCGACAGCCACGCAGGCCACAATCATGCGGGAATGGAACCAATGCCCGCACCTGACCAACCTCCGACCGGAGCCCTCACGGCCATCGATCCGGTCTGCGGCATGACGGTCACGGTGGAAGCCGACACCCGGACCGATAGTTTCGACGGCAAACCGTTTCATTTCTGTTCTGACAAGTGCCAGACCAAATTTAAAGGCGACCCGTGGTTCTATGCCTCAGGAAATGCCACCAAGCGCGGCAAGGTCGCCACTGCGGGCGTGCAATACACCTGCCCGATGCACCCGCAGATCCTTCGTGACGCGCCGGGGTCTTGCCCGATTTGCGGCATGGCATTGGAGCCCTTGGTGCCATCTGACGCGCCGAGTGAAGAGCTGACCGACTTTACCCGCCGCATGTGGATCAGCGCCGCTGCCGCAGTTCCGCTTGTCGTTCTGACAATGGGACCGCTGGTCGGTTTGCCGGTGCGCGATTGGGTCGGGCATCAAAATGCGATGTATCTGGAGTTTTTGCTCGCCACGCCGATCATTCTGTGGGCGGCACTGCCGTTCTTCAAGCGCGGCTGGGACTCAGTCATGAACCGCTCGCCCAACATGTGGACGCTGATTTCGCTGGGGGTGCTCGCCGCCTATGGCTATTCACTTCTGGCCACATTCCTGCCCGGTGTGTTTCCGGAGCAATACCGCATGGGCGGCATGGTCGGCACCTATTTCGAGGCGGCTGTGGTGATCGTCACACTGGTCTTTGTCGGCCAGGTACTGGAACTTCGGGCGCGGGAACGCACGGGGGATGCGATCCGCGCCCTGCTGGATCTGGCCCCAAAAACCGCGCGGCGGATTTTGCCGGATGGCACGGAATACGATGCGCCGCTGGAAAACATCATGGCGGGGGACCAGTTGCGGGTCCGCCCCGGGGACGCAGTGCCGGTGGACGGTTTGGTAGTTTCCGGCACATCATCCTTGGACGAAAGCATGTTGACCGGCGAGTCGATGCCCGTCGAAAAAGGCCCCGGCGACAAGGTTACGGGGGCCACGATCAACAAGAACGGGTCTTTGATCATCGAGGCGGGAAAGGTCGGCGCGGATACCGTGCTGGCGCAGATCGTCGCAATGGTCTCGGGC
>JBBRKS010000266.1:0-4407 GCA_038231775.1 Rhodobacterales bacterium | reverse complement strand
TAGCGCCTCCAACGCCACGCGGGCCTTGAAAGACGCGTCATGATTCCTGCGTTTCGACATGTTCTGATCTCCTCGATTTGGAGATCAGCAGACCTCAGATCGTAGCTTCCGTCACTGTCCGATTTTCGGGGGGTAGCTCAATGCGCCGATTTAAGGCAGTGCATCGCAACGGATGCCCGCAGATGCCCCGGCCCTGATCGGGTGCTGTCAGACGTTCACCTGTGTGCCCAGTTCCACCACGCGGCCAACCGGGATGCGGAAATAGTCCGAAGCAGAGGCGGAATTGCGCGCCATCACCATGAACAGGCGCGCCATCCAGCCCGGCATCTGACGGCGAGACGACAGGCGCAGCGACCTGCGCGACAAGATGAACGACGTCGCCATGATGTCAAACTTCCAGCCCACCTTGCGGCACAGGGCAAGACCCTCTGGCACATCGGGCTCTTCGGCATAACCCCAGGTGAGGATCACCTGACGAAAGCGCGGCGCAAGGTCGATCATCTTCACCCGGTCTTCCGGGGCGACCCGCGGGATATCGGCGGTCACAATGGTCAGGATCACGTTCTGATCATGCAAAACCTTGAAGTGCTTAAGGCTGTGCAGCAGGGCCGCCGGTGCGTTCGCGGGGTCCGACGTCAGAAAGACCGCCGTGCCCGGCACCGTCGGCAAGGGCTTGTTGCCCAGTTGCCGCAATAGGGTGGCCAGCGTCAGCGCCCCCTTGGCCTCTTTGCCAAGCACAACCTCGGTTCCTTTGATCCAGGTGGTCATCACAATCACCATCAGGGCGCCAAGACCGATCGGCAGCCAGCCGCCCTCGGCAATCTTCAACAGGTTGGCGCCCAGAAAGGTCAGGTCCAGCGCCAGAAACGGCGCCATCAGCCCGATTGCGGCCCAAATCGGCAAGCCCCATACCCGGTTGGCCACGACCATCGCAAGAGTTGCGGTGACCACCATCGTCCCGGTCACAGCGATGCCGTAGGCCGAGGCAAGCGCTGTGGAACTGCCAAACACCAGAACCAGCACCAGAACCGCCACCAAAAGCCCGGCATTGACGGCGGGTATGTAAATCTGCCCTTCCTGCGCGTCCGATGTGTGGCGAATGCGCATCCGGGGCAACAGCCGCAACTGGATCGCCTGACGGGTCAGCGAAAAGGCCCCGGAAATCACGGCCTGACTGGCAATAATCGTGGCGGCGGTGGCCAGAACCACAATCGGCAACAGCATAGCGTCGGGGTACAAACGAAAGAACGGATTCTCCATCGCGTCGGGGTTGGCGAGGATCAGCGCGCCCTGTCCGAAATAGTTCACCAGCAAGGACGGCAAGGCCACGAAAATCCACGCAAGCTGGATCGGACGCCGCCCGAAATGGCCCATATCGGCATAAAGCGCCTCTGCCCCGGTGACGGCCAGAAACACGGCACCCAGAACCACGAGGCCAAGAAGCCCGTTAGAGATCAGGAATTCTGCGGCATAAAAGGGGTTCATCGCGGCAAGGATGGCAGGATCAGCCGCGATTTGGGGAATGCCCCCTGCTGCCATCGCGAAAAACCAGACCAGCGTGATCGGACCGAAATAGCGTGCCATCACTGCCGTGCCCCGGTACTGCGATGCAAAAAGGGCAACGATGATGCCGATGGAAATCGGCAGAATGAAGGGGTCAAAGGTCGTGGTGACCAGACTTAGCCCCTCTAGCGCCGACAAGACCGAAATTGCCGGGGTGATTGCTGCATCGCCGAAAAACAGCGCAGCGCCCACCAACCCCAAGGCCAGCACCCAGCGCCGCCGTCCGCCCAAGGCCCGTTCGGCCAAGGCCAGCAGCGACAGCGTGCCCCCCTCTCCCTGATTGTCGGCGCGCATCAGGATCAGCACGTATTTGACTGTGACAATCGCCATCAACGACCATGTGATCAGCGACAGCACCCCCAGCACATCGGCGCGCTCGACCCCGCCATGACTGGCACCCGCAGCCCGCATCGCCTCGCGGAAGGCGTATAGCGGTGAGGTGCCGATATCGCCGTACACCACGCCGATGGCGGCAAGCGACAGTGACAAGACGCTGGGTCGGACCAGCGCAGAGGGTGACGCGGAAGACGAAGATGAAAGCGAAGGTGCTGCAGATGACATGAAAGCCCCGGGATGCACCGCCTTCAAGGCGGCAGCGTCGTCATGGGCCGGGCACGAATAAGGAAGCGACAGGGTTTTCGCCCTCTGGCATAAGGATTGCATAAAGATGTTGGAAAGACCCCGATGCCTGAAAGACAAAGTGACCCAGCTTCAGTTGGCGGCCCCGCAGAGCAAGGTGGGCTCGCTGCGCAAATTGCGCCAGCAACGCAAAGCGACCTCGCACCACACAGTGAACCAGCAGCGCAAAGTGGCGTCGTAGCCGACATAGATCCCGCACACGGCAGCGACCCCGCACTCAACAGAGACATGGCGGCATCCCCGCCTCTGTCCGCAACCGCGCTGGAAGCGGAAAGGGCAGAGTGGCCGCCGGGTCCGACCTTGCCCGGATTCGTGTTGACGCTGGGTCTGGTCGGGCTTGTCACGCTGACCGTGCATCTGGGCCGCGACAACCTGCCTGCGTCCAGCTGGCCGTTGATCTTTCTGGTCGCGGTCTTGTTGCCTGCAGTGGTGTTTGGCTTCTGGACCGGGCTACTGGCGGCCCTCGCGTCGTTTGCCGCACTGAATTACCTGTTCACCGAACCCCTGTACACCTTTCACATCGCCCAGCCGCAGGACCTGATCGCGCTGTTGGTGTTCTTGTTGGTCGCAGGCCTTGCGGGCTTTCTTGCGGGCCGTTTGCATGACCGGGCAGAGGCTGCGCGTCACCGGGCCAGCACCCTAACGGTTCTGGCAGCGCTGGCGGCTGATCTGGCGGCGGCTGACAGCGTGGATCAGGTGCTGACCCTTGCCACCCACCATCTGGCCGCGTTGACCGGGGGCCAAGCAGCGGCACTGGAATCGGGGACCGCCCCTGACCTTTCACCGCGGTGCCGGGTGGCTGTGCCCGCCGCACTTGTGCTGTCTACCGCCGATCTGCAGGCGGCAGAACGGTCCTTGCGCCTGCGACGGGCCGAGGTTGCGGCGGCGGCGGGCTGGGCCGGGGCCGCGCTGACGTTCCTGCCGCTCAGTTCGGGCACAACGGCGCTGGTTCTGGGTCATCTGCCGGTTCAGGGATCAGAAGGCCCGCGCAGCACCCAAGCGATTGAGGCGCTGGTGGAACAGGTCCGCCTGGCGCTTGACCGTTTGACCTATGCCGACCATGCCCGCACCGAACGCCTGCGGGCCGAGACAGAGGTGACGCGTTCGGCCCTGCTCGCCTCTCTCAGCCACGATCTGCGCACGCCCCTTGCGACGATTCTGGGGGCCGCCTCGACCTTGCAGGACCTCGATGCCAGCCTGACCGCCCCGGCCCGTGCCGACCTGTTGACCGCGATTGTCGAAGAGGCGACCCGGCTGAACCGGCATGTCACCAACCTGTTGCAGATGACCCGGTTGGAAAGCGGCATGCTGGCGCATCTTGCATGGGTTGATCTGGCCGATGTGGCCGGTGCCGCCGTGGCGCGCGCGCGCCGGGCGTGGCCGGGGGCTGCAATCCACCCCGATCTGCCGGCGGGCCTGCCGATGATCCGGGCCGAGGCCGGGCTGCTGGAGCAGGCGATTTTCAACCTGATCGACAATGGCCTGCACCACGGAAGCCCTCCAGTAATTGTTCAGGCCACGGCAACCCCGGGCGCGCTTGGGGTGCGGGTCGCTGATGCGGGCACGGGCGTGCCTGATGCCATTGGCCTGTGGCTTGCCGGGCCTGACCTGCATCCCCCGGCGGGCGGGCGCGGTCTGGGTCTGGCGGTTGCCAAGGGCATCGCCCGGCTGCATGGCGGCACGCTGACCGCCAGCCCCGGTGCCATCCTGTTGACCTTGCCGTTGCCGACATGACCAAGCCCCGCCCGCAAATCCTTGTGGTCGATGACGAGGCGCAGATCTTGCGCTTTCTGGGCCATGCGCTTGCCGCCTCGGGCTACCAGATTACCACCGCTGACACCGGGGCTGCGGCCCTTGATGCGGTGGCGGCCTTGATGCCTGACCTGATCATTCTGGACCTTGGCTTGCCTGACTATGACGGCAAGACCCTGATTGAGACGATCCGCCGCGACCATGATGTGCCGATCATCGTGCTGTCCGCCCATGACCAAGAGATGGAGCGGATCATGGCGCTGGACCTTGGTGCCGATGATTTCGTCGCCAAACCCTTTGCCATTGGCGAGCTTCTCGCGCGCATCCGGGTGTGTTTGCGCCCCAAGCGCGCCTTGCAGCCCACGGACCGCCTGCGGCTTGGTCCGCTGCTGATCGACCTGTCCCTGCACACGGTGCGACGCGACGACGAGGTGTTGCACCTGACCCCCAAAG
>JBBRKS010000265.1:0-4462 GCA_038231775.1 Rhodobacterales bacterium | reverse complement strand
TCGAGATCATGTTCGGTCGGCTCAAGGATTGGCGGCGTGTGGCAACGCGCTACGACAGGTGTCCGAAAGTCTTCCTCTCAGCCATAGCCCTCGCCGCAACCGTCCTGTTCTGGCTTTGACGATCAATGAGTCTGGAGCCTAACACAAACTCCAGACCGCAAAGGTTCTTCCATGCACAAGTGAAACGAAGGCGGGCAAAGATAGCCCGCCTTCGGCTATCTAGCCCGTAGGTCGGGGGTTACCCCGACTCTCTGCCCGTCGGGGTAACCCCCGACCTACCAACGAGACTCCAACGCCCCGCATCCCCCCAATTTCACACCCCCAAACCTTAACAAACCCCTAACAAATTTCGCAATTACACACAATACCAACCACTTACCAACCATAACACGCGTGTTATCCTAACCATATCACACCCCCATTCCCAAACGGAGGTCGCCAGACTCCGCTCTCCCACGCCCGTCCAACCCATGCTATCCTGCCGCCATGCCTGCCTTGTGCCGCGACTGTCTCACCCAATTCCCGGCCGGGGCGCGCTGCCCCGCCTGCCGCTCCCCCCGCATCGTCTCCCACCCCGAGCTTGAAACCCTGTCCATCGCCCACATGGACTGCGACGCGTTTTATGCCTCGGTGGAAAAGCGCGACAACCCCGCCCTCCGCGACCACCCCCTTATCGTCGGCGGCGGCACCCGGGGCGTGGTTTCGACCTGCTGCTACCTCGCCCGCATCCACGGGGTCCGGTCCGCGATGCCGATGTTTCAGGCCCTGAAGCTCTGCCCCAACGCCACCGTCGTCAAACCCCGCATGTCGGTTTATGTCGAAACCTCGCGCCAGATCCGCGCCCTGATGGAACGGCTGACCCCCGCCATCGAACCCCTATCCCTCGACGAGGCATTCCTGGACCTGACCGGCACCACCCGCCTGCACGGCCACCCGCCCGCCGTCATGCTGGCCAAACTGACCCGCGAGATGGAGACGCAGATCGGCGTCACCGGCTCCATCGGGCTGTCGCACAACAAATTCCTCGCCAAAATCGCCTCGGACCTCGACAAACCGCGTGGTTTTTCCATCGTGGGTGCCGCGGAAACCCCGGACTTTCTGAAGGCCAAACCCGTCCGTATCATCTGGGGCGTAGGGGCCGCCACTCAGGCCCAACTCGAATCCGCCGGCATCCGCACCATCGCCGACCTCCTCCGCTGGGACCGCTCTGACCTGCAGGCTCGCTTTGGCCAGATGGGCGACCGGCTGTATCATCTGGCGAGGGGGGAGGATCAGCGCCGCGTCACCCGCGATGAACGGCTGAAATCGATATCCAAGGAAACCACCTTCAACGAGGATACGTCTGACCCTGATCTGCTGGACGGCCACATCTGGCGCCTGTCCGAACAGGTCGCCGACCGGGCCAAGGCCAAGCAATTGTCGGGCCGCACGGTCACGCTGAAACTGAAACGCGGCGATTTCCAACTGGTCAGCCGCCGCCATTCCTTGTCAGACCCGACCCAATTGACCGACCGCATCTACCGCGCCGCGCGAGCCCTGTTTGACCATGCGGGCACCAAGGGGCCATTCCGGCTGATCGGCGTCGGAATCTCTGACCTTGCCCCCGAGGATCATGCTGATCTTTCCCCTGACCTGCTGGACCCGGACGCCGCCAAGCGGGCCAAGGCTGAACGGGCCGCCGATGCGATCCGAGCCCGTTTTGGCCACGAGGCGATCATCAAGGGCCGCAGTTTGCGGTAGCTATTCGGCGGCAATCGGCAGGGACTGGCGGCCGATGCGAGCGATGTCTTCGACCACTCGGTTGATCCGCAGGCAGAAGGCGGAAAAGTTCGGCAACGGTTCGACCTTGCGTTCATCCAGATACAGGGACCGGTCAATCTCTATCTGGATGACGTGTTTGCGTGAGACGGGGTGACCGTAAGCCTGCGCGATATAGGCCCCCGCAAAAGGCGAATTGCGGGCGACGCGAAAGCCTGCGGTGGCAAAGATCGCCTCGACCCGGTCAACCACATCCTTTGAGGCGGCAGCCCCGAAGCGGTCGCCCAGGACGACTTCGGGCGGCAATTGGCCGGGGCGCATGTGGGTTTCAATCGCCTCGTGCGGCATCGAATGGCAGTCGATCAGAATGGCCTCACCAAAGGTGGCGTGGGTTTCGGAAATCAGGGCGCGCAGGGTGGCGTGCCACGGGCGCCAATGGGCGGCAAGCCGGGCCTCTGCCTCGGCACGGGGGATTTTGCCTGCATAGATCGCCCGCCCACCTGCCACCACGCGGGGGATCACCCCAAGGCCGGACGAAATGCGCGGATTGTGGGTGGCGCGGGCCACGTCTTCGACGACAGAGGGGTCAAGTTCATCGGCGCCCCGGTTCAAGTCGATGAAGGCACGGGGCGCGCGGGCACACAGCAGGGCGGCACCGTAAAGGGGGGCGCGGGCGAACAGGCGGTCAACATAGGCATCCTCGGACGAGCGCAGGGCGAGGGGGGACAGGGGGCTGGCGGCCAGAAACTCTGCCGAGTATTCCCGGCCCGAATGGGGCGACGAAAAGATCACCGAAGTCTGCTGGCGCGCAGGGCGGGCCAAACGAAACGCGGGTCCTTCGGTAAGCTCTGCCATCCGGTCCTCCATTCCCCGGTTATAGCGGGAAAATCTGGTTCAGAGAAAGCCCTTGAACAGGTCTGCGACTCTGATTATAGACCCAACACCGACGCGGTTCTGCCCGCGTCCTTTTGTTTGGGCACGGCAGGATCGGGTTGCAAGGCGGGCGGTTAGCTCAGCGGTAGAGCACTACGTTGACATCGTAGTGGCCACTGGTTCGATCCCAGTACCGCCCACCATTCACCGCTGGTCGCAAGGCCGGCTATTGGTTTTCAACTGGCGCTACGACGCGCCGCGAACTGAAAGGAGACAGCCATGAAGGTTGCAAACTCGCTCCGCTCGCTGAAGACGCGTCATCGCGATTGCCAGGTCGTGCGCCGTAAAGGCCGTGTCTATGTGATCAACAAGACGCAAAAACGTTACAAGGCCCGTCAGGGTTGAGCCGCGTCCAGCACGGTTGATGGGCCGCCAGGGAAACCTCGGCGGCTTTGTCATTTCACGTGTGATAACACGCGTGTTATGCTGGTTAAGTATATGATAATAAACAATTTCGCGATTTTTCTTCAGGTTTTGTTAACCTGTGATATCCGCCAAAAGGTGTGCCGTGCATCCCAACCCTGCCTTCCGCAAAGCCCCGACAGAGCGCAATCTTGACTTTGCGCGGGCGCGTGGGTTTGGCACCTTGTCGGTGAACGGGGCTGAGGGGCCGGTGCTGGCGCATGTGCCTTTTCTGCTGTCGCCGGAGGGCGGCTTTGCCGATCTGCATCTGGCGCGGTCAAATGGCGTGATTGCGGCGGGGTTGCCCGCAAAGGCGGTTTTGGCGGTGATGGGGGCGGATGCCTATATCTCACCAGACTGGTACGGGTTGCCGGATCAGGTGCCGACCTGGAACTATATTGCGGTGCATCTGCGGGGGGACCTGATCCCCCTACCGCCGGAAACCATGGTGGCGCATGTCAACGCGCTGTCGGATGAGTTTGAGGCGCGGCTGGCCCCAAAACCGGTGTGGAAATCCGCCAAGTTGGGCGAGGGTGTCATGGACCGGATGATGCGGATGATTCTGCCGTTCCGGCTGGTGATCACGGGCGTCGAGGGGACCTGGAAGCTGAACCAGAACAAGACGGCTGCGGCGCGGGCGGGTGTCATCGCAGCACTGGGGCCGCAGCATCAGATTTCAGGCCTGATGCGCGAACTGGATGATTGAGGCAGATAGATGCTACCGATGAATGAAGCCGCCACCGATGAATGAAGATAGGGAGGACCGTCTGATGATGACGCTTTACGCTGCACCCGCCTCACCCTTTGTGCGCAAGGTCCGGGCGCTGGTTCTTGAATTGGGCCTGCAGGCCGAAGTCACCGAAGTCAATGTAAGCGGCAGCGCCACAGCGCCGGGGTCGATGCCGGTGGACAAGAACCCGCTGGGCAAGATACCGACGTTGCTGCTGGCGGATGGCAAGGCGCTGTATGACAGCCGGGTGATCTGCCGTTATCTGGATGACCACGCGCAGGGTGGCCTTTATCCGACCGACCGGCTTTGGGATGTGCTGACGCTGGAGGCGACGGCGGACGGCATCATGGAGGCGGCCCTGCTGATGGTCTACGAAGCCCGTCTGCGGCCCGAAGCCATTCGCTTTCCCGATTGGGTTGAAGGGCAGTGGACAAAGGTCGCGCGCGCTTTATCTGCTGTCGAGCAAAACTGGACCCTTCACCTGAACGGCCCGGTCGATATGGGGCAGATCGCCCTGGGCTGCGCTTTGGGATACCTTGACTTTCGGCTTGATGGCCGGGGGTGGCGTAAGGGTCTTCCGAAGCTGACGGCCTGGGAAGCGGGCTTTGCCACACGACCGGCGATGCAGGCGACGCTTCC
>JBBRKS010000264.1:0-4476 GCA_038231775.1 Rhodobacterales bacterium | reverse complement strand
TTGGGCATCACAACACCAAGCCAAAGCCCTTCACCTGGACCAAAACCGCCGACGACATCCTCGCCCGGGAACGACGCGCGCTGGACAAGCTCGATGAAATCAGGGGAAATCGGTAGCAAATGTCAGACTCGGAACACTAGGTCATCCTTATCCTACCACCCCCTTATCTTTGTGTCTCTTATCTGGTCCCCACTGAGGGGAGGAAGACCGCCGGATTATGGCAAAGTGTAGCGCGACAAACTGGATGAGAACAGCGCATTGCCTCGCCTGAATTATTCCCGATGATCCGATCATTGCCTCACTAGAAATGCTCCCGGAGCAATTCGTTATGGGGGTGGCCGTGAGGCGGATCAGCATGAGTACGACAGATGAGCTTCTGAAAGCCGTGGCGTCGCGATACCGACCTTCGACGCGCGCCGAAAAGGGCCGGATCCTGACGGAGTTCGTAGAGATTTCCGGCTTTCACCGCAAACACGCGGAACGGCTGTTGCGAAGCGATGATGTGGCTGTCCGATCCCGACCGCAACCTGAGCGGCGTGTGTATGACGATGCCTTGCGCGTGGCATTGGTTGTGTTTTGGGATTCGGCGGACCGGATCTGCGGCAAACGACTGAAGCCGTTGATCCCGCTCTTGATCCCTGCGAAGGAAAGAAATGGCCATCTCGCGCTGGACGATACGGTGAGAACCCGGCTGCTCGGGATCAGTGCGGCCAGCATCGATTGCTTCCTTGCTCCGGTGCGCATGGCCAGCTCGGGCGGCCGATCCCATCGCCATAGCTATTCTTCGGCGGTGCGGCGAAGCGTGCCAATACGCACTTACTCCGACTGGAATGATCCGGCACCCGGATTCATGGAGGCTGACCTGGTGGCCCATAGTGGCCCTTCGGCAAGTGGCAGCTTCGTTCAGACGCTAACGCTGACCGACGTGGCCACAGGATGGACGGAACGCTCGCTGCTGCTCTTTCGGGATAGTAAGTCGTACCTCACGGGTTTGCGGTGTGATTTGTCGGGCCCATGACTACCGTCAGTGAATGGTGCCGAGACTATGTTACCAAGGCGCAGAGCCTGAGGGGCCAAGATCGGGTTATGATAGATCTCAACCAAAGCACCATCATCCCGCGCCTCAACTCTGAACCACACTAGGACGGGGAACCTGACCACGGAATTGCTGCTATAACCCCGTGTTGCAAAAAATCGACCGATAGGCGATAGTGATGGAAAATTCCAAAATGATTTCAATAACTTCCCATGTCAATAACTAGGCCGCTCACACCCCCGAAATCATCTTTATTCAGGAATATTTGGTCAGCGGAACCCCGTCGATGCCTTCATCAAAGCGGGCTACTTAGCCAAAACTGCGAAGTCAAACGCCTACCGAATGATGGATCGTGATAGTATCATGGCGGCTATAACCCGTGAGACGTTGATATTGCGGGAAAAAGCGCGGAAAAGCCTCGTCGATGTGGTCGAAGAATACAGCAAACTGGGCTTTACCGTCATGTCGCGATTTATCAAGATTGACGCCAGCGGTGAACCAAGGGCGGCATGAACACCAAACTGCATGCCGTCACTGATGAAAACGGTCGCCCCATCCGCTTCTTCATGAGTTCTGGCGAGATCAGAGACTATACTGGCGCGGCGGCATTGCTGAGCTGCTTTCCATCTGCTCAATGGCTTCTGGCCGATCGGGGTTATGATGCCGACTGGTTCCGTGAAGGCTTGGAAAACAAGGGTATAAAGGCATGTATCCCTCGCCGGAAGTCTCGCACAAAGCCCGTCAAATACGACAAGCGCCGCTATAAACGTCGCAACAGGATCGAGATCATGTTCGGTCGGCTGAAGGACTGGCGACGGGTGGCAACACGCTACGACAGATGCCCCAAGGTCTTCCTCTCAGCAATCGCCCTCGCCGCAACCGTCCTGTTCTGGCTTTGAAGATCAATGAGATGCTGTGTAAGCGTTGCGTCCGCCCCGTGGTTTCGGCTTGGCGGTTTTTCGGTCAAGTCAGCCTGCAAATGAGTTTTGCGGGAGGATGGCTGTGGAGCACCAAATTGAGCACCGGATGGAGGTTCTTAGCCGGAGGGGAGTGTCTCGGGTTGAGGTTCTCGATGGGCCAACGGGGCGGCGGCGTTGGCCGGAGGATGTGAAGGTGCGGATCGTGGCCGAGAGCCTGCTGCCTGGTGCCCGGGTCTGTGATGTTGCCGCGAAGTATGGGTTGATCGCGCGGCATCTTTCGCAATGGCGTGGTCTTGCGCGGCAGGGGAAGTTGGTCTCGCCCTACGCGGATGGCCCGGCTTTCGTTCCGCTGGTGTTGGAGGCTGCTGCCGCTGCCGCGTCGGTTTTGGCTGGACCAATTGGAGAGGCCGGGGTGATCAGGGTCGAGATTTCCGGCGCCGTGCTTCATGTGGCACCCGATTGCAGCCCGGATCGAGTTGCGGCCTTGGCGGCTGCGTTGAAGAGGGTTCTGTGATCTTCCCGGATCAGGCGGTTCGGATCGTGATTGCCACAAAGCCAGTCGACTTCCGCAAGGGTCACGACGGGTTGGCCTCGATGGCGCAGGCAGAGTTGGGTTTTGCGCCGAAGGCCGGCGTGTTGCTGGTGTTTCGGTCCAAGCGCGGTGACCGGGTCAAAGTCTTGTTCTGGGACGGAAGCGGGATCGTGATGATTTACAAGCGGCTGGAACAGGGCGGATTTGCCTGGCCTAAGGTAGGCGATGGGGTAATGCGGCTGTCACGGGTGCAGTTTGAGGCGCTGTTTGCCGGGCTCGATTGGCGCCGCATTCATGCACCGCGACCGACCATTCCGGCTGCGACAGAATGACTCGGATCGCCTTGTAAATATAGGCTTTTGGGGGCGACTGGGATATGAAGGGGCATGTCCGCTCCCGCCTCCCAACCCCTTGATCTGGATGCTCTTCCACCTGCCGTGCGAGAGGCGTTTCTGATCATTCGGGCCGAAGTGGCGGGTTTGCGCGCCCAGACCGAACGGCAGGATTACCTCATCGCCGAACTGCGCCACGCCCTTTATGGGAAGAAGTCTGAACAGCTGAATCCTGACGCACGCCAATTGGCTTTTGAAGACCTCGAGACAGCTGTCGCTGAAGCCGAAGTTGCCGCTGATGCCAGTGTGGCACGCAATGCCGACGGCACAACCAGGCGACCGGCGGCCAAGCGCAACCTTGGCCATTTGCCTGACCACCTGCCACGCATCGAAGAGGTGATCGAGCCGGAGCACAAGGTCTGCCCCTGCGGCTGCACCGACATGGTCAAGATCGGTGAAGATCGTGCCGAGCGGCTGGACATCATTCCGGCCCGTTTCCAGGTCATCGTGACGATCCGCCCCAAATACGCCTGTCGTCGCTGTGATGCTGGCATCAGCCAAGCCGCCACACCGCACTGGCTGATCGAAGGCGGCCTGCCGACCGAGGGCACTTTGGCCCATGTCGCAGTGTCCAAGTATGCCGATCACTTGCCGCTCTATCGTCAGTGCCAGATCTATGGGCGGGGTGGCGTCAACCTAGACCGGTCAACGCTGGCGACTTGGTGTGGCATCACGGCCTACCATCTGGCCCCAGTCGTTGACAGGATGCTGGTCCACCTCAAGCGATCCACCCGGCTGTTCATGGACGAAACCCGCGCCCCCGTGCTCGACCCCGGGGCGGGGAAAACCAAGACGGGCTACCTCTGGGCGCTGACCCGCGATGATCGGGGCTGGAATGGCGGTGATCCCCCGGCGGTCGTCTTCACCTATGCGCCCGGGCGCAGCGGCAGCCATGCGATGGATATTCTCAAGGGCTTCGAGGGCATCCTGCAGGTCGATGGGTATACTGGGTATGACGCCTTGGCCGAACCACGGCGCGTGGGCGGCAAACCTTTGACGCTGGCCTATTGTTGGGCGCACGCGCGCCGCAAACTGCACGACATATACCAAAAGGACGGCTCCGAGATCGCCGCCGAGGGTTTGCGTCGCATTGCCCAGATATACAAGATCGAAGCCAGCATACGGGGTCAGGCGCCCGAAGACCGCCTCGCCATTCGCCAAGCGCAATCCGCCCCACTGATCGCAGACTTCCGCAAGTGGCTGACCCATCAGCGTGCCCGCATCTCCACCAAATCCCGCTTGGGTGAAAAGCTCGGCTATATCCATCGCCACTGGGACGGGCTGCAGATCTTCCTGAAAGATGGCCGCGTCGAGATGGATACCAACCCGGTCGAAAACACCATCAGGCCGATCACTCTGAACCGCAAAAACGCGCTCTTTGCCGGTCATGACGAGGGCGGCCGGACTTGGGCGCGAATGGCATCGTTGATCGAAACCTGCAAACTGAACGCCGTTGACCCCTACGCCTACCTGCGCACAACCCTCACCGCCATCGCCAACAAACACCCAAAGTCGCGCGTCGATGACCTTATGCCATGGGCATTCTGAAAAACGTCAAGCTGAAATCCCGACGGCCTTCAGGCACCGCTTACGATG
>JBBRKS010000263.1:0-4483 GCA_038231775.1 Rhodobacterales bacterium | reverse complement strand
TGGGGGCGGCAGATGCGCCGGTGCCTTATAACCCCGATCTGGAACGCGCCTCGGTCCCGCAGGTTGATACGATCGCCGCCGCCGCCCGCCGCCTTGCCCGCCGCGAGGTCTGAATGCCGGTCGAGGTGATCCTGCCCAAGGTTGATATGGACATGTCGCACGGCATCCTTGCCGTCTGGCATGTCGGCGAAGGCCAGCTTGTGCAAAAAGGCGCGGCCTTGTTTGACATCGAAACCGACAAAGCCGCGATGGAGGTTGAAGCGCCAGCCACCGGCGTTCTGCACAACATCACCGCCAAACCGGGGGACCGGGTGGCTGTCGGGTCTGTCATCGCATGGCTTTACGGCGAAGGAGAGGTGGTCGAAACGGTCAGGCCCACGCTGCAGACTGATACCGCACACGGTGTCAGCACAGCACCAGTGGATACAACAGACGTGCCAAAATCTGATGCGCACGTCGCCAATGCCCAACCCACCGCGGCAAAAGCCGCTGAAAGAACCCCTGCACCCACCGCCACGGTCACAAGCTTTGACGTCGCTAGCGCTCTGCCTTCTCCCCAACCCGGTGCCGTCCGGGCGACTCCCGCCGCTCGCAAGCTGGCGCGGGAGGTTGGCCTTGTCCTGTCAGACATATCGGGCACCGGGCCACTGGGCCGGATGCAGCGCTGCGATGCGGAACAGGCACGCGACCGGCAGACTCTTGCGCCGCTGACAGCCCCGCCGCATTGGACACATCAGACCGGCCCGCTTGCCATCACGCGCCGCGCAGGCACCGGCACGCCCTTGGTCATGCTGCACGGCTTTACCGCCGACAGCACCTCTTGGGCCCCGTTGGAAAAGGCAATGCGCCATGACCGCCCGCTGATCCGCATCGACCTGCCCGGCCATGGGAAATCCCCGCGCCGCACCTTGCGCAATTTTGCAGATCTCGCCCGCGCTGTGACCGAAGCGTTTGACGAGGCCACGCGTGGCGCTGAACAGGTGCACCTTCTGGGCCACTCACTTGGCGGTGCGCTGGCCTTGGCCATCGCCGATATCCGTCCGCGCCGGGTCGCAAGCCTTTCGCTGATCGCCCCCGCTGGTCTTGGCCCCGAAATTGATGCCGCAACCCTGACCGGCATCGTACGCGCCAGCCGCACCGAAAGCCTTTGGCCGTGGTTGCGCCGTCTTACTGCCCTGCCCGACGCTGTCTCTGAATCCTACGCCAACGCCGCGATGAAACCGCGCATGGATGCTGCCTTGCGTGCCTGTCAGGCCAGCATGGCCGACATGCTTTTCCCCGACGGCGTGCAAGCCTTTGACCTGCGGCCCGCGCTTCAAAGAGTAACTGCACCCACCCAAATCCTGTGGGGCCGTCAGGATCACATTATGCCCCACACACAACTGCTTGCCGTTCACGGCGATTTCGCTATGCATCTCATGTCGGGCGCGGGGCATATTCCGCAGATCGAATGCCCCGACCGGGTGGCAGACATCGTGGGTCGGATGATCGATGCGGTGCAGGCCCCCGTCTGATAGAAGCGCTGTCCGATCACGGCATAGGCCAAGGGCGCGCGGGGGCAAGACATGCAGGTGGCGAACTCTGGCGTTCAAAGTGAAACCGACCGGCTGCGGGCGCGGGCGATCTGGCTGTATCATGTCGAAGGCTGCACGCAGAACGACATCGCCGTTCAACTTGGCATCAACCGCGTGATGGTGGTGCGGCTTCTGGCCGATGCCAAACGCCGCAACGAGGTACGGGTGACCATCTCTGCCCCCTTGGCCGAACTGGTCCAGCTTGAACGCGGGATGGAGCAACGCTTTGCCATCGCCCGCGTCATCCTTTCCCCATTTGACGACCCAGAGGCTGACCCGGTCAAGGTCATCGCGGCGGCGGCAGGCAGTTTCATATCGGCGCAGATGAAGGCCGGCATGCGGGTCGGTGTTGGCTGGGGTCGCACGCTGTACAACACGCTGCCATTCATTGCCGGCGAAACTCTGGATGATTTCCGCGTCGTCTCACTTCTGGGCGGCATCGCCGCAGCACGCCGCTTCAACCCGGCCGAATTCGCCTGGCAATTCGCCGAGTTGTTTCAGGGGGAGGGCTTCCTGATCCCCGCCCCCGCCGTGGTCGACAGCCCGGAAACCAAGCACGCACTGCTGGAACGCTGTGGCCTGTCTGCGATATTTGAAATGGCCGACAAGCTGGACATGGCGCTGCTATCGTGCGGCGGGATCAGCACCCTGACCACCAGCTACCGCACCGGGTACCTGTCCGAGGCCGACCGGCGGTCTTTGATCGAGGCGGGTGCGATTGGCGACGTTTTGTACAACTTCATCGACAAGAATGGCGATCTGGTAGACCACGAGGTCAACGCCCGGGTGATCTCTGTCAACCTCGCCCGCCTGCGCCGCACGCCAGAGCGGGTCCTGATCTCGGGCGGCAAAGACAAGCTGACCGCCCTGCGAGCGGCGATCCGGACCGTAGCCCCCACAACCCTGATCACCGACGAACAAACCGCATTGGCGTTGATGGCAAGCTGACATGCCCTATCACCAGAAGTGCAGCGCAGACAGTCGGCCATAACAGCAATCGTATCGCAGTGCCCCACCCGAAAGACAGCCTTCCACCCCCGCCCCACTTGGCATAGCGTTCACGGCGGGTGACTTTCTGACAGGCCCTGCCCGCCAACGCCAAGGGACACACACAATGACCAAAGCCATTCGTTGGGGCATTCTGGCAACCGGCTGGATTGCAGAGCTGTTCGTCAAGGACCTGATGCTGACCGGCCACACGGTCACCGCAGTCGGCTCGCGCAGCCAGTCCAGCGCTGACCGGTTCGCCAAGACATTCGGCATCGCCACCGCCCATGGCAGCTACGCAGCCCTTGCCGCCGACCCTAATGTCGACATCATTTATATCGCCACCCCGCATCCCCAGCACTTTGCCGCAGCCATCTTGGCGCTGAATGCCGGCAAGCACATCCTTGTCGAAAAGGCCTTCACGCTGAACGCGGGCGAGGCTGCCCAGATCGTATCGCTGGCCGAAACCAAAGGCCTTGTCGTGCTAGAGGCGATGTGGACCCGGTTCCTGCCCCATATGTGCCGCATCCGCGAGATTATTGCGGCTGGCACGATTGGTCAGGTCCGCTCGTTAACCGCCGATCACCGCCAGAAACTGCCCGAAGACCCAAACCACCGGCTGAACGCCCTTGACCTTGGTGGTGGCGCGCTCTTGGACCTTGGAATTTACCCGATTTCCTTTGCCTGGGACATTCTGGGCCAACCCGAGTCAATCAAAGCCTTAGCCACGTTCCGGCAAACTGGGGCCGATGCGCAAGTTGCCACGATCTTTCACTACACCTCGGGCGCCATCGCCACCACCTTGTCGTCCAGCGACAGCGCCGGGCCGAACCGGGCCAGCGTTGTGGGCACCAAAGGCCGCATCGACATTGACCGCGTCTGGTATTCGCCCACAACCTTCCGCGTCTACGACAATGACAACACCGTGGTTGAGGCGTTTGACACGCCGGTTGCGGGCCGTGGCATGCAGTTTCAGGCAGAGGAGTGCGAACGCCTGATCACCTCTGGCCAGTTGACCAGCACTATCATGCCGCCGTCCCAATCGGTGCAGATCATGCAGACGCTGGACGAAATACGCACCCAGATCGGGCTGCGCTACCCCTCGGAAAGCTAGCAGGTCCAGAGCAGTCCGGGTGCAGCGGTCAGGATGATGCAGGCAATGACGCTGCGACGACGCACCAGGGTGACCTTTCACCCGTGCAGCCAGACTTTCATAGAACGGCGGCACGCGGCCCCTTCAGAAAGGACGGCGCACCTTAAGACATGATTTGCACGCCGCCATCGCATCGCAAACTCTGGCGGCGTACTTGCGCTTGATCCAGATCAGACAGCCCTCGATTGCATCGCCCTGCGCCTGCCAGAAGTCGAAACACGCTGCCAAGCGGCGCACAACCTGCTGGCGGATCACAACGCCGATGCACCGCTTGATGCAACCCGTGCCTTGAGGCCATACGATTCCCTGTCTGACTCCCATACCGAACGGCTTTTGTGCCAACAGTTCAAATTGGTGCGTCCGGGCGGCCGCGTTCTGGTCTGCAACTTTGCCCTCGGTGCCGCTGACCGTGGTTAAATGGAGTGACCTGACCCCAGGGACGCCCAACCTCTTATGATCAGGGTGCTGCGCGAAGTTGTGAAAAAATCGAACTCTCAAAAGCCTGCGCGCCTCACAACATTCTACGCGAACATACGCCAACTGCGTCGAGTCTCTCGCGATCTCGACGTAGTCTGAACTCAATCGAAAGGGAATCGAGACAATGAGTATAAAATTGGTATTGGCCGCTCTGGACCTGTCACGGTTCTGTTCCGGTCAGGTTTTCATGTTAAGCGGCCTTTCGTTCAAAGGCTACGGGGCTTTTCCAGCCTAATGCTGAATGCCGACGGCGCGGGTTGTAGAAGCCGTTGATGTATTCGAAGAGGGCAAC
>JBBRKS010000262.1:0-4498 GCA_038231775.1 Rhodobacterales bacterium | reverse complement strand
TTGCGATAAAGCGGGTTTTTCGGTCGACGCGGTGCGCTTGATTTGCCGGATGCCGCAGCAATCTGACCGCTGCCCTAGTCCGCATCACCTTCCGGGTGAGCGTCGCCGAGTGCGATCAGGCGGTGCAGGACCGCGTCCAGATCGGCGGTCCCCGGGCGGCCAAGGGTCTGGCGAAGAATCTCGCGCAGGGTCGCGTCATAGGTGATCGCCCTTTGGCCCAGATCGGCGAAGACGGCGGCCCCGGTCTTGGTCAACGACAGCACTTCGGCGCGGCGGTCGTGCGGGCTGATCTCGCGGGTCAGCAGGCCGGTGGCTTCCAAGGCGGCAACCGCCCGGCTGACCTTGGTTTTTTCGATATGCGAGCGGGTGCAGATGTCGCGGGCGGTCATCGAGCCGAACTTGCCAAGGTTGGCCAGAACCCGCCACTGGGTGCGAGTCAGGCCATAATCGGCACGGTAAATCGCCTGAAACGCCTTCGAAGTCGCCTCTGCCGCCTGATTCAGCAGGTAGGGCAGAAAGCTTTCAAGGTCGAATTCGGGGTTGGGCGTTTCGGGGTTCTTCGGGTGGGTCATGCGGGCTTGACGCGGTCGGGGTGGGCGGCGGCAACTTGCGGGAGGACCTCGACATGCGCGGCGATGGTTTGGATGCGGGGAAATTGGGCCAGATCGACGCCCCAACGCCGGGCGTTGTAGACTTGCGGGACAAGGCACAGGTCGGCCATGGTGATGCGGTCGCCGTGGCAGCACAGGCCGGGTTGGGTCAGCATAGCCTCTAGCCCTTGCAGGCCAAGGGTGATGAAATGGGCCATCCAACCCTGCGTCGTGATCGCCCCGCCGGATTGGGCAACCACGTGGCCGGCGACGCGCAGGTTGCACAACGGCTGGGTCTCCATCGCCACGGCATAAGACAAGGCACGAACGCGGGCGCGGCCAAGCGGGTCTTGGGGCAGAAAGCCTGCGGCGTGCACCTTATCCAGATATTCAAGAATGGCGAGGGATTGCGTCAGGGTCTGGCCGTCGATTTGCAGCGTCGGAACAAGGCCTTGCGGGTTCAGGTCCAGGTTTTCCGGTGTGGTCTGGGCATTGGCCACAGTGTCCACAGCGTGGGTTTCATAGGGCAGGCCCAACAGGTTCAACGCTATGCGCAGCCGGTAGGCCGAGGACGAGCGCCAGTAGTCGTGAAGAATAAGTGTCATGGGTGATCCCTGCGGCGGTGCCAGAAGTTTAACTTGATATAGTTGCAAATGCAACCAATGTCACGGCGACATGACGCCGCTCTGCATGACTCGCGACACCTGACGTTGAACGACCTGCGACGCCAAAACTGCTTGTGACCCCGACTTGCATGCGACCCTAGACTCTGCGACCCCGATCTGCCGACGCGTTAGGAGCCTGCCATGACCAGCCACACCCTGCCCCACGGCATGACCCGCGCTGCCACCACCCTGGGGCCGACCGAAGGATACATGCCCGGCTTTGGCAATGATTTTGAGACAGAGGCTTTGCCGGGCGCCTTGCCGCAGGGCCAGAACTCACCGCAAAAATGCGTTTACGGGCTTTAGGTGCAACAGTTGTCTGGGTCGGCGTTCACCAAACCGCACCCAGAGCGGACCTGGTGCTACCGCATCAGACCCTCGGTCAAGCACACGGCGCGGTTTCAGAAAATAGAGGTGCCGCATTGGAAATCGGCACCGCATGTGCTGGCGGATGTGATGTCACTGGGCCAGTACCGCTGGGACCCGGTGCCGCATTCGACGGACGCGCTTACATGGATTACCGGGATGTGGACGGTCACCACGGCGGGCGATGTGAACACGCAAACCGGGATGGCGCGCCATGTTTTTCTGGTGAATCAGTCGATGGCGGACGAATACGTTTACTCTGCCGACGGGGAAATGCTGGTGGTACAACAAGAGGGCCGTCTGCGGTTTTGCACAGAACTTGGCATCATCGACGTCGAACCGAAACAGATTGCCGTGCTGCCGCGTGGTCTGGTTTACCGGGTCGAGGTGCTGGAGGGCCCGTGCTGCGGCTTTGTGTGTGAGAATTACGGACCGCCGTTCACACCCCCGGCGCGGGGCCCGATCGGCGCGAATTGTCTGGCCAACCCGCGCGATTTCAAAACACCGGTTGCGGCGTTTGAGGATCGTGAGGTGGCGTCTTCGGTCACGCTGAAATGGTGCGGGCAATTTCACCTCACCAAGATCGGCCAAAGCCCGCTGGATGTGGTGGCCTGGCCTGGCCATTACGGGCCGTACAAGTATGATTTGCGGACCTATTCTCCGGTCGGGGCGATCTTGTTTGACCACCCGGACCCGTCGATTTTTACCGTGCTGACAGCGCTTTCGGGGTTGGAGGGGACGGCGAACATCGACTTTGTGCTGTTTCGCGACCGCTGTATGGTGGCCGAACACTCGTTCCGCCCGCCGTGGTACCACAAGAATGTCATGTCAAAGATGATGGGCAACATTTACGGGATTTATGACGCCAAACCGAAAGGCTTGGTTCCGGGTGGCATGTCGTTGCACAACTGCATGTTGCCGCACGGGCCGGACCGCAACGCGTTTGAAGGGGCGTCAAACGAGCCGATGGTGCCGAAGTTTCTGGCCGAGACGATGAGTTTCATGTTTGAAACCCGGTTCCTCCAACATCTGACCGAATGGGCGGCCAAGGCGGCCCCGTTGCAGGACGATTACATCGACTGCTGGGCCAGCCTTGACAAAAAGTTCGACGGCACGCCGGGTGTGAAGTAAGCCCGGCGGCGAACCGGCGAGAACGGAGGCCAGCCCCCGCACCCCCGGAATATTTGGACCAGAATGAAAGAGGACAGCCTGATGAGCCTGATGAAAAGCTGGGTGGGGCCGGCGAACCTGACCGATGCGCCGTTTCCGTTGAACAACCTGCCGTGCGGGGTGTTTTCGGCCAAGGCGTTCAGCGCCGACGACGAACCGCATTGCGGGATGGCGATTGGCGATTTCGTGCTGGATGTGACCGCTTTGGAGGCAGAGGGGCTGCTGGTGCTGGAGGGTGGGCCGCTGTTGGACGTGCCTTTCTGGAATGCGGTGATGGAAGAGGGGCCTGCGGTCTGGGCCAGTTTGCGGGCGCAGGTCACAGGCTTGCTGAAAGATGGGTCCAGCAAGCGGTTTTTGGTTGAAGATCATCTGGTGGCCCTGACGGGCGTGACCTTGCACATGCCGTTTCTGGTGGCGGAGTATACCGATTTTTACTCGGGCCGGCACCATGCGACCAATGTGGGCACGATGTTTCGCGGGGCGGAGACTGCCTTGCCGCCGAACTGGCTGCATCTGCCGATTGGCTACAACGGGCGGGCGTCTTCGGTGGTGGTTTCGGGGACCGAGGTGCGCAGGCCTTGGGGGCAGGTCAAGGGGGCGGATCATGCGGTGCCAACGTTCCAGCCCTCGCGCCGGTTTGATATTGAGCTGGAGATTGGGGCGGTGGTTGGCGTGCCCTCAACCGGGCCGCTGACGGTCGCCGAAGCGGATGCGATGATCTTTGGCTATGTGCTGTTGAACGACTGGTCGGCGCGCGACATTCAGGCCTGGGAATACCAACCGCTCGGCCCGTTTCAGGCCAAGGCGACGGCCACGACGATCTCCCCTTGGGTGGTGATGAAAGCGGCGTTGGAGCCGTTCCGGGTCGCAACGCCGCCGCGAGAGGTGCCGTTGCTGGCGCATCTGACCGAACCCGGGCCGATGCTGTATGACATCGCTTTGGACGTGGGGCTGACACCTGAAGGTGGGGCGGAAACGGTGATTGCGCGGACCAACTACCGCGAGATGTATTACTCGGCAGCGCAACAATTGGCGCATCACACGACCAGCGGGTGCCCAATGAACGCGGGCGATCTTTTGGGGTCGGGCACGATTTCGGGGCCGGACAAGGACAGCCGGGGCAGTCTGCTGGAACTGTCCTGGGGTGGCAAAGAGCCGTTTGCCGTGGACGGTGGGACGCGCAGTTTCATCGAGGACAATGACACGCTGACCCTGCGCGGGCAGGCGCGGGGCGACGGCTATATCATCGGGTTTGGCGATTGTGTGGGCAAGGTTATACCTGCACTGTCAGACCCTTACGCGCGCTGAAGCGGCAAGCGCTGCGATCTGCGCACAGCTAAGAAAGGACATATCACGGCGAAGGCCTTCGCCTCGCAAGGCGATCTTTCGGACAAGAAGATCACCTTCAGTGAGATCGGCGACGGCCTTTACGCCTTTACCGCCGAGGGTGACCCCAATTCCGGCGGCATCATTGGCGACACCTCGGTGATGATTGTCGAGGCGCAGGCGACCCCCCGGCTGGCGGAAAAGGTGATCGAATGTGTGCGGTCGGTCACCGACAAGCCGGTCAGCCCTGTGGTCCTGACGCATTACCATGCGGTGCGCGTGCTGGGGGCAAGTGCGTTCAACGCACCGCAGGTCATCATGTCGGAGGACAGCCGCAACATGGTGACCGAACGCGGGCAAGAAGACTGAGACAGTGAGTTT
>JBBRKS010000261.1:0-4506 GCA_038231775.1 Rhodobacterales bacterium | reverse complement strand
GGAATCCCTTCGCCCCGATTGTGAAACCGGAACCATGCCGACTGCCTGAAATAGGGCGAGATTGAGAAACCGGCACCATCCACGCTGAGATAGCGATCCTTGAAATCATTCGGCGTCATCGCGAATTCCGAACAAATCGTGTCTTTCAGACCCGGCAGCATTGACGCATCCAGCGCCGCGACAATGCGGTCGCGCAGGCGTGGTCCCTCAACCGCCCAATCGACCCCGGCGCGCAGGTTCGGCACAGGACACAGCACATAGAAACTGTCGCAGCCTGCTGGCGCAAAGCTGGGGTCGGTTGCGGTCGGGCGGTGAACGTAAAGCGAGAAATCCTCGGGCAACTTTTCGTTCCTGAAAATTTCGGCAAGCAATTCGCGGTGGCGGGCGCCAAACCAGATCGTGTGATGCGCCACATTGGTCCACTGCTGCCGCGCCCCGAAATACATTACGTACAGACCCATCGAGGATGTCGCGTGTTTGGCGCGAAACCGGGCAAGTGGCGAGGCCACCTTTCGTGGCAGCATATTGCGATACAAATGAACCGGGTCCACATCGGTGACCACGATATCAGACCGGATTACCTGACCGCTGGCCAACCGGACCCCACAGGCACGGCCATTCTCCAGTTCAATCTGATCCACCGTTTCCCCGGTTCTGATCTCGATCCCCTCTTCCGTCATCAGCGTTGACAGCGCATCCACCAGTGCCCCGGTGCCGCCCATCGCAAACCAGATGCCATCGCGCTGTTCGACATATGTGATCAGGCCGTAGATGCTGGTGGTGGCATAGGGATTGCCGCCAACCAACAGAGGCTGCACCGAAAACGCCTGACGCAGGCGGTCATCGGCCAAGTGGCGACTGACCATTTTCCATACGCTTTCATAACTTTTCAGTCGCAACAGATCGGGGATTTGTTGGATCATGAACCACAGGCTGTGAAAGGGCCGATCCGACAGTTTGGTAAAAGCCACGTCATATATCGCCTTGGAATGTGCGATCAGCCTGCGAAAGCCTGCCACATCTGCAGGGTTAAAGCGGGCTATTTCGGCCTCGGTCCGGTCCTGCGTTGGACCGTAATCTAGCGTGGCACCGTCGGAAAAGTGAAAGCGATACCAAGGATTTGGCGTGACCAGCGTCACGTAGTCCGACATTTTCTTGCCAAAAAGGCCAAACAGCTCTTCAAACAGAAACGGGGCTGTGATGACCGTCGGCCCGGCATCATGGCGAAACCCATCGCGTTCAAACACCTGCGCCCGCCCGCCAAGCCGCGCGCAGCGGTCGATGATGGTGACGTGAAAGCCGCGCGCGCGCAGGCGCAACGCCGCAGCCAACCCACCAAACCCGCCACCTACAACAATCGCGGTCGCTGCCGCCTCGGCCCGTAGATCGCGTGGCATTATTGATATCCATCCAGTTTATGGGTGATGCGTTGTGCAAGATCAGACAGGATTGCGGCTGTCCCGTCAGGCAGATCGGCCGCGATGGCCAGCGCCTTGGCTAGATTGGTGCGTGCCAAGAGAACCGCGCTAGCCCGCGCCGTCCTGCGGTCGGTGCTGCCCGCAGCTTCCAACATAATCACGATGTTCGCTGCTGCGCCGAGCGCAGTGCGTGCGTCGGCTTCAATGTCGGCCAGATCATCGGCAATCTGATAAGCGATCGAGAAAGCACGAACGGCGCGGGCTGACGTTGCCGCCAGATCGGGGCGGTCGCAGTAACTAAAAACCAGACCGAATGGCAGACTTAGAAGCGGTCCAGATTTCGCGGCTGCCATCAACTGATAGGTTGCAAGCCGGTCGGAATCTGCGTGCCGTTGCAAGGCAAGGGACGCTTGCCCATGAATGGTTTCTGCGACCGCCGCGTGCGTCTGTGCGACCAAGCGCGGGACTGCAGCAATGTCGGTTACGTCGGATAGCGCCGCATAAGCCGCCGATAGCAAAAGATCGCCCGCACACAGGGCGACGTCATCGCCAAACATGCTCCATACCGCTTGTATACCCCGGCGCAGGTAATCGCGGTCCTGCAGATCATCGTGGATCAAAGATGCGTTGTGCAAAAGTTCGCAGCAGGCTGCAATCGCCAGCGCTGACTGTGTATCCACGCCCATGCAAGCGGCGACGTGCAACGCAATCTGGCTGCGAACGCGCAGGCCGGGTGTGCCAAGATGATGGATGACCGCTTGGCAAACCGGCGATTGTGGGTCGCCTGAACCGATGGCGACCGACAGCATCTTTTGGCTGACTGCCGCCAGTTGTGCCGTCATGTCGGGTCTGATGGGGGCAAAATGCATGTCTGGGGATCGCTCTGACTGGGTGGGCAGTGGCACGGGTTCCGGTGGCGACGACGCCGCCACCGGAAAGGTTTTTCAACGATCAGGCTGTTTGAGCGCGGCCCATGTCCGCTTCGGACTTGCGCACTGCGATCAGGAAGATCAGCACGCCAAAGCCCGCTTTTGCGACCAGATCCGCGATAGTGTAGCCGACCTGCACCACGGTCAGCGCTGTTGTGCCTTCAAGCCCGACTGCACCGGCAAAGAACACCACCGGATAGAATGACCACGACAGCACGGTCACCCAGATTGCCGTCTTGACCAAACCGCGCGCGCTTTCGGGTTGCTGTGCGACGGACCGACTGAGGCCGACGAACAGTTCATAAACAATCCACAAGAACGGGATCATCGAAAGCCCACCCCACAACCAACGCCCGGACGCGGCATCGGCAATCTCGCCGGGGTAGCCAAGACCCACCATCAGGGCTGCAAGCAGTCCCAGTCGAATGGCCTTGGACGCAGTCTCTTTGCGGCTCAGACCCATGACGAGGATCAACTCGACCAGCAACAACGGTACCGTCAGGAACCAGTCGACGTAGCGGTATGCATCGTTGAAGCCGATCGGCGACACAGTGACGACGCCGTTCGCTACGGTGTACGCCTCTGCCCAGCTTTGCGAAATCCGCAGATAGTGATAGGCTGCAATAAATGTGACCAAGCCGGTCACGGTCATTGCGGTTTTGTACGCGTCCGACACTTGCGAGCGGCCGAACCAGAAAAACAGCGTTGCCGCCATCATCGCTGCAAACGTGAACGAGAACGCATTATAGATAAGGTCATACTGACCGATAGAGATAGTTTCCATGGAACTTTCCTCATACTTCCGTGCGAGAAGGCTAGAATTCTCGCTGGATAATTCAACTTGCAGCGTAACCGAAAAATAATGGGCGATATGTCGCACTAACTTAAGAAAAGTACTCTCGGAAGGTTAAGCATCTGTTCTAAATATATAAAATATAGGGACAGACGGTTTCTTTTTTTCAAGCCACCTGCATGAATATGTCGCGGCGGTACGGGGATATTCTCTTTCAAGTTGCTCTGTTTTCAGTAGATTTATGCGAGCTTCGGATGTGCATGTGACAATACGCCTGTTTGTATGAAGTTATTACAGAAGACATCTGTGTATGCGACATGTTGCCACTTAGAAATCTAAAGAGCGCGAGCTATTTTTGCAGAGGCTGGCCTAAGAAAGTTCTGTCTAGCCAATTGTCATTGCGGTCCGTCGTTTTGCGCTCATTGCAACGCCGATCCAGTCAACCATACTCCGCTTGACGTCCACAATATTGAACTCGCGAAGACTTGGCAGATCAGCGAACGCAACCCTGCATCGTTTGTGGTCTTGTCCCGCAGTTGTGTGGCCCATGCCCCGCCATGAGCAGTATCACGCCCCTGCTCCATCGCGGTCGGCCGGGCCCGGTCGATGACATCGGCCTTCATCTTTTCCAGCCGGACCTTGGCGGTCTGCGCCTTGAGAACCTCGTTGGCCATCCGGGCGCGCAGGAAGGACACCTCGCCGCCGGTCGCTTCCGGGCTGCCCGGATCGGTTCCGGCATCGCGCAAGGTATCGGCCACGGCCCGGATCGCCGCTTGCGGCACCGGCTTGGTCGCCGCCGCCCTGGCCGTTCCTGCCGCTGTGTTCGCACCCATCTGCTTGGCATGTTGGCCCCGCTGTTTGGCCGGATCGGTCTGGGCGCCCCACTCGGAATCTGCCCGCGCCGGATCGATCGTGCCGTCGGGTAGGGTGGTAATCCGCCCAGTGGCAATCGCTTTGCGGACCGCCGCTTCCGAGACCCCGCGCTGCGCGGCATAGCTTCGCCGGGACACTCCCATTCTGACCGAAACCTCATCTATTCAGTGACTTAGGAGTTGCTCTCTTTTGGTGTCGTGCGCTGTCTGCAGCCATTGCAACGCAACGGAGATCGCCATGCAGGCCGCCATCAAGCCCCTGACGAACCACGAAGAATTCTGCCTCAAGAACGCCACCCACTTTGTTGCCGCCCGGGGCCGGACGCCCGCCACCCGCACGCGCGAGCACTTCGCGACGCTGCCCGAGGCGCAGGCTTTTGGGGCCGCGATCGGCGACGGCCGCACCATGATCTACGCGGTCACCATCCTCGGGCTTTCCGCCCACATCACCAACGCCTGAAGGAACCCGACCATGAAATCAAAAGCCATGACCG
>JBBRKS010000260.1:0-4550 GCA_038231775.1 Rhodobacterales bacterium | reverse complement strand
TATCCTCGGGCACGTTGTATTTGCGCGCCGCCGCCTTGGCCATGTCCAGATACAAGCCCCGGTAATGGCCGGAATAGCGCACCTTGGTCGCATCGCCGCCGTTCGACTCGGGTTTCAGCCGGGATGAGTTGGAATATTGCTGCGACAGCTTGCCGTCCAGCAAAGCCAGTTGCGAACGAAACTGTGCCGACCGGCTTTTGACCTTTGGGCCGCCCAAGGTCAGCCCTTCGGACGCGGCTGCCGTGGCAATCAAGCCCGCCGCGAGTCCGATCAGAACCGACCGCCCGATCCGCCCATATGAACTTGCCAAACTCATCCGGACTCCCCGCGCGCAATCACGCGGTGCAATGGTGCCACAAATAGGAAGGTCTGGGCAACTGGCAAGCGGTTTGCGCCCCTTGGGCGGCAGATTGCCGAACTTCATGGCCGCGCGGCCATCTCTGGCCCGACCAGTGGCCCGCGAAACAGGTCCTCGACCAGCACCGAGACCAGTTGCGCGCGCCCCGTCACGCCCGATTTTCGGTAGATCGCGTTCAGGTGGGTCTTGATCGTCCCCTCGGCCGACCCGCGAAACTGCGCGATCTCGGCTATCGAAAAGCCCTTGATAGTGAAAGCCGCCACATCCGCCTCGGTCGGCGTCAGGGCCCAGGTGCGGAAATAGCCCTCCATCAGCTCTGACAGGGCACCAGAGGCGACATTCAGGCTTTGCTGCATCCGGTGCTGCCGCCCCAAAAGCCGCCACAACACAAGGGATTCGAACGCCAGCCCCAGCCAAAGCCCGAATGAGGCGGCGATTTCGGACAGGTTGGCCGGATCGGCCAGACCGCGCAGCCCCTTGGGCAGCAGATCGCTGATCACGTCGCCCATGAAGATCACGATGCACAGGGCTTGCAGGATGATCAGGGTCACAACCGGCCAGATTTCGGTGTGTTTGAGAAAGTCTTTGCCCGCCATCGTGCCTGCCTTGCGTCCCGGCCACAGTCCATGCTGCACCCCGACGGTATCTAGCGCCCCGGGTTGGCCGGGGAAAGGGCAGGTGCATCTTAGGGTGGCAAATCGGCATGTCTCGCCGCACCCTGCGGTCCGGTGCACATTGCAGCGGGGTTCCGCAACGGTCTATAGCTGTCGTCAACCAAGTCCTACGAGGCTGGGCACGCAGCGGGAATCAGGGAGAGGCTACATGGCTGGGGTCAACAAGGTGATCATCGTGGGCAACCTCGGGCGCGACCCCGAAGTGCGCAGCTTTCCGAACGGAGGCAAGGTGGTGAACCTGCGCATCGCCACCTCGGAAACCTGGCGTGACAAGGCCTCGGGAGAGCGGAAAGAGCGCACAGAGTGGCATTCGGTCGCAATCTTCAACGAAGCGCTTGGCAAGATTGCCGAGCAGTATCTGAAGAAAGGCTCGACCGTCTACATCGAGGGCCAGCTTGAGACGCGCAAATGGCAGGACCAGTCCGGGGCCGACCGCTACACAACAGAGGTTGTGCTGCGCCAGTTCAACGGCAACCTGACCCTGCTGGGCGGGCGTGACAGCGGTGGTGGTATGGGCGACGACCGGGGCGGTCAGGAGGATCCGGGCTACGGTGGCGGTTCTTCAGGCGGCGGCTATTCCGGCGGTGGCTCCTCGGGTGGCGGGTCTTCGGGCGGCATCTACCGGGGCGGCTCACAGGGGGGTGGTTCGCAAGGCGGCGGCAAAGGTGGCGGCCGGTCCGACATGGACGACGAAATCCCGTTCTAGGCAAAGGCGAACGGACACCCTGCCTGGGTGTCCGGCAAACTACAGCCGTCCGGCGGCCCGTAAGGCATTCCCGCCTCCCACACTGCATTCCGCCTGACACCAAGCCTTTCCCGGCCCCCGACAGAGTTTTCCGGCTCCTCTGGACCTTTTGGCGAAATTCCTTATATATTCGCTCAACAACCCAAGTGAGCGCGCCATGACCGAGCAGCCGGACAAGATCGAGGGCACCCCCCTGATCCGCCCCTCTACCACCGAACATCCCTTGTATGAGGCGGTGGTTGACGCCTGCCGGACGGTGTTTGACCCTGAAATTCCGGTCAACATCTTTGATCTGGGTCTGGTTTACACGGTTGAGATTTCGACCGAAAGCGTGGTCGATATCGCCATGACCCTGACAGCCCCCGGCTGCCCTGTCGCCGGAGAGATGCCCGGCTGGGTCGAAACCGCCATCGAATCCGTGCCCGGCGTCAAAGAGGTCAAGGTTGCCATGACCTTCGATCCGCCGTGGGGCATGGAGATGATGTCAGACGAGGCGCGTCTGGAACTGGGCTTCATGTAGGGCCAAGCCTTTTGGATTGACTTTGCCAAGGGCAACCCTTTTAGGTTGCTCGGTAGAAAAGCAACCCAATATCATTGCATTTCCACAAAGCAACCCATTTGACTTGCATTACGCGATAGCAAGCCTTATGGGTTGCCTATGTCAAACCTAGCCGCCGTCCTGACCGGAGATTTGATCGGCTCTACCGCAGCCGACCCCGCCCGCGTGGATCGGACGATGGCAATGCTTGAACAGCACGCGGGCCTGATCAGCAAAAACGCCAACGCCGATTTCCGCTTTACCCGCTTTCGCGGTGATGGCTGGCAAATTCTGCAGCACGACCCATGCCGCTTCCTGTGGACGGCGATTTACCTAAACGCCGTCCTTAAAGCCGATCCCGACAACAGCATTCCCACCCGCATCGCCATCGGTCTTGGCCGCGTTGACCAGCTTGGCGCAACCGACCTTTCCGCCGCCAAAGGCTCGGCTTTCGTTCATTCCGGTCGGGCACTGGACGCAATGACCAACAGCGGTCACACGCTGGCACTGGCGGGTGAGGAAACCAACGACATCCAACGGAGCCTTCTGGCTTTTGTTGACGACCGCATACAGTCCTGGTCGCGCGAGCAGGCAGATGTGATGCGCCTGAAACTGACCCCGGGCAAGGTGCCGACCCACGAAGAGATTGCGGCGATCCTACGTATAAGCCGCCAAGCCGTGGGTGCCCGCCTGCAAGCCGCAGGATTTGCGCTGATCAACGATGCCGTCCTCGCCTTTCAACACCACTTCACCCCAAAGGTCGCCTGACATGATCCCGCAACTGGCTGCCCTGCTGTTCGCCCATACCCTCGCCGATTTCGTCCTGCAAACCACCTGGATGGCGACCCACAAACGCCATCCCGGAGCTTTGGCGCTGCATGGGCTGACGGTGCTGGCGACCGCCATGGTGGCCACGGGAATCGTTTCCCCTTGGCTTCTGGCGCTGACGGCGGCCCATATCGCCATCGACATCATCAAATCCTTTGCCCCAAAAGGTGTGGCAGGCTTTTTGATCGACCAGTTCGCCCATCTGGTGACCTTGTGTGTCGTGGCCCCCCTGTTGCCGCAAAACCCGTGGCCCGATCCCGCCTGTGCCGTCATGGCGCTTTGTGCCGGGCTGATCCTCGCCACCCGCGCTGGGGGCTTTGCCATCGGAATGCTGATGGAGCCGTGGGCGGCAGAGGCCCCCGCTGGCCTGCCCGGCGGCGGCCGGATGATCGGCCTGTTAGAGCGCGGCCTGATCTTCGCCCTGATCCTGACCGATCAGGCGGGCGGCATCGGCTATCTGATTGCTGCCAAGTCCGTCCTGCGCTTTGGTGCGGTCAGCACGGAAAGCAAACTGTCGGAATATGTCATCATCGGCACCCTCGCCTCGGTATCCTGGGCGATTTTGGTGGCTGCGGGCACATCTGTCCTACTCTCTCATCTGTCGCCGCTTGGAATTCCCGATCTGACACCTTAGATTGCACTGCAAAGGAGACCGCTCATGTTTGGCATCCCCGGCAAAGCCGCCGTCACCCTGTCACCCGCCGCCGCCCGCCAGATCGCAGGCTTGATGGCCACCAAAGGGTCTGAGGGCCTGCGGATCGGCATCAAGAAGGGCGGCTGTGCTGGCATGGAATACACGATGGACTATGTCTCCACCGTCAACCCGCTGGACGAGGTCGTCGAACAGGACGGTGCCCGCGTGCTGATCGCACCCATGGCACAGATGTTCCTGATCGGCACCGAAATCGACTACGAGATTGGTCTGCTGGAAAGCGGCTTCAAATTCCGCAACCCCAACGTGGCCGAGGCCTGCGGCTGCGGCGAATCGATCAAGTTCAAGGACCAGCCGGCCGCCTGAACCGGTCGCGTGCCAACCGTATTGAACCCACGTTTGACCTGACACTCTCAATGTGCGCGCCCCGGGGAGGGTCTGGGACGGCAGTCCGCCCTTCCAGCCGGGTTCGCAGAGCGTGTTCCCCCAGCCTCGACACCTGTTTTCACGCTTCCCAAAGGCGCGCGCTTTGGCTAGGCCTCTGCCAACCCCACAGGAGGCGAAGATGAGGAAACTTGCGGCTGGCAACTGGAAGATGAACGGCCTTACCGCCGCATTGGCAGAGATGCAGGCGCTGATCGCCGCCCACCCTGCCCCGGCCTGCGACATGCTGTTATGCCCGCCCGCCACGCTGGTGGCCTCAGCCGCAACCCTTGCCGCTGGCTCTGCTCTGAGGATCGGCGGGCAGGATTGCC
>JBBRKS010000259.1:0-4639 GCA_038231775.1 Rhodobacterales bacterium | reverse complement strand
TTGGCGAACTCTGCAGCATCCACCTCCAGTCGGCGGGTGTTGCCTGTCGGAATGACGCGGGAATAGTCTGGGACGGTGCCGTCGATGACTTTGGAGGTCAAGGTCACGCCCGGTGTGGCAAACCGAACTTTCGTTTCGGAAACCGAAACAGCAATCTTTGCGTCATCATCGTCCAGCAACTTGCGCAACTCTCCAACCGTCTTGCGGGGAACAATCACACCCGGCATTGCCGCTGCGTCGTCTGGCAAAGCGGCGTCGATCTGGGCAAGCCGGTGGCCATCGGTCGCCACACAGCGCAGAACCGGGCCGTCTGCAGATTTGGCGACATGCATGTAGACGCCGTTCAGGTAGTAGCGGGTTTCTTCGGTCGAAATCGCGAATTTTGCCTTGTCAAAAAGCCGACGCAGCACGCCGGCCGGGGCGGTGAAGTTGGTGGCGTATTCCGAAGTGGCCATCACAGGAAAATCCTCACGCGGCAGGGTTGCCAGCGAAAAGTTCGACCGGCCCGCCGCAATCGCAAGCCGTCCGGCGGCCGCATCGTCTGTCAGGCTGACCAGCGCACCGTCTGGCAGTTTGCGCACAATCTCGTGCAGCATCACGGCTGAAACTGTGGTGGACCCGGCGCGTTCGACCATCGCAGGGGCGCGGTCGACCACTTCTATATCCAGATCGGTGGCACGGAAACTGACCGTATTGCCCTCCGCTTCAATCAGGACGTTCGCCAGAATCGGGATTGTATTGCGGCGCTCGACCACCGATTGCGCCTGAGCCAGCGCTTTGAGAAGTGCTGCGCGTTCGATCGAGAGTTTCATCGTCCCATCCCTTTTCTTGCCACGCTACGTCCGCACGGGGCCTTGAACCTAGCGGGTTTCCATGGATTCACAAGGGCCAGACCGCATGCGCTGCCATTCGCACGGCGGATAACCTTGTGGTTTGCGTCTGCACTCTATTCCGCAGCACGTTAGGGCAGATGCGAAATCCCCAAGGGATCGAATCAGCCCTGCAACAATCGTTTCAGAAGCTGCATGTCGTCGGAAAGCTGGCTGTCGGTCGACATCAGTTCCTCGATCTTTTTGACACCGTGCATGATCGTCGTGTGGTCGCGCCCACCAAAGCGTCGCCCGATTTCCGGCAAGCTGCGCGAGGTCAATTGTTTGGCGAGATACATCGCCATCTGGCGCGGCCTAGCGATGTTGCGCAGACGCTTGGGCCCGATCATATCGCTGAGACGGATGTTGTAATGCTCGGCCACCTTGCGCTGAATTTCTTCGATGGTCAGCTTGCGGTCACTGGCGCGCAGGATATCGGCAAGGCAATCCTGGGCCAAGTCCAACGTAATTTCGCGGCCCACCAAAGACGCAAAGGCGAACAGGCGCGTCAGGGCACCTTCCAGCACACGCACATTCGTGGTGATCCGATGCGCGAGGAATTCCAGCACGCCAGACGCAATTTGCAGGCCACGGTATTGGGCGCGGTAGTGTTCGGCCTTGGTTTGCAGGATACCTAACCGCAGTTCGTAATCCGTTGGGTGCAGGTCAACGACCAGACCGCATTGCAGACGCGACTTGATGCGCTCTTCCAGATCCTTGATCTCACCGGGGGCGCGGTCGGCAGAGATAACAATCTGTTTGTTCTGATCGACCAGCGCGTTGAAGGTGTGAAAAAACTCTTCCTGAGTGGAATCCTTGCCCGCGATGAATTGCACATCGTCGACCATCAGGACGTCAACAGAGCGAAAGATTTCTTTGAAATCCATGATTTGCCGTTCGCGCAGGGCCTGAACGAAACGGTACATGAATTGTTCAGCAGACAGATAAAGGACGCGCAATTCCGGCTGGCGAAGCGTCAGTTCGTGGGCGATTGCGTGCATCAGGTGTGTCTTGCCCAGACCAACTCCACCATACAAAAACAACGGGTTGAAGGTAACTGGCCCGCCCTCTGCCACACGGCGCGCCGCGGCATGGGCAAGCTCGTTGGGCTTTCCGACCACAAAACTGTCAAACGTGAACCGCGCATCCAAGGGCGCGCCCGGCAGTTCTTCGTCCACCGGGCGGGTCGGACGCGACAGTGGACGCGACAATGGCTTTTTCACCTCGACCTTGGGTTCGTTGTCACGGCTGACACTGAATTCTACGCGCTGCACTTCAGCACCGGCCTGTCGCAACTCACCCAGAATATGGTCAGCGAAATTGCGCGACACCCAGTTGCCAAAGAACGAAGTCGGCACTTCAAACTGCGCCACACCGCTGGACAGCGCCGCCAGTTTCATCGGCTCTATCCAGGTTGTATAATTGTTGCGGCCCACCCGTGCGACCAAATTTTCGCGTACCTGACCCCAAGTCTCTTGCGTCATCGTTCTTTGTCCAAGGGCCAGTCCCAGCGCAGATACTGAGGGCCCTTCCTTTCCTGTTTCACCGCTGAATCCCCAGCGAACTTTTCACAACCCAAAGCGCACCGGGAACGCCCCGGTACTGCACGAGAACCTTTGGACACTGGCCAACGGATGGCGGCAGAAAACATTGCCGACCGTCTGAACTTTCAAGCCACAGCACGTCGCGCCACAGCCTCTATGCCAAGTTTTTTGATCACAAACTTTTTCTGTCGTATCCCTTCCGGACTGGCAGGTCCGGCGGCGCAGAAATTTGGTCCATGATCGTCAGTGTCCCCAGGTCGACGTGAATCGCCTGACCACCTTACCAACCCATACGCAGACAGAGCAACTGAACTTAGCGCTTGACAGAAAGTCCGCGCAACCGAATCCAAAGCCCTTGGCAAAAGAGCAACGCAGGTCGTTTTCGGTCAAATTTCAGGTACAAAATGAAAAAAGCACCCCGAAAGGGGTGCGATTTTTACTTGGTAAGTTTTGGACGGGTTCAGGCTGCCGCAGTGGCGCCAAGAACCTTGACCCGATGGTTCAGGCGGGAGACTTTCCGCGCCACGGTGTTCTTGTGCAGAACGCCTTTAGAGACGCCGCGCATGATCTCGGGTTGCGCTGCTTTCAGGGCAGCCGCAGCCGCGTCCTGATTGCCAGAGGCCAGTGCCTCTTCAACTTTGCGCAGGAAGGTGCGGATCCGCGAGCGGCGCGCCTTGTTCACGTCTTGGCGAGCCTCGGATTGGCGGGCGCGCTTTTTGGACTGGGCGGTGTTTGCCATATCGTTATCGGTGTCCGTTTGGGTAGGTGATATCTGAGGTCGGGGCTATAGATGCGACTCGGGGCGTAGTCAACCTGCAAACATCATTTGTCAGTAAACTTGGGTGGGCGCTTTTCAAGAAAGGCCTGCATCCCCTCTTTCTGGTCCTCGGTGGCGAACGAGGCATGAAAAGCGCGGCGCTCGAACAGCAGACCTTCGGACAAGGGAACCTCCATCGCGCGGTTGACGGCCTCTTTGGCGGCGCGCAGGGCGAGAAGCGATTTTCCGGCGATGGTGGTGGCAACTTTGATCGCCTCAGTCACCAGATCGGCGATTGGAATGATGCGCGAGACAAGGCCTGCCCGCTCTGCCTCGACCGCGTCCATCATGCGGCCTGTCAGGTGCATGTCCATCGCCTTGGCTTTGCCGACGATTCGCGTCAGACGCTGGCTGCCGCCCATGCCTGCAATGATACCAAGGTTGATCTCTGGCTGGCCGAATCGGGCGGTGTCAGAGGCGAGGATGAAATCGCACAGCATTGCCAGTTCGCATCCCCCGCCCAGACAATACCCCGAAACGGCAGCAATGATCGGTTTGCGGATGCGGGTTATGGCGCCAACGGCTGCCCCGTACAGGTCAGCACTGGCAACCTCGGCATAGGACATATGGATCATTTCCTTGACATCTGCCCCGGCCGCAAAGGCTTTGTCCGACCCGGTCAGGACAATGCAGCGCACCTGCGGGTCGGCATCCGCATCGGTCAAGGCCTTTGTCAGGTCGGCCATCATCTGCTGGTTCAGCGCATTCAGCGCCTCAGGTCGGTTCAGGCGGATCAACAGCACCGGTCCGTGCGGTTCAAGGATCAAGGTTTGCATGGGTTACCTCTGGCAAGACGGGCAATAGAACGACGAGCGACCCGATTGCACAAGCCGCGCAATCGGCGTGCCGCATGTGAGACACGGCTGCCCCTCACGGTCATAGACGCGAAAGGTGTGCTGAAAATAGCCCAACTCGCCATCCGCCTGGCGATAATCGCGCAGGCTGGAACCGCCCGCCTTTATCGCCTCTGTCAGAACTTCGCGGATCAGAGGGACAAGATCGCCGATTTGACGAGGGGTCAGGTCGCCCGCGTGGCGCGTCGGGCTGATTTTGGCGCGGTGCAGCACCTCGCACACATAGATGTTGCCAAGGCCCGAGACGACCGATTGATCCAGCAAGGCCGATTTGATCGGGGTCTGGCGGTTTTCCAGTCGGCGGATCAGGTAATCTTCGTTGAACGCATTACCCAAGGGTTCGGGTCCAAGGTCGGCGAGCAGTTTGTGGGCCTGCCAGTCTGCGGTGCGCATCAGGTCCATCGAACCAAAGCGGCGGGCGTCGTTGAAGGTGACACGGGCGCCAGACGCCATCGTCAGCACCACATGGTCATGCTTTTGCGGTGCCGGATGGTCATGGTGAAAGACGCCCAGCATCGCGCCCGAAACCAGCATGCGCCCCGACATGCCAAGGTG
>JBBRKS010000258.1:0-4683 GCA_038231775.1 Rhodobacterales bacterium | reverse complement strand
ACCCGCTCATGTTCTCGACGATCCCCAGGATCGGCACGTTGACCTGTTCCATCATCCGCAGACCGCGCCGGGCGATCTTTAGGCTGACATCCTGCGGCGTGGTGACAACCACGGCACCCGACAGCGGAAAAGCCTGAGCCAACGTCAACTGAATATCGCCCGTGCCAGGCGGCAGATCAAGAAGCAGCAGGTCCAAATTGCCCCACTCCACCTGTTTGACGAACATGTTCAGGTACTTGCCGACCATCGGGCCGCGCAGAATCGCCGGCTTGTCATCGTCGGTCAGCATGGCCATTGACACAACCTTGACACCGTGCCCCACCGAAGGGGCCATCTTGCCGTTAGGCGCCATCTGAGGCTTGCGGTCCGAGGCGATCCCCAACATGCCCGGAATCGAGGGGCCGTAGACATCGGCATCGACAATGCCAACACGCAAGTCCGCCTCGACCATCGCGACAGCAATATTCGCGGTGACAGAGGACTTGCCCACCCCACCCTTGCCGCTGCTGATCGCAATCATGCGTGGCGTCGCGTTCGCGCTGCCACTGTCGTGGTCTGTCATCGGTCTGTCCTTGTTGTCTGCGGATGCGGCATCGGTCCCGCCGGACTGTGATAGCTGCCGCAAAGCTTGCCGATCTCGTCCGCGCCTAGCTTGGCCGCCATACAGGCGCAAAAACCGCTGTCATTCGCAGGGGTGAAATGGGTGCAGTCCTGACAGGTGCCAAAGGCGCGCGCCTTTTTCAGAACGGCAAGAGATGACGCCAAACGCGACAACGTGGCAAGCAAAGCCTGACGCTCTGCCACGTCACATGCGCCAAGCAGGCTGTTCAGATCGCCGAGCGGATCCGCCGCAAGCAAGGCGCGGCCAGACCCGGTAAGATCGAACCGAACGCTGCGCCCATCGCTTTCAGACCGATGTCGCGCAATCAGGCCGCAACCTTCAAGGGACTTGATGATCTGCGACGCCGTCCCGCGTGTCGTCGCGTGAAAACTGGCGAATGCCGACGGCGTGCGTGTGCTGGCATTGGCGCGGGCAAAAAAGCGCAGGCATGTCCACTGCGCCGCCGTAAGATCGGAATGCCCGTCTTCGGACCGGCAGGCCCGCCCCAGGTGAACGACCAGTTCGGCGATGCGGTCTATGGTATCGAATCCGTCTAACATGACATTATGGTATCGAAACGAAATCAATTTGACAAGCTGGCCCGCTGCCCTCTCGTATCAATTCGATGTCAGATGGAAGTGTTCAGTGTACATGCCTTTGCCGAACTGGGGCAGAAAACCGCGCCGCTAGCACAGTCCGTTCTCGGGGCTTAAACAGTCAGTGGGCGAATAACACGGGAGATGAGCATTGATGCCACTCGATCATGTACAATCATTCCTTAGGACGGCGGCCAGCCGATATAACCAATGGTTTCATACGATTAGCCTTGTGCTGACCAGTGAACGGGTGTGTGGCGGGCTGGAGCCTTTCGCATACCTTCTGCGGTAAATTTAAGCTGGCGGGAGTTGTGGGCAAGAAAATCAAGGATGGCATCGGCGCGGGTTGGGTCCGGCCGATCCGACGCAGACTTCCAACAAACGGAAACCAAAAGCCAAGTCTGACCCAATCTCGATCAGTACCGGGGTCGCCGATGCAGACTAAGTTGGGCTTTGACCACACGCGGCAGAAACCGCGTAACCAGAACCTTTAGGGAAGGACCAATCACCATGATTACCACCCATAACAGCCTGTCCGAAAACATCCGCAGTGCGTCAGCAAGTCTGTTGAACAACGCACTTTCGACGGCTATCGACCTGCAAGGCCAGATGAAACAGGCGCACTGGAATTTGCGGGGGCCGGGTTTCATTGCCGTTCACAGACTGTTCGATGATGCTGCTGCTTTGGCCTATGAGCAAAGTGATGCCTTGGCGGAACGGGCCGGAGCCTTGGGAAGCGAAGCAATGGGCACCATCCAGGTCGCCGCTACAACCACCGCCCTTCCACCCTATCCACTGAAGCTTGCAGATGCGCCCGCCCATATCGAGGCGGTCTGCGCCGCACTGGCCACCTATTCCACACAACTTCGCAACGCGAGCCAAGCGTGTACTCAAAATGGCGATATCTCCAGCGCTGACCTGTTCACGCGGCTTTTGGGCGCGGTCGACGCACAGCAATGGCTGATCGAGGCGCATCAACCCTTGACCAGCTGAAAGCGGCAAACCTGAAAAACCGGCTCCCCTTCGCAAGGGACCGGTCGTTCGCATGCGGATTTCCGCCTGCCGAACCCAGTTTTGTCAGCACAATTCCCCAAAACCAACCTCGATCAGTGCGGCATTTCGGAATCGGGGTTGCTATGAAGAGCAGCTTTTCATGGCTGCATCCGCCTCTCTCAATCAACAACTTCTTAGCGAAGGAAGCACGACAATGATGCGTTTCAATATCCTTACAGCAGCCACAGCAATTTCGGCTGCCTTTCTGTTTGTCGGCACTGGTGCGCAGGCCGAAATGATAAAGTTCACAGCCGAACTGACAGGCTCAGCGCAAGTCCCGCCGGTCGACAGTGCTGCCACAGGCACGGTCGAAGTGACGCTCGACACAGATGCCAAGACCGTAGCTTGGGTTGTCACGACCGAAGGTTTAAGCGGTGCACCGACCGCTTCGCACATCCACGGACCTGCGGCAGCGACAGAATCCGCTGGACCGGTCATCGACACATTGGCTGCAATGGAGGGCAGCGCACCGATAACAGATGAACAGATTGCTGATCTGACCGGTGGAATGTATTACTACAACGTTCACACGGAAAAGTTCCCCGACGGCGAAATCCGCGGGCAACTGATTGCCGCCAAGTAGGATTGCTGCCCTATCTTCTCCCAGCAGTGCGCCGATCAATTCAGAAAGATCGGCGCATTTTCCGGGGTATTTTCTTTAAAGGCTTCCGGGACGCGGCTACAGTGGAATTCTGACTGCGGACGGAATTTTTTCACTTGGATTGGCCTGCCGCCGGACCAACAGACCGGATCTTGCACTATCACAGCGCGGACATCATGCTCAGAAGCACTAAGATAGCCCCCGGCCTGACTGGCGACGGCTCACTTTATGGTTCTTGATGCAAGAGAAAATAACGGTTAAAGGTCGCATCGGCGCACTTACCCGGCGCGCCGAACTTTTTTTATTTCAGGCAAGTGAGACGTTGGCAGTTAGTCCAACGTATTCTTCTTTCGGGTTGGACCCCAACAGAATCTTGAGCCCAGAAAGCAGGCTTGATCCATCCAGCCAAATCTCGGCATCCTTGGGATCGAAGCGCATCAGACACAAGTTTGGATCGTCCTTGCCGCCTTCGTACCACGCCGCGATAAAAGAGTTCCAAAGCCGGTCAATCACCGCGCGATCGTTCGATACGACCAGCCGACCGCTGACCGAAGCCCAGACATCGTGCCCTTTGGCGACAAAATTGAAATACGAAGGTTGCTGGCTTATGACAGATTTTGCCAGCGAGCTGTCCTTCGAGGTAAAAAACCAGATCGGGCCCTGATCGGCGTCGCCGTCGATCTGCGCCGTCATCGGGCGTGGCGTTACGTCGTGCGATCCGGCGACGCCTAACATCACGGTCATGTCTGATCGCAGCGCTTTCCAGAATTTGACTTCAATCTCTCGGTTGTCGGGCATGGTAATCTCCTGTTGTGTTGACTGAGACAAAACGCCCGAGGGCGCTGGGGGTTCCATGACGTCCGCAAAGTAATCAGTCAGAACTCGGTCGCTTTCAGATCGGACACCATTACCAGTCTGGAATACGACGAAATGGCGTAGGCGCTCAAATGGGACAAGTAGGTCCAAACAATCAAAGATTGCAGAAGAAGTGTAACCGATGGGGTGGACGCCCCCTGGCGGCATCGAATGTGCCAATGAGGCGGGTGTTGAAGCACCGCAAGGAGGAGAGCGTCCATGAAAGAGGTTTACATCATCGGCCTGGATCTGGCCAAGTACGTGTTTCAGGCGCATGGCGCTGGAACAGATGGCTCGGTGGTATTCCGCCGCAAGTTGTCACGTGCGCAGCTGCTGAAGGTCATGGGCGAGCAGCCGCCCTGCATCGTGGCGATGGAAGCCTGCGCGAGTGCGCATCACTGGGGTCGGGCGATCGGAGAACTCGGCCACGCGGTCCGGCTGATCCCACCGGCCTATGTGAAGCCGTTCGTGAAGCGGCAGAAGAACGATTCAGCTTCCAGCTTTTGGTGCGGTTCGCTGCCGAACGACACAGGGTCAAGCCATCGGGCCTCAGTCTCGACCATCTGGGGGTAGCCACCGTTCTGGCGTTTCTGGACGATCTCGAAGCCACGCGCGGCTGCACGGCCCGCACGCAAAACGCCCGGCTGGCGGCGACCCGGTCCTTCTTCCGCTTCCTCGAATACCGGCTGTTTGGCTACCGCAGGTCGCAGGGCCCTTTGGACCTCTTGATCGACAGCACCGTGATCAAGGTCGATGGCAAAGGCGAGTGGAACGCCCGCAAGCATGGCGGCGCGTCTGGCGCAAGATCCATAGCCGCCACGTCATCGATCACGAACAGTCTGGTGTTGAAAATATTCGGGGCTGGATTTCAGTCGCGTTTGCATCGAGTGGGATTCAAACACGAAGATCTGCATAATATAATCAATGACTTGCACCCCAGAGACGGTTGGACGGCAGTCGCGTTCCCTCCGCCACTT
>JBBRKS010000257.1:0-4737 GCA_038231775.1 Rhodobacterales bacterium | reverse complement strand
GCCGTACGCCCTTTTCTTGGTTCAACACATACCCCCGGGGGGGGGGGGGGTGTGAACCCCCCGCTTTTGGCAGCGGGTGCGGGGGTGTGAAACCCCCGCTTCTGGCAGCGGGTGCGTGGTGTGAAGCATGCGCTTCTTGCAGCGGATCAAACGCGCCGATGCCTCAGGCGCGGACGGTGACGCCCTCACAGGCCAGTTCCAGACCGCCCGCATAGATCACGGCGGGTTCGTCGAAGATCAGGGCGAACAGGCGCGCTTCGGACAGGATGGCGTTTTTGGCATAGGTGCCGTCGGCCAGACGAGACGCGGGGACGACAGCCTGAGCCGCACCGAACAAAGCTTTGGCACGCCAGTCGCGCACAAGAACGCCTTGGGCTGCCGAAATCGTCACGTCCTGATCGGGGCGTCCGGCGCCCAGAGTGTCGTGGGCGATCTGGACGACGCGGGCGTGGCGCACCACGGTCACCTCGACGCGGGAAATGCGGCGGCTGCCCATCCGGGTCAGGACGCGGTCGCCCGGCTCAAGAAACTCGACCGGCAGGCTGCCGTCCAGGGTCAGCACAGACGTGCCGGCCAACATGCCCTGAATGCCCAAAGCCTCGGTCTGATTGGAACGTGCCGCTCCGACATGGGTGATTGCCATGGACGGTACTCCTGCTTTGCCTTGCCTCGACGGGCCGCCCTTGTGGACGTGCCTCATGTTTTCCCTATCATTATGGCAAGATTTGGTTAACCGCGAGGGTTTTTCACGACACGTGTCCGGATATCGCCCGTCAAAGGGCTGCCGGGCCGATACGGTGATTTTCCCCTCGCATCCGCACGCGGGCTTTGTTAGAAGGGCGCGGATTTTGCCCCGGACGTTTTGTGCCCCCCTTCGGGGACCACAAACGGCTTGGCAGATTGCGGGTGTGGCGAAACTGGCAGACGCACCAGATTTAGGTTCTGGCGCCGCGAGGCGTGGGGGTTCAAGTCCCTTCACCCGCACCAGATTAGGCCAGATAAGGGACATGCCCAAGTGGGGATGCGCCCGATTAGGGATGAGAAGGACGATAGAATGCAGGTCACCGAGACCCTGAACGACGGACTGAAGCGCGCTTACACCATCACGGTGACGGCGGCTGAACTTGATGCCAAGGTCAATGAAAAGCTGATCGAGGCGCAGCCTGACATCGAGATCAAGGGCTTCCGCAAGGGTAAGGTGCCGATGGCGATCCTGAAGAAGCAATACGGTCAGCGCATTGTCGGCGAAGCGATGCAGGAAGCGATCGACGGGGCCATGAAGGGCCATTTCGATGCGACCGGCGACCGTCCCGCCCTGCAGCCCGACGTCAAGATGGTCGGCGGCGAGACGTGGAAAGACGGTCAGGACGTTGTGGTCGAGATGACCTACGAAGCCCTGCCGCCGATCCCGGATGTCGATGCAAGCAAAATCACGCTGGACCGGCTGGCCGTCAAGGCCGACGAAGCCTCGGTCGCCGAGGCGCTGGCCAATCTGGCAAAGTCGTCAGAGACCTTCGCTGACCGCAAAAAAGGCTCCAAGGCCAAAGACGGCGATCAGGTCGTGATCGACTTCCTGGGCACGGTTGACGGCGTGGCGTTTGATGGTGGTGCTGGCGAGGATTATCCGCTGGTTCTGGGGTCAAACTCTTTCATCCCGGGGTTTGAGGCGCAACTGGTTGGCGCTTCGGCGGGCGACGAGATCAGCGTCAACGTGACCTTCCCCGAGGCCTATGGTGCGGCACATCTGGCCGGTAAGTCTGCCGTGTTTGCCTGCACCGTCAAGGCTGTCAAAAAGCCGGTTCCGGCCGAGATGAATGACGAATTGGCCAAGAAGTACGGTGCCGAGGATATGGACGCGCTGAAGGGTCAGATATCCGAGCGTCTTGAGGCCGAATACAAGGGCGCTGCGCGTGCTGTGATGAAGCGGTCCCTGCTGGACCAGTTGGACGCTTTGGTGAAGTTTGACCTGCCCGCCTCGTTGGTTGAGGCAGAGGCGAATCAGATCGCCCACCAGCTGTGGCACGAAGAAAACCCGCAGGATCATGGCCACAACCACGCAGCGATCGAAACAACCGAAGAGCACAAGGTTCTGGCAGAGCGTCGGGTCCGTCTGGGCCTGTTGCTGGCCGAGGTGGGCCGCAAGGCCGAAGTCACCGTGACCGATCAGGAAATGACGCAAGCCGTGCTGAACGCGGCCCGCCAGTATCCCGGCCAAGAGCGCGCCTATTTCGAGTTCGTCCAGAAAAACCAGCAAGTCCAGCAACAGCTGCGCGCGCCGATCTTTGAAGACAAGGTTGTCGACCATATCGTGGCGTCTGCCAATGTGTCGGACAAGGACGTGTCAAAAGACGACCTGCAGAAGCTGGTCGAAGCTTTGGACGAAATGTAGGCGACAATTTTTCTGCGAAACATCATGGGGCCGCGTCAGAGTGACGCGGCCCCTTTTTTCGTATTGCGCTTTGAGCGGGATGTGATTGTTTGGGGGTAGAGCAATGGCTCTGATTCCCACTCACATCGCCGCGCTTCCGGACCTGCATTCTGCGGTGCCGAAAGCTCGGGAAAAGGATACAATGGACCTTATTTCAAGGGCCCGCGATTTCGCGCGGGCGAAGCATGCCGGGCAGTTTCGCAAAGGGGCGGCCCGCGAACCCTATGAAGCGCATCTGGCCGAGGTTGCCGACCTTGTGGCAAGCTTTGGCGGTTCGCCAGAGGTGATCGCGGCGGCCTGGCTGCACGACACGGTCGAAGATTGCGAGGTGGCTGCGGCAGACATCGTGGAACGCTTTGGGGCCAAGGTTGCGGGCATGGTGGCCGAGGTAACGGACGACAAGACGCTTGATGCGGCAGAACGCAAGCGGATGCAGGTGGTGAATGCGAAAGGCAAGTCGCCGGGTGCCGCGTTGGTCAAGATCTGCGACAAAACCTCAAACATCAGGGCGGTTTCGGTCAGCCCGGCGCTGGAGTGGAGCGTGGCACGGCAGTCCGCCTATCTGGAATGGGCCGCCGAGGTGGTCGCAGCACTGCCAGCCGGTGCTGACCCTGCGCGTGCGCGGTTTGCGGCAGAGTTGCTGGCGGCACGGCAGGCTGTGGCGGGGCGCTGAGTTCGGGGGTGGCCGTTCAGGCAACCTTTGACAGGGGTTCAGGCGCCGCAGTCCCTTCGGCGCGCAGGACGTAGATACCGGCAGCGATGATCACGGCAATGCCAACCCATCCCCAACCATCGGGCAACTGGCGCCAGAACAGCCAGCCCCACAGGATGCCCCAGAAGGCGAAAGTGAACTCAAACGGGGCTACGATGGATGACGGACCGCTGCGGTAGGCCTGGGTCAGCAGCGTCAGACCCACGGCGGCAATTGGGCCGCAGCCCGCCATCAGGGCGGCGTCGAGGGGTGCTGGCATCACCCAGCCTCGGGTCAGGAACGCCAGACTGGGATGCATGGCCTGTGTATGGTGGCCGGTGCCGAAGATGGCAGACAGCCCAAGCCCGCACAGCAAGAACGCGTTGTTGCCCCAGAACGCCATCGCGGCGGCGGTGTCGCGGGTGCCCATGGTGCGCGCCATGATCATCGACACCGCATAGGCAAAGCCGCAGAAGATCGGCAGCAGGGCTGCCCAGTCAAACAAGGTGCCACCGGGCCGCACCATGATCACCACGCCGACAAACCCCAGACCAACCGCCAGCCAGCGCTTCGGCGACACATGCTCTTTCAGGATCAGCACCGACAGAATTACGATGATCAGGGGGGCGGTGAAATACAAGGCGACCGTGGTGGCCATCGGCAGGGCGGCGAGGGCAAGGTAATAGGCGGTGTAGGCCAGAAAGTTCAGCACGCCGCGTGCCAGCATCGCAGGCCAGCTGCGGCTGACCAAAGAGGTCAGGCCGCCATCAAACCACCACGTGATCGCCACCATGCAGGGGATGGCGGCAAATGAACGCAGAACCATCGCCTCGGACAAAGGATATGCGCCCGACAGCAGTTTCAGGATCAGGTCCTGCACGGAAAAGACGGCAATTCCGGCGCATAAGCACAGGATGGCGCGGAAATTGGCAGGGTTGGACGTTTGGGACATGGCGGCAAAGTAGCCGAGCCCTGCGGGCCTGCTGCCCCAAATGCGACGCTTGGGCGGGGTGGTTTGGTAAAATCGGCAGGGGGCTGATGGGGCGGAATGGGCTGCTGGCTTGGTGGGTTTGCAAATCGGGCGCGGCGCTGTGGCCGGACTGTCCGGGATGGTTTGGTAAACTTGGCTGTGGCGCGGCGGGGGCGCGGAGGGCTGAGGTATTTGTGCGTTTGCTCGGGGTGCTGAACGCTGTCGCGGGCCTGTTCGGGGCAGGGCGCTGCCTGTTGGTGTCAACCGGCGCTGCGGCAAGTTGGGGCGCCATGATCGGGACGCGTGGAGCGGACTTGAGCGGGATCTGAGGACGGCCGGGCGTTGCCTGTTGGTGTCAACCGGGGGCGCGGCAGGTGGTGAAATCTTGGGTGGGAGGCCTTGTGCGGCCTTGGGATCAATCCAAGGACGTGCTCCCCCATGAAAAACCGCGCCGGGTTGCCCGGGCGCGGTTCTCTTCTTTGATTGCACGGCCCGGTTGGTCCGGGCGGGGCGGTCAGCGGGCGTCGCGCGGGTCGAAGTCGTTGGCGGCGCCGATGTCGTCGAACAGTTCGGCGATTTCAAACTCCGCAGCGGCTTCGGCTTCGGCGGCCAGTTCCTGGATCGACTTGCCAGCCGCTTGCAGCGTGG
>JBBRKS010000256.1:0-4785 GCA_038231775.1 Rhodobacterales bacterium | reverse complement strand
GCGCCTCCAACGCCACGCGGGCCTTGAAAGACGCGTCATGATTCCTGCGTTTCGACATGTTCTGATCTCCTCGATTTGGAGATCAGCAGACCTCAGATCGTAGCTTCCGTCACTGTCCGATTTTCGGGGGGTAGCTCAGTCACCTCGATAGGTTGCATCAGGCCGCCGCTGGCCAAAGCTTCCTTCAGCTGGGCCTTGGGCCAGTCGTCCAACAGTGCCGTCGCAACTGGGCCGGGGCACACAGCACCGACGCGGATACGTCATTCGCCGACCTCCCCAGCCCCGCTCATGTTTTTTTGAGCAGGCGGTTTTCTAGGCTGAGATCGGCCCCCAGTTCTTTCAGTGCCAAAGCCTCGGCGCGCAGGCCCTTCACCTCGCCTGTACGATCGTCGGGAAAACAGTCTCCCAGACTGTTTTCTGATCCTCCTCACACCTGGCGGGCCGTGTCACCGGCCAGCCGCTTCTTTCCGGCCTCCAGGAATTCCTTCGACCAGCTGTAATACAGGCATTGGGCGATCCCTTCCTTGCGGAAAGGCTCGGCAATGCTGTCTTCGCCACGAAGGCCCGATAGCACGATCCGGACTTTCTCTTCAGACGAATGCAGCTTGCGCGTCGCGCGCCGGATATCCCTCACAACCTGCTCGGCAGGCGCCTTCGTCGTCACGGGCTTCTTCATCATCTTCAACTCCATATGGAGTAAAGATGAGCCGCAAACCCTCCGCCACGCAATCACGCTAAACCCTTCCGTGGGCGCTGATGGCGGACACTGATCGTGCCCAACTCGGCATCCATGTCCGCCAGCAGCGCCATCATCCGAGGCGTCGGATCGTCCTTGTGATCTTCGGTGAGCCTTGTTAGGAATTTTTGGAACACATGCCGACCTTGTGTCGGACGAATACCACGCTCCATCAAAAAACGGCGGGCCCGATTGTTCATTCGGGTCCGATCCTGCGCACGCCGCTCGCGCGTCCGGTGGAGCGCTTGCAAGTCAAGTTGCTCTTCCGACTTGATCGGGACGAAGCTCATTGCCGGGCGGGTTGCGGCCTCCGCAATGCCCTCCGCATCCCGGTCATAATTCTTGTGCACTTTCACCTAAGGCCGCACATAGGGCGGCGACATCAGGCGCGGCTGGTGACCTAACTGCAAACAAAACCGACCAAGGCGATGGGCGCCGTGGCTGTCAAGGTGTTCCGTCTAGCTGTCCACCATCATCCCTTCAACGATCAGCACCTGATAGTCGCGCTTGCTGCAGCCTTCGACGGCGGGCATTGCGGTGCCCGGGTTCATCGGGAAGACTTGCGTCGGTGTCTTGTCGGGCGTGCAGGACTGCCCGGTTGCTTGCGGCGTATAGACGGCGGCGCGGCAGTGCAGGTGGGTGACGTCATAGATCGTCGCACCGTCAGCGAGGCTCCACGCCTGTTTGCCGGTGGCGTCGGGGGAGAGCACGGTCAGCACCGATGTCATCTCGCGCCCGCCGGTCACGACATACTTGCCAGGCGGGATCGGAAAGCTTGGGGCCTCCATGATCAGGCCATGTTCCTCGATCCACCAGCCGGCCGGATTGAACTGCCAGCCCGCGCGCGCCTTGCCGCCATTGGCCAGCAGGTCCGGATAATCCTTGACCCAGACGCCACGCGGGCCGGGATCAAGCGTCCAGAAGCCCCAGCTTTGCGCATCATCGCCAGAGGTGGCCTTGGGGTCGCCCAAGGCCGCGATATACTGGGTCGGGCCGGGCACCATGGTCGCCTCTGACCAGGCAGGGCCGGTCGGCATGGCAACCAAAGCGGCCAACATCAGAAGGCTGCGTTTCAGGGCGTAATATGCAGTTGCCATCATCTTTGCGGTCCCTTTTGATCGCGCTACACGACAACTTAGAGTGATCCGCCGCCAAAGCAAAAGCGAAAGATGAACCGTTCAAGCAACCTTGCTAACACCGCTCCGCTCAGCCCGCCCGTGCCAGAACTGCCTGCTGAGATAGCCAGCAACGGGACGATCATTGCTTTCCCTGATCGACCCGCTATCACCGCTGCCCAAGCCTGAGATCGTTCCGCGCGCACCTTGATCCTTGGTCAGGACGCGGCAGCCACCCCACCAACACCAAACCCCACTTGAGTCCCTGAAGTCGTTCTGACCCAGTCGCCGACAAGATTGCAGGCGCTATGCGATGGTGACCTCGTGGTTCTCACCCTCCCATCCTTCATCATAAAAGCGCGTGAAGATCAGTCGCCGGGCCTTTGCGTTGGGCTGCAGAGCGACGGCGTGCATGTCAAACGCCTGTGGCACCGTCGCCAGATCCTGCATCGTGGCCCAGTCGTCATACGTGACGCGCAGCGTGAACGGCCGGGTGTCCAGGACGCGCAAGGTCGCCCCGCTGGCGATGGTATGCAAAGGGGTTTCGCTGCGCCATTGGCGCTGCTTTGGGTCGGGACGTTGGCCTTGATAGCGCGCTTCAACGCTTTTCAGCAGCTCAACCGGGCGGCCAGAGACGATGGCGCAGGCCAGCTTCAGATATTCCGAATGCGCCCAGACCAGCGGCATCGCACCGCCCGTTGGCGCGCCGGGCGCAAGAAACACATCTGGCAGCGGGTCCGTATCCCAGACCTGTTCCGGCATCATGCCGCCGGGGCCGGTCATGCCTGCCATGGCTGCAAGATACGGAGTGGCATCTTCGCCCGCCAACAGGGCCAGATGACCACGCTCTCCGATCAGAAGGGGCCAGCCACGTCCGATGCCGCTACCGTCAAAGGGTGAACCGTCAGCATGTTCGCCGTAGCCGTCCTCGTTATAGCGGTGAAACACCCGGCCATTGGGCGTGTCGGTGCCCAAGACCGCATCGCAGACCCTTACCGTGTCTTGCATCCGCGCATCATCTGCCTTGCGCAGACCAAAGCGCGCCAAAGCCAGAAAATCCATCGCAACCATGTCACAGACCGGCAAAGTCATCCCGGCGCGGTTGCGCACGTCGATGCGCTGGTCGGCAAGGGGAACCCCGGCTTCCGGAGCCAGGCGAATGTAATGGCCCACCACACCATGCGCCTTGGCCAAGGCCGTATCCGCCGCATAGGTCCACTCTTCAATGCGCGCGTTCCAGTCGTCAGCGGTGGCGAGCGCCTCTGCCTTCGCCGCGCCCTGCAGCCAATCGGCACCAGCTACAAGGGCCGCGATCAGAACCGCCAGCGTAAAGCCGTTCAGGCCGGCGTTTTCCTCCCAGCGATCCTGTGCGCTGATCGGGCCATTGCGCAGGATGAAGCCGACCGCGTTTTCAACCATGGTGCGCAGGCCCATCAGCGCGCCTTCGTCGTCCTCAAGTGCGCCTTCCTCGTGCAGCTTTGCCGCCAGCAAGATCGGAAAGCCGACCTCATCCAACTGGACGCCTTTCCAGAACGCTCTGCCATCGGGGTAAAAGTTCTGCGCCCAATGGCCGTCATCATGCTGCATGGCGATCAGATAGGCCAGCATCCGGCGGGCATCGTCAGTTTGTCCGATGGCCAAAAGGCTAAGGCCCGAGTTGACGGCGTCGCGCGCCCAGACCAGGTGATAACCGCCCAGATCATTGTGCGCATTGCCCCAGGGCACACTAAGCGAGGCCACGACAGCACCGGGAAAGGTGCGGTCCTCGTGGGTTTTCAAAACGGCTGCAGACCGCTTGGCCTGAGTGATAAGGTCCGCCGAAAGGCTGCGTGCGGGCAAGGTCTGCACCTTTCCAGCCCACCCCACCCAACCCGCAAGCGCCTCGGCGCGCACCGACGCAAAGCCTGACGCAAGGCTGGATTTTGCCAGCGTCACGGCCCCCTCGCGGGTGCTGGCAAAGGCCAGCGCCAAGGCCCCTGACGGTGACGCCAATTCCGCCATCAACGCCACATTGCCGGGTCTGGCATGGTCATATTCCCACGTCATGCGCCCGTTCTTGTCGAAATCCTGCCAGCCGTCCGATGTGCCGACATGCCCCGCACTAGAGCGTTGAAAGCCGTGGCTGCCCGCAAGGCACAGCCATGCTCCGGCCCCCTCGGCCACCAGCTTGTCACCGGCCCACGCCTCGTTGTCACCACTTTGCGCACCAAGACGTGGGGCGAGCAGAACATAAACCTGGCATTCCTTGCCGATGAGGTCATAGCGCACCATCAAGGTGTCGCGTGCCGGGTCGGGCACCACTTCCAGCGTCAAGGTGTAGGCACCGCCGTCGCCCTCATGCACGATGATTGGCAGCGGAATGTCGGGCGCGGGTTCCGTCACGCTGTAGCGGTTGATGCGTTTGACTTCGCTCCACCCAAAGGGGCCAGCCACGATAAACCCCATGTCGCGGATTTGGGGTGACCCGGTAGAGGGCCAGTAAACCTCATTCAGGATGCCGTGGCCAAGACTGGCCCAGATCCGGCTGGCCCCGAGTGCGGTCGTGACCAGATCCTTGGCCGAAGAGGTCCAGGTCGGTGCCATATCTGCCGGCCCACTGGGGGCCTCGCCGGTTTTTGCAGTCACGCTCATCGGGCTTTCCCTTTATGCAAATGTTGCGGCATCACAGGATCAGGCTCTTATCCGTCCAGACCCGAAAGCCCCCGGTGAACGCATTGGCGTTGTCGCCGCGGATCGCTTTGGGCGGCAGCTTGTCCAGCCGATCGACATTGCCGCCGCCGATCGCGATGTAATCGGGCCGAAACGCCCGGTCCAACACGTCAACCACCGCGAACACGTGCTTGTGCCACGTTTGGGACCCGCGCTTTTCAAAGCTGGCCTCGCTGAGATAGTCTTCAAAGCTGCGGTCCTTGCGGTAGGGCATGTGCGCCACTT
>JBBRKS010000255.1:0-4817 GCA_038231775.1 Rhodobacterales bacterium | reverse complement strand
TCAAAGGGGCCGAAGCCCTGCGTCCGCAGGTCGAGGTTTTTGTGGACGAGGAAGCCGGTCCCGATGTGGCCGACAAGGTGCGACGCCGCGCCCAACACTTCATTGACCGCAAGATTGCTGCTTTGTTCGAACCCCTGGCCGCGATGAGCCGGGATGAGGCGCTGGTTGGCCTTGCACGCGGTTTTGCCTTCCGTCTGGTCGAGGCGATGGGCGTTCTGCAACGCGATGACGTGGCCGATGATGTGAAGGCACTGGATCAGGATGCCCGTGCCGCCTTGCGCAAGCACGGCGTGCGCTTTGGCCAGTTCACCATCTTTCTGCCCTTGCTGTTAAAGCCCGCCGCCACGCGCCTTCGTCTGGTGTTGTGGAGCCTGTGGACCGGTCTGCAGGATTTTCCCGAAAGTCCGCCGCCGGGATTGGTGACCATTCCGAACCTGCCCGAAGTGCCGCGCAGCCATTATACCTTGTCGGGCTATCATCCATCGGGTGTGCGGGCGATCCGGATTGATATGCTGGAGCGTTTGGCTGATATTTTGCGCACAAAGGACAGCCGCGTCGGGTTTGAGGCGACGCCGGATATGCTGTCGATCACCGGCATGACGCTGGACCAGTTTGTCGATCTGATGTCGGGTCTGGGCTACAAGGGCGAAAAGGGCGAACGCGCCAAGGTCAAGGCCGCTGTGGTGGTTGAGGTCAAGGTCGAGGAGCCGGTATCGCTGAACCCGGTGCCGGAAGAAGTCTCATTGATCCACCCGGTGGTTGAAGAGCAGTTGGTTGAGCCGACAGAGCCGGTCGAACCTGCCGCACCGGAAATGGAAAGCTATACGACCTTCACCTGGGCACCAAAACCGCGCCCGCGTCCCGAACGTGCGCCACGTCCGGAACGCACCGCAGATGCACGCCCGCCGCGTTCGGGTGCGCCGCGTGGGGCCGACCGTGGCCCGCGCCGCGATGCTGCAACGCCCGTGGCTGTTGATCCGGCGGCCGTCGTGGTTGATGCGGCTGCTGTGGTGCCCGAGGCCAGACCGCGCCGCGAGGGTGGTGACCGGGGCGGCTATAAAGGCAACAAACCGCGTGAGGGTGGTGGCGAAAACCGGGGCGATGCGCGTGCAGATCGTCCGCAGGGTGAAAGCCGGTCCGACAACCGCAAGCCGCGTCCCAAGGACGGTGCGCGGGATGGTGGCCGCGAGTCGCGTGAAGGGTCCAAGCCCGAGGCCAAACCCCAACGCGCCTTTGAAGCCCGCCCGCCACGGGTTGAAAAGCCGATTGACCCCGACAACCCCTTCGCTGTTCTGGCAGCCCTGAAGCTGACCAAGTAAGTGGCGGGTCCGGGGATAAAAACGCCTGCCTTGGGCAGTCCGAAAATGCGGCTGGACAAGTGGCTGGCGCAGGCACGCTTTTTCAAGCGGCGCGAGATTGCCTCTGACATGGTGGCAGAGGGCCATCTGCGGCTGAACGGTCAGCATTGCACCAAGCCCGCGCACGGCATCGTGCCGGGCGATGTGCTGACCTTTCCCCAGGCGGACCGGATCCGGGTCATTCGCATCTTGTCCTTGGGCACTCGGCGTGGCCCTGCGCCTGAAGCGCAAGCACTTTACCTTGACCTTGATGCCTTGACCGCACCGGATACCGCTTCATCTCTTGAATGATCCGGACGCCTGTTCTAGTCAGGCGGCGCTGCTTTCCAAGGATGGACCTGCCATGACCTATGTGGTGATCGACAACTGCATCGCCTGCAAATACACCGACTGCGTCGAAGTGTGCCCGGTGGACTGCTTTTACGAAGGCGAAAACATGCTCGTCATCCATCCTGACGAATGCATTGACTGCGGCGTGTGTGAACCCGAATGCCCCGCCGACGCGATCCGTCCGGATACAGAGCCAGATCTGGACCATTGGGTCACCTTCAACCGCAAATACGCGCTGCTGTGGCCGGTGATCGTGACGAAGAAAGACCCGCTGCCGGATGCAACCACCCATGACGGCGAAAAGGACAAGCTGAAAACGCTTTTCTCGGAAGCCGCCGGGCTTGGCGGCTGATCGCACCGATTCGCGGCCTGACGCAGCGTTTTTGCGGCAAGTTTGAATAAAACCCTTGGGGATCAAGCTGCAGCGCGGCTGGGTTGGTCAACGCGGTCCTTGGAATTTCGTATTTTTTGTGTTATGCAACAGTTACAATCAATGAAGGATATGTGAAGCCCTTCCAAAGCTGCTCGCTTGGAGGTGGTTTTTCTGACGACTGTAAGCCTTGAAAACAGCGGGATTTCGGTTCCGTTGGGTGAATTGTCGTCCGTTCGGGCTGCGCCCCATAGGAAGTGACTGAATGACCAAGAACAGCAAGTCTGAATTTCACCCGAATGATTTCGTGGTGTACCCTGCGCATGGCGTTGGCAAGATCATCTCGATCGAAGAACAGGAGATCGCGGGCTTCCGGCTGGAGCTGTTTGTCATCTCGTTCGAAAAAGACAAGATGACGCTGCGGGTTCCGACCCATAAAGCGACCGAAATCGGTATGCGCAGCCTGTCGACTCCCGATGTGGTGACCAAGGCGCTGGACACGCTGAAGGGCAAAGCCCGCGTCAAGCGCGCCATGTGGTCGCGCCGCGCACAGGAATATGAACAAAAAATCAACTCGGGTGACTTGATGGCGATTGCAGAGGTCGTGCGCGACCTGCACCGCACCGATGACCAGCGTGAGCAGTCATACTCGGAACGGCAGCTGTATGAAGCGGCGTTGGAGCGTTTGACCCGTGAAGTGGCCGCCGTCGCCGGTGTTGACGAGGCGGGTGCACAAAAGAAAGTCGGTGAAGTTCTGGTCGGCCGCGCCGCCTGACAGTATTCGGGCGGATTGGTTTCGGTCGGGTAAGGTTGGTGGTCTGGTGAAACTGGGCCAAGCTGCCCGACACGATCCACCCGCGCATGCGCAAACAAGGGCGGTCTTTCGGGGCTGCCCTTTTGCATGTCGGGAATCGCCTGCGAAAGGTCTGCGACGTCTGGCCAATCCCGGGCAGCAGGATTACCCCTAAGCCACCTGTTATGGAGGAAAACGTGACCCCCAGGCCCGCCACACTCGCCGATTTTCACGCCTTGATGGCGGCACTGCCCGGTCCGGATCCTGAGGCCACCGCCGGGGCAGTTGCGCGCAACGGCCAACTGACCAAACCGCCGGGCGCGTTGGGCCGGCTTGAGGATGTCGCGATCTGGCTGGCAGGCTGGCAAGGCACCGCCACGCCGCGCATTACCGCTCCACAGATTGCGATTTTCGCGGGAAACCACGGTGTTGTGGCCAAGGGCGTGTCGGCTTTTCCGGCGGAAGTGACCGCACAGATGGTGGGAAACTTTGCCCATGGCGGGGCGGCGATCAATCAGTTGGCCCGGACGTTCGGGGCGGCGATGACGGTCCATCCGATTGAGCTTCACCGTCCCACTGCTGACTTCACCGAACAGGATGCGATGACCGGGGCTGATCTTCTGGCCGCCTTGTTGGTCGGCTGGGATGCGGTTGACCCCAAAGCCGACCTGCTGGTTCCGGGTGAGATGGGGATTGGCAATACGACCTCTGCCGCCGCCATCGCCTGTGCGCTGTTTGGGGGTGCTGCCGAGGATTGGGTCGGGCGCGGCACCGGGGTCGATGATGCGGGCCTGATCCGCAAGGCCGATGTGGTGCGCGCCGGTGTCGGGCGTCTGACCCGTCGCGATCCGTTGGCGGTTCTGGCGGCGGTCGGCGGGCGCGAGATTGCCGCGATGACCGGGGCCATGCTGCGCGCCCGTATGCTGCGGATGCCGGTTGTTCTGGACGGCTTCATTGCCTGTTCTGCCGCAGCCATTTTGCATCAGGCCGCCCCGGATGGTCTGGACCATTGCATCGCAGGTCACGCCAGTGTCGAGGCCGCCCATACCAAGCTGTTGGCATCGCTGAATAAAACTCCGCTTTTGTCGCTTGGCCTGCGCCTGGGCGAGGGGTCAGGTGCCGCTTTGGCCATCGGCATCGTCAAAGCCGCCGCCGACTGCCATTCCGGCATGGCGACCTTTGCCGAGGCTGGCGTGGCGGCCGGCTGAACCGGCCCACCGCCAAACCGGAGTTACAGGATCAGATCGACACCCGGGTCGATGAAATGGACGTCGTTCAGGGTCAGGTGATGGTCCGCCTTGCCATCGCCATTGCAATCAATCTGAAACGTACCGCCTGACACCGCATCGACAAAGCGCATCTCATTTGCCGTGCCGGAAAAGGCGCCGGTGCCGATATAGGTCAGATGCAGCGCCGCAAGGTCGAGGTGATCCTGACCCGAGGTGAAGTCGGTCACTGTGTCATGGACGCGGATCGAGCCCATCTCTGCCACGCTGAGGAACACGAATACGTCCGCACCGCTGCCGCCGGTCAGCAGGTCCTGACCCACGCCGCCCGACAACTGGTCATCGCCGTCGCCGCCGATCAGGGTGTCATCGCCGACACCGCCCGACAGCGTGTCGTCATCTTGCCCGCCGTCAAGCTGATCGTTGCCAACGCCCGCGATCAGAGTGTCGTCGCCCGCATCGCCTAGCAGTTGGTCGTCGCCCGCCCCGCCGATCAGGTGATCGTTGCCGTCGCCGCCCGACAGAACGTCATTGCCAAGAAAGCCGCTGATCATGTCATTGCCGCTTTCACCGTAGACCGTGTCATCACCAAGGCCGCCCATGTCTTCGTCATTGCCTGTGCCGGACGAGATCAGATCGTTGCCCGCGCCGCCGCAGATTTCGTCATCACCATCGCCGCTGAGGATGTGGTCGTTGCCCTTGCCACCGGCAATGTCATCGTTGCCCAGACCACCCTCGAT
>JBBRKS010000254.1:0-4864 GCA_038231775.1 Rhodobacterales bacterium | reverse complement strand
TGCCGTTGACCGGGCCGACAGAAGTGCGCGCGACCACCCAAGCCTTCAACCGCATGCAAGACCGCCTGACCCGCTTTGTGACCGAGCGGACCCATATGCTGGCAGCGCTCAGCCATGATTTGCGATCGCCACTGACTGCGATGCGGCTTCGGATCGAGATGCTTGACGAAACCGAGGACTCTGTCCGACTGAAGGCTTTGGTCGAGGAGATGCAGGCCATGGTCGAAGAAACGCTGGAGTTCGCCCGCAGCGTGGCCAGGACGGAACCCGCAGCCAGCGTCGATCTTGCAGCCTTGCTGGGTGATCTGGTGGCTGACGTGGGCGGCGGCCGTGCGACCCTTGCATCGTCACCGCCCGTGCCGGCCACGATCCGGCCCCATGCGCTGAACCGCGCCTTGCGCAACCTGATTGACAACGCGGTGCGCTATGGGGGCGTGGCCGATGTCACCGTGGTTCAAGAACCGGGATGCGCCGTCATAACCGTAGCGGACAAGGGGCCGGGCTTGCCCGAGGATCAGTTCGAGGCGGTGTTTGAACCCTTTGTGCGGCTCGAAGCGTCACGCAACCGCGATACCGGTGGTGCGGGCTTGGGTCTGGCCATCACCCGCACCATCATTCAGGCGCATGGCGGGACGGTCCAGTTGCGCAACCAAAGCGGTGGCGGGCTAATTGCAATTGTTCGACTGCCCACCGGCGACGTCTGATCAGATGGGCTTTGCTGAAAGGCGACGCAAATACCACAACACCAGCACGGGGACGATGATCCATTGGAGCAATGGCGAAAGGCCGGTTCCGATCACCGGCAGTCGCGGCATGGTCACGCCATAAGCCCAACGTCCTGCAATTTCGGTGCTGTAAAACTCAAAAGCAACCGTTATTGCCAGACCCGTCGAAAGCCAAGCTGCCGTGATCCAACGGTTTGGCAGGGCAGCCCAATGACGCGTTCCGGAAAGGAAAGACGCCACCCAAAAAGCAATCAGCACGATGACCACATCGCCCAAAGTCGCCTGCAGGCATATCCTGATACCATCCATATGCGTGGCATCCCGCATGCTACTAAACAGCGGTGCTTGCAGAAATTCCCAAGTGAAATGCATCGGGAAAGATATGATCAGCAGGTCAATTTCTGGCGCGACACGCGGCTTGGTTTGCATCTTGTTTGACCTCCCTAAATTGAAGCTGCCGCACACATAAGGCGTGGGGGCCGGACCGCAACGTTGCAGCTATTGCTGGAAAAGCGCACCAATTGCACCGCAAGACACCGTCAGGCGTTCAGGGTAGAGACTGTTGCAACTGCGCCCAAAGTCTTCTCCTACTTTGTTTTCTTCGGAACACTCTGTCCCCTTTTTGCTTTGCTCTCGGCAATTTCCCTCAGGGGCTGAACCAGCATTCGGTCCAGCCAAAGCTCACGCCGCGACCGGAATTGTTCGATCCCGATCTTCATCTCCAAGTGGCCCTTGGCTGGTTGTGCCAGATATGTGCCAAACAGCCGGTCCCACCATGGGACAGAAAACCCGAAGTTCGCGTTCGTTTCGCGCGGTTCGATCGAGTGGTGGACCCGGTGCATGTCTGGCGTGACGAGGAACAGCCTGACAACCCGGTCCACGGCGGGGGACAGTGAGATGTTTGAATGGTTGAAGATTGAAGCTGCGTTCAAGATCACTTCAAAGGCCAGAACCGCCACGGCAGGCGCGCCAATTGCCAGCACAAGTGCAAGCTTTAGCGTCATGGAAAGCACAATCTCGGCCGGGTGAAAGCGCAAACCGGTGGTCGCATCAAACTCGAGATCGGCATGATGCATCCGGTGCAGGCGCCAAAGGCCCGGCACAGCGTGAAAGACGATATGTTGAACATAAGTCGCGAGATCCAGTAGCATGATCGCGAAGATCACAGCTATCCATAGGGGCAGATCGATCATGTTGAACAAACCCCAGCCGTTTGTCTTTGCGATGCCCGCTAGACCCACCGCAAGGACCGGAAAGGCAAGTCGCAAGATCGCCGTGTCTATCACAACCAGGCTCAGGTTGTTCGTCCAGCGCAGCACCTTGGGGATTTCTTGACGGCGACGGGGCGAAGCCACCTCCCAAACCATCATGCCAATAAGCACCGTCAGAAAGGTGATCAGACGGATCGTTGGCTCGTGGTTCAGAAGAAAATCACCCATCTTGGAGTCCCATCTTTTAACTGAAGGCCGGTCTTCACAACAAACCTGCGGCTGCGTTTGCAGGTCAACGCAGCGCCCGTTTCTTATGGACCAAAGCGGGTCAACGCGCGATTGTTAGTTGTGCCCGGCCCATTGCCAAGATCTGCAAGGATCGGACAGTCTGGCCGATGGTCGCCGCAGCAGGCGTCGGCAAGGTGTTGCAGGGTGTCCTTCATCGCCTGCATCTCGGCGATCTTGCGCTCCAGCCCGTCTATCTGTTCTTGCGCCAGACGCTTAACGTCGGCACTTTGACGGGAGCGATCGCGCCAAAGGGCGAGGAGTTCCTCAATTTTCTCGACCGGAAAGCCAAGGTCGCGCGAACGGCGAATGAAGCGCAGCATCTGCACCTCGATGTCCGAATAAACGCGGTAGCCTGCGTCTGTCCGCCCCGCCGCCGGGATCAGGCCTGTGGATTCGTAGTAGCGGATCATTTTCGCCGACACGCCCGAGGCCTTGGCAGCTTCACCGATGTTCATGATCTGGCTCCTTCAGGCTTGAATGGGGACAAAGCGGCGCAGACGCAGCGCGTTGCCAAGGACGAAGACCGACGACAGCGCCATGGCCCCGGCGGCAAAGACCGGCGACAGAAGAATGCCGAACGCGGGCCACAGCACGCCTGCCGCCACCGGGATCAGGGCTGCGTTATAGGCAAATGCCCAGAACAGGTTCTGGCGGATGTTGCGCATCGTGGCCTTGGACAGCGCAATGGCGTCGGGCACCGCTGTCAGGCGCCCGGTCATCAGCACCACATCCGCCGCCTCGATGGCGATATCGGTGCCGGTGCCGACGGCCAGGCCCACATCCGCCTCGGCCAGTGCCGGGGCGTCGTTGATGCCGTCGCCGACATAGGCCAGCGGACCGAGTGCCTTGAGCCGTTTGACCGCCGCCACCTTGCCATCGGGCAGCACCTCGGCCACCACCTCGTCGATGCCCAACTGGCGTGCGATGGCCTGCGCGGTGCGGGCGTTGTCGCCGGTTATCATCGCGACCTTGAGGCCAAGCGCATGCAGGGCGCGGATCGCCTGCGGTGTGGTTTCCTTGATCGGGTCGGCCACGGCAATGATCGCGGCCAGTTGGCCGTCGATCGCGGCATAAAGTGGCGACTTGCCCTCATCCGCCAGCCGGGCGGCGACTTCGGCAAACGGTGCCACGTCCAGACCCAGTTTCGCCATGTAACGATCTGCGCCGATTTCGACGCGGCTTTCGCCTGCCAGCGCCTCGACGCCGTAGCCGGTGATCGAGGCGAACCCAGTCACCTCCGGCAGCGTAAGACCCTCTTCAACAGCCGCCGCCACGATGGCGCGGGCGATGGGGTGTTCGGACTTCGCCTCGACCGACGCAACAGCGGCGAGCACGGGGGCGCGGTCAAAGCCGGGGGCAAGGTGCAGGTCGGTCAGGCGGGGCTTGCCCTCGGTCAGCGTACCGGTCTTGTCAAAGGCCACCACGCGAACATCCTGGAAGGCCTGCAACGCCTCGCCCTTGCGAAACAGCACGCCGAGTTCTGCCCCCCGCCCGGTGCCGACCATGATCGAGGTTGGCGTGGCAAGACCCATCGCACAGGGGCAGGCGATGATCAGGACCGCCACCGCGTTCACAAGCCCGAAGGTCAGCGCAGGATCGGGGCCGAAGATCAGCCAGACGGCAAAGGTCAATGCCGACAGCGCCATCACGGCAGGGACGAACCACATGGTGATCCGGTCAACCAGCGCCTGAATCGGCAGTTTGCCGCCTTGTGCTGCCTCGACCATGCGGATGATCTGAGCCAGCATCGTGGCCTCGCCCACCGCAGTTGCGCGGAACGTGAAAGCGCCGGTCTGGTTGATCGTGCCGCCGGTGACGGTGCTTCCGATGGTCTTCTCAACCGGCAGCGGCTCACCAGAGATCATGCTTTCGTCGATCCAGCTGGCGCCTGTCGTCACCGCGCCATCCACCGGCACCCTCTCGCCGGGACGCACCTCGACAAGATCCCCAGGCCGCACCTCGGCAATCTGCACCTCAAGGGCAGTGCCGTCTCTGACGACGCGGGCGGTCTTGGCCTGGAGGCCCACCAGCCGCTTGATCGCCTCGGACGTGCGTCCCTTGGCGCGGGCTTCCAGATACCGGCCAAGCAGGATCAGCGTCACGATCACCGCTGCCGCCTCGTAATACACGTTCACCGTGCCTGAGGGCAAAAGACCCGGCGCAAAGGTCGCGACCAGCGAATAACCGTAGGCGGCGGACGTGCCGACAGCGACAAGGCTATTCATGTCGGGGGCAAGCCGGGCCAGCGCAGGGTAGCCCTTGGTGTAGAACCGCCGACCGGGGCCCAGCAGTGCCGCTGTGGTCAGGGCAAACTGCAGATACCAGCTGTTCTGCATGCCGATGGTGTTCATCACCGCCATGTGGACCCACAGGAACAGGTGCGATCCCATTTCCAGCAGGAACACCGGCAGCGACAGCGCCGCCGCAATCCACAGATCGCGCTTCAGAGTGCTTTCTTCTGCCGCCTTGCGGGCCGCCGTCTCGTCTGAAACGGCAGAGGCTGACACCGCCAGCCGCGCTTCATAGCCAGCCCCCTCGATGGCGCGGATCAGGGCCGCTGCATCGGCTTGTCCCATCACATGCGCCTGCTCGGTCGCAAGGTTGACGGTGGCATCGGTTACGCCCGGCACGGATTTCAGC
>JBBRKS010000253.1:0-4871 GCA_038231775.1 Rhodobacterales bacterium | reverse complement strand
CCGGCTGTCGGGGGTGGTTGAGCGCGTACGAAGATCATTGGTGCGAATCAGCGTGCGGACTGGATCGGGGCAACGCCGCTTGAGCAGGGCGAATGGCCAAGTCAAGCCCCGCAGAGCCACGGTGCTGACCGTTCGCTTACGATGTTTCCATGACGATCGTCTTGATCCCACAGTGGGCGAACCAATCCGCCAGACGATGAAGGTCATCGGTAAACGTCCGAAATGTCCGCACCGGCTCTGTGTCGCGATCCGGGCCAACGGCCGCGACGTGCATGGTGGCGCCGATATCGATCGCCGCGGCGGCGGGATGGATCGTGGCCAGATCCCTCTGAGGGCGGGATCGTTTTGCCTGAGGCATGTCTCTTACCCTCCTGCATGAGAACAACAGTGAGGGGCTGGGCCGCGGAGAAAGATCAATTTCCTAAACGGGATCGCCCGAAGGCGTCACCACTCGCAAGTCCGCAACAGCCCATGGGCCACGTTTTTTTACGGGGTCAAGTCCACCAAAAAGTTTTCGGCCGCTCCCCTCAGTGCCATGTGTGGACGGCCCCTCTGATGCAAGGGAAAAATGAGTGGTCCAACATTCGGGTCGATTGCGATCATGTGTGCGGCCTGTTGACGCGGCACCATGACCGCTGGCCCAGATGGTATCCGCGATCCACACCCAAACAACGACGCGGCCTCGAAAGCCATGGCACGGAGCGGGTTCTGTGGATCCTCGGTTCGACCGATTGTCATCTCATTCAGCTCTTACACCCGGCACCGACGCGCAAACTCCGGCAACCGGTAGCTGATACCAGCAAACGGAGGCACGCGTCATCGTGCCCTCATCTGGCATTCCAACGGATCGAAGCCGATCCGCTGGAACCTTTGCCAGCTTCGCCCATGCCGTACGGGCGGAGGGCATCTGGTGTTCAATCCCGACCAAACCCACGTGGCGGCTCAATTGCCTGAAGCTCACCAAGGTCAAGGTCGACGATCGCACGCAAGGTCTCAGCCAGGGCGCTGTCTTGTTGATTGTCCGGCAGCGCGTTCAGCCAGCTGGTGTATTCGGTTTGAAGGTCAGTCAGGGCGGTGACCGTATCGTTCCAGCGCTGGACCCGGCTGCGCCGGTCAGCTGGACGACGAAACTGGATGACCGATGCGCCAGCCGTGTGTGCGGCACGATAGCGTGCCTGCCGCTCGGCGCCAGTCATCGGTCCTTCACCAATTGATGGACGGGGCATGGTCCCACTCCACGACGTTACGTGACGAAATGTCGATCATGCGGCGGCCAACTCGGCTGCCGGTGCGGCACGATATTTCTCGCCTGTCGTCATGACTGCCCATGCCACTCGCGCCATCTTGTTGGCAAGCGCCACAGCGGCAAGCTTGCGGGGCTTGCGCTGCAGTAAAGCGCACAACCAGTTTGTCATCAGCTTGCTGCCTGGCTTTGCGGCGGCATTGATGACAGAAGTTGCTCCAGAAACGAGTAGCACGCGCAATCTTTCATTGCCTGCTTTGCTGATCCCGCCAAGGCGCTGTTTTCCGCCGGTGGAGTGCTCTTTGGGCGTCAGTCCAACCCACGCTGCAAGATGACGGCCGGACTCAAACATCGCCGGATCGATCTCCACCGCTATGGTCAGCGCGGTGATCGGACCGATGCCGGGGATCGTGGCCAAGCGCTGGCTGACAGGGTTGGATTTATGAGCGGCATTCAGCTTGATATCGATTTCCTTGATCCGGATGTCGAGCGCTACGATCTGCTGACCCAGAAGGGTGGCCATCTCTTTGGCTTCCAAAGGAATGGCAGTCTCCGTTGCGACAGCAGCAAGCAAAGCATTAATCTTGCTCATTCCTTTACTGGCAATGACACCAAATTCGGCGGCATGTCCGCGCAAAGTATTCGCCAGCTGCGTTCTTTGGCCAACCAGTGTCTCGCGTACTTTCAAAATCATGCCTTCCGCCTGTTGCCCAACTGACTTCACGGGCACTGGATGAATACCAGATCGTCTGGATGCTTCGTAGATTGCCTCGGCATCGTTGCGGTCATTCTTGCCGCGCTTTACAAACGGCGTGACATACTGCGGCGGGATGAGACGCATCTTATGTCCGAGGGCGATTAGTTCTCGGGCCCAGTGGTGAGAGCTGCCACAGGCTTCCATCGCAATCTCCGTGGGTGGCAGCTTTTTGAAGAACGGGATCATTTGCGCGCGGCGGAGGTTGATGCGCAGGACCGGCCGGTCGGACTGATCGACACCGTGCAGTGTGAAGACAGCTTTGGACGTGTCGATAGCTATGCCTTTATATTGTGTCATGGATGGCTCCGGTTTTGGTTGCTGACAGCGCCAATTCTGGCACGCGATGCCGGGGGGCCGTCCACACCAACAACGATGATGAGACACCCGCCCCCTGCGAGTTTAGACTTGGGCACAGGAGACCGACATCGTGTTTATGCCCAATACAAATGTCCCAGTCGATCTGACGAACGTTGCTGGCAAGGAAGGCCGCAAGCCGACGACGGTCGCGGCACCGCCCGCCGCGTCGCCCGAACTGTCACCACGGCCTCAACGCCGGACGTTCTCCGCGGCAGCCAAGCTGCGTATCCTGGACGAGACTGATCGGGTCGCAAAGCGAACCGATGCTGCAAACAGCGGTCAGCGCGCTCGTGCCGCCGACACCGGCGGGATCGCCGCTATCCTCCGTCGTGAAGGCCTTTACTCGTCAGCTCTGACCGATTGGCGCCGTCAGCGGGACGCGGGAGCCTTCGAGGCGCTCAAGCCGCTACGACGCGGCCCCAAGCCCGTCGTCGCTCAACCCGCGGACGCCGATCTTGGCCAGCTCCGCCGTGAAAACGCCAGGCTCCGTCAGCGGCTTGAACGCGCCGAGGCGATCATCGGTATTCAAAAAAAGTTGCAGCCTTGCTGGGGATACCGATGGCGACGTCCGAGGGCGACGAGACGTCATGATGCAGATGGCCATCGCTCTGACTGCCAAAAGTGGCCTCACGGCAAGCGCCTGTGCCGCTCTCGGTTTGGCACGCGCCAGCGTCTATCGCGCCCGCACGGCCCTCCTTCGGCCGCCCCCTTCAAGGTCTGCCAAACGCGCGCCGCCGCGTGCCCTTGGGTCGGAAGAACGCAGCCGTGTACTTGATCTTCTGCGAACACCCCGGTTCGTCGCTCAGGCCGCGAAGCGGACTGAGGCTGCATCGAGCGGTCAGCGCGCTCTCGCCCTTGCGGAGATCTATGCCACCTTGCTGGACGAGGGCGTCTATCTTTGCTCGATCCGCACCCTGTATCGCATCCTGGCGGAAAATGGCGAGGTCCGTGAACGCCGCGACCAACTTCGCCATCCGGTCTACCAAAAGCCGGAGCTGCTGGCCGAAGCGCCTAACCAAGTTTGGTCGTGGGATATAACGAAACTGATGGGACCGGCCAAATGGTCGTATTTCTACCTGTATGTCATTCTTGATATCTTCAGCCGCCGCGTCGTCGGCTGGTGCGTCGCCGATGCTGAAAACACCGTCCTGTTCAAGGACCTTTTTGACGACGCCTTTGTCAAGCATGGCGTTCCATCAGGTCAACTGACGCTACACGCCGATCGGGGCGGACCGATGAAGGCCAAGGCAACCGCCTTCCTGCTGGCCGACCTTGGGGTTACCAAGTCGCATAGCAGGCCCCATACCTCGAACAACAACCCCTTCTCGGAGGCGCATTTTAAGACCCTGAAATACCAACCACAATTCCCCAAGCGTTTCGGCTGCATCGAGGATGCCCGGGCCTTTTGCCGTCGCTTCTTTACTTGGTACAACCAAGATCACCATCACATTGGGATCGGATTGATGACGCCGGACCAAGTGCATTATGGCCAGGCAATAGTCGTCCATTCCGCCCGCCAGGACGTCCTGGCCCAGGCCTATCAGGCCAACCCGGAACGCTTCGTGCGTAAAGCACCCGTCCCGCCGCCTATGCCCACCCAAACCTGGATCAACCAACCCCGGAAAACAGACATCAACCAAGCCTAAATCGAGATGTCGGCTGTCTCAAAGTCATTGACACGTTCCGTTAGGTGTCCTCACCGAGCGCGCGGCGCTTGAGCAATCGCAGACGGTCTTCTCCTCCTGGCGTTTTCGGATCAAGCTCCATCACCTTCTGCCAGGCTGCATAGGCACCTTTCCAATCTTCCCGTGCGGTCGAGATATTGGTGAGGGTGCGAAAGGCCGAAAAGTCCCGTGGCTCGCGCCGGATGGTTTCCTCCAGGTCGCGAATGGCTCCGTTGACGTCGCCGGCGTGATAGCGCGCCAGGGCACGTTGATGCCAGGCTTCGGCCAGGTCGGGCTGGAGGATGATGGCATCAGAGAATGAATCCACCGCTTCATTATCCTGACCAGCCTGCAGCGAGCGCAGTCCTCGGCTGAGCAGCAGGGTCACAGCGGGCGAACCGGAATTCAGCCACATCTGCTGCACCTGACCTTCCAGACCGGCGGCGGACGGCTCATCCGGGGCGACTTTCAGAGCGTCGAGCAGACGATCGGTGGTTGCCCGGTTAGGGGCCGCGGTCTGGTTGCCAGGAGTTGGTTGCGCATGGGCAGCAACACACATCACCAGACACCCGACGGCGAGAGTGAACCGGGGTCGCATCCTGGCCATGTCAGCCAGGGATCCCAGGGGGGGGTGGACCGCCGGCCATCCAATCCAGCAATTCCACAGTGTGAACGACCGGCAACGAGTCACCGGACAATTGCGTAATGCAGCCAATGTTGCCCGCCGCGATCAGGTCCGGCTTGATTGCTTTCTGATTGCCCAGTTTCCGGTCCCGCAAGCGGCCGGTAATCTCCGGCTGCAGCAGGTTATAGGTGCCAGCCGATCCGGAGCAGATATGCGACTCCTTTG
>JBBRKS010000252.1:0-4964 GCA_038231775.1 Rhodobacterales bacterium | reverse complement strand
GTCATTCTCGGTCTTTGAAACGGTGGCACTGGCGCTGTTCAGCCCGGTGGCGACAGTGGGTCTTGTGGCGATCCTTGTCATTTTCATGCTGCTGGAACGTGAAGACCTCCGCGACAAGTTCATCCGGCTGGTCGGCTCCAGCGACCTGCACCGCACCACCCAGGTATTGGCCGAGGCCGGAGAGCGGGTCGGCCAATATCTGATGGTTCAGGTCCTGATCAATGTGATCTACGCCCTGCCGATCGGGCTGGGCCTGTGGCTGATCGGGGTGCCCCATGCCGGGCTTTGGGGCATGCTGACGCTGGTTTTGCGGTTCGTGCCGTTCATCGGTGCGTTTCTGGCGGCCCTGTTTCCCTTGGCCCTTGCCTTTGTCGTGTCCCCCGACTGGTCGGCGGTCCTGTGGACCCTTGCCCTGTTTGTGACTGTTGAAATGGTCACGGCCAACGTGGTCGAACCCTGGCTTTACGCCTCGCGCACCGGGGTCAGTCCGGTGTCGATCATCGTTTCGGCGATGTTCTGGACCTTTATCTGGGGGCCGATGGGGCTGGTCATGTCGATGCCCCTGACCGTGTGTCTGGTCGTAGTCGGGCGGCACGTGCCGCAGTTTGAGGTGTTCTATCTGCTTTTGGGCGGTGAACCCGTCCTTGCCCCCTATGCGCGCATGTATCAGCGCCTGCTGGTCGGGGATGCCACTGAGGTGATCCTGCGGGCCGAAGAGGCGCTGGAAACCGCCTATCTTGCCGATTATTACCAAGAGATCGGCATCCCGGCCTTGCTGTTGGGCCAGAATGATTTTGGCGTTGGGTCGATGACGGTCGAACAACAGGAAGGGTTTGCTGGCGTCGCGATGCACATGGTCGATGAACTGACCCCCATCGTTCAGGAAGAGCGCGACGAAACCGCGACAGAGGATGGCAATGCCGAGGATGGCGATGGCCCAAGGTCGCGGGCGCGCGGATTTGGTTTTGCGGTCATCAGCATCGGCGGGCGCAGCAAGACCGACGATGTGGCCGCCGCAATGCTGGCGCAAGCCCTGCAGGCCGAGGGGGCCGAGGTGCGCCGCCATCCCAGTTCCGACCTTGCCGCCTTGCGGGCACGAAATCTTGATGTGACCGGGCAGGATTGCGTGATCCTGAACTTCCTTGATCCGACGCCGTCGCATGCCTCGTTGCTGCATATCAGGCGGCTGAAACGGGCAGCACCGGGATTGCGGGTCGGCGTGGTGATCTGGGCGATGCCGCAGGATCAAAGCGAGGGGTTTGATGCGGCGCCGGGCCCCGCCGCAGTCTCTCCTGAAAAGCTGCAAGAGGCGACAGAGATCGGCGCAGATTTCGCCGTCAGCGACATGGCCAGTGCCTGCGCCGCTGTCTTGAACCGCGTGCCCGCAAAGCCGCTGCCAGAATTGACGGGCCGCAAACCCAAGGCCCGCAAGGCTTTGACCTGACAGACCTGTCATCAGGTGCGCAAGGTTGAACGGCATAAATGACATGCCCTGCACACCTTGATCCGCAGCCCATAGCATTCATCCTTCAAGGTTCACGCGCGTGGCCTTTGGTTTGACAGGCGCTTGATCATGGCGCTGCCTCAGCTAGGGTCAGCGTCGAGGGAGAACAGAATATGGTGGCGAACACAGTCCCGGTTTCGGCTGGCGATGCTTTTGAGGTGTTGCTGGCGGGCTGGCAGGCGCAGGTGGCAGGCATGATGCGCGTGTCCTGGATGCTGCATGGCCGCCCCGGCATTGGCAAAACTGAAATCGTCCAGCAACTGGCCGACCGCACCGGGGCGCTGCTGTTTGACCTGCGCCTGACCACGATTGAACCGCAGGACCTGCGCGGCTTGCCGTATTATGACCACGCCGCACAGCGCACCGTCTGGTACCCGCCCGAAGACTTGCCCGACGATCCGGCGCGCCCCGCCATCCTGTTTCTGGATGAACTGACGGCGGCCTCTCCGTCCTTGCAGCCGACCGTTTACGGCCTGTTGCAGGAACGCAGGGTCGGGCGGCATCGGCTGCCGGATGCCACCTTTATCGTCGCCGCCGGGAACGGTGTGGAAGACGGGGCTGTGGCTTATGAGATGGGAACGGCCCTGTCCGACCGGCTGATCCACCTGAACCTGCGGGCCGAGTCGGGCGATTGGCTGGCGCGCTATGCCGTCCCGCGCAATCTGCATCCGGCGGTCATCACCTTCATCCGCACCCGCCCCGACCTGCTGGAAACCACCGAGGATGCCTTGCGCCGGGGCCAGATGATCGCCTGCACGCCGCGCAGTTGGGCCCGTGTCAGCACGATTCTGTTCGCCGTTGCCGACCGCCGTCTGCGTGACGTGATGATCGCGGGCACTGTGGGAGAGGCGGTTGCCGCCGAATTCATTCTGATCGCCAATGAAATTGCAGCGACAGTTCAGGTGGCCGACATGATTGAAGCCGGGCCGCGCAAAAGGGTGGCAATGTATCCGCCGACCATGCACGGGCTGACCGCCTTGATGTACGGCCTGATCTCTGCCGCCGATCAGCCGACCTTGGCCGTTGTGATCGACATCATGGCCGAACTTCGCCAGCTCTCGGCTTTGCGCCCCGAACCGGCCTTTGCCCGGCTGCCCTTGGGCGAACTTGCGACCTACGGGTTTGAACTTTTGATCCGCAAGGCGCTGGACAATGGCTGGCAGCAAAGCTTTGCGACCTCGTCCGCCTATGCGACCTATGCGGCCGAACGCAAGGCGGCGGGGCTGGAATGACGCGGCATTCGGTCCGCGCCGGGGCAGCATTGCGCGGTCTGATCGAAACTGATCCGGCGATGGCGGCCCTGTCGCTGTGGTGCGATCACCGCGATGGGGACGGGTCTGTGGCACGGACCAGCGGCACCGTGATCACCTACGGCCCCCCATTCGAGTTGTTGCCGCGCCACGAGCAAACCGGCGTTGCGGCCCATCACATCCTGCATGTCGCCCTGCGGCACGGGGCGCGGATGTCGGCCATGTCCGCCCGCTGGGGCGACAGCTTTGATGCAGAGGTTTATGCCATAGCAGCCGACGCCGTGGTGAACGAGGCGCTGGTGCAATCCGGCTACGCCATCCCCCGCCCGGCTTTGACGCTGACCGGCCTTCTGGCCGACCTTGATGCCGCATCGCCTGCCATGGACGCGCTGGCGAAATGGGACGTTGACCAGTTATATATCCGCATGATGCAGCAGGGTCCGGGTAACGGGCGTTCGGCTGACCGTGCCAAACAGCACGTCAAGACGCTGGTGTTTGAACCTGACTTTGACCCCGAAGAACGTAAAGCCGAGGCGGCTGAAACGGCCGACGCTGCCCTGTGGCGTCAGCATCTGTCGCGGGCGATGGAAACCGGGCGGCTGTCGGGCCGTGGCATTGGTGTGCTGGGTCACAGGCTCGCCGATCTTGCCGTGCCCGAAACCCCGTGGGAGGTGATCCTGCGCGGCCTTATCACCCGTGCCTTGACCGAAGGGATGCAGCAAACCTACCGCCGCCCCGCCCGGCGCTGGATCGCGACAGAGGCCGCGGCGCGCCGCACGGGTGGCCCGGTGCCAGCCTTTCAGCCGGGTCAGTTGCGCCGCACCGACGTGCCCAAGGTCGTGGTTGGTCTTGATGCCTCAAGTTCGATCGACGATGCCAGGCTGCACATGTTTCTGGGTGAGATTGCCGGGATTGTGCGCCGGACAGCGGCAGAGCTTTGGGTGATCCCGTTTGATGAGGCGGCACGAGACGCCGTGCGGATCGACCCGGCCCGCTGGCGTGCCGATCTTGCAGCTTTGGTTCTGCCCCGGGGCGGTGGGACCAGCTTTGCCGCCGTGATCGCAGCGGCAGAAAAACTGGCACCGTCGGTCATCGTGGTGCTGACCGATCTGGAAGGTGAGACCGGACCGGCCCCGCGCGGCCTTCCTGTGATTTGGGCTGTGCCCGACGCCGCACCCCCCGCACCCCCGTTTGGCCGGGTGGTCAGCCTGATCCGCTGACCCTACACCTATGGGGCGACCAAGCGGCTCCGTTGATGTTACGCCACCAGAACCGCAAGCCCGCCCCGGTGGCGTTACGCCAGCAGGGCGGCAAGTCGGGCATGGGCTGACACGGCACGCGGGTCAAAGGCCAGATCGCGGACCTGTTCATCCTCTGCCAGCGTGATCCGGTGCAGGGCGTGTTCGGTCAGGGGCGGTTGGAACAGCGTGTCGCGGATCAGAGTCTCCTCGTCGGGGTTAAGGCGCAAAACCTCTGGGCCCTCCTCGGACTGAACCGACACAAGCGTCAGAGGGGCGATGCGGTACAGTTCGGACTGTTCGATCACCAGATGCAGGGTACCATCGGTAAGGCCGCGACCCGCAGCGATCCGGGTTAGGATGGTGACCGCACGGGCGCGCAGCAGATCAAGGCCACGGTCCGCCTCCCCCGGGGTCAAGAGGGTCTTGCGCGCCTCTGGCGTCAGGCGAAGAAAGCGCATTTCAACCGCGTAAACCACCATGAACATCAAAAGCGGAGCCTGCGCGATCGCGATGGCCTTTTCCGGCCAGATCACCGCGGCAAAGGCAAAAGGTAGTAAGGCCGCAAGGTAGCGCAGCAATTCAACCTCAAAGATCAGGCGCAGGATCAGGCCCAATCCGGCACCACGTAACGGAATAAGCAGCGACCGGCCCAGAAAACGGCGCGGAATGTGCCGGGTTTCAAGCGCTGCAGGGTTCAGGACCGTGTTGGGCGTGACAAGGAACATGCGGGGGAAGGCCAAGGGTTCTGGTGGATGGCTTACGTTAACACTTACATCGAAGATGTAGCGGCAATCGCGGCATTGTCTGCAGGGAACTTTCACGATTGCTCAGGTGGTGCCGGGATTGCGATATCAGATGGGGCTGGTGGTGCCTGCGGTAGCGGACAATCTCGCATAGCCCCAGCTTGCGACCCCAAGATCAGTCTGCTTAGGGATTGGTTCCTGTGCCGCTAAGAGCAGCGGCGAGTCC
>JBBRKS010000251.1:0-5050 GCA_038231775.1 Rhodobacterales bacterium | reverse complement strand
CATAGGTTCCGATCCGCGCCGCGATCTTCAGGTCCTTCAATTCGACTTGGCAGTATGCTGGCAAGATCAGAACTCCGAATTCACTGGAAGATAATCGCTTGGCCCCAGCGCGCACCGGTCTTTGGAGGGATGCATGTCAGGCGTCCTCATCCAAAGGCTTCTGGCCAGTGGGGTTTGTGCCCACTTTCATCAATTGCTGGGTCAAAAGCGCCTTGTAGCGCCGCTGGCGCCGACGCGCCTTTGCGCCGGACGCGCGCCAGACTTCGAGCTTGTCCTGAACAAGCTCTTCAAGATCGGCGGCAACCGAAATCTTTTGCGCGTCAGATGGTGAGGTGCGTTTTGCCATCAGTACGTTGTAGTTGTCGGTGGCGAGCGGGCAAGCAACCGCCCTGAGGGCGACGGTGACGGTCAATCTTCGCAGCAATACCTTCCAATCAGGCTGTTTTGCCACAGCTTCGGTTGCTGAAAGCGGATCAAAGCCAGCTATTTTCTTTCCACAGGAGGCTAACTGAAAAGCAATGAAACACTCTCACGACTTCCAACCTGACACTCTGCACGTCCACCACGTTCCGACCAGCATTCCCGACCGCATCGCCCTTCGCGTGGTCAAGTCGATGCGGTTTTTCGCGGACCGGTTCTTTGCCAAACGCTACGGGCACCGCGCTGTTGTGCTTGAAACGGTTGCGGCGGTTCCGGGCATGGTCGGCGGACTGCTGCAGCACCTAAGCGCCATTCGCCACATTCGCGACGATCAGGGCTGGATCAAGGAACTGATCGATGAGGCGGATAACGAGCGTATGCATCTGATGACGTTCATCAAGATTGCAGAGCCCAGCAGGTTTGAGCGATTTCTGATCATGGCGGCGCAGTTGATCTTTTATAACCTCTACTTCTTCCTCTACCTGCTTGCGCCCAAGACGGCGCATCGCGTGGTCGGCTACCTCGAGGAAGAGGCGGTGGTCAGCTACACCCATTATCTGGCAGAGATTGACGCAGGCCGGGTCGAAAACGTGGCCGCACCCGAGATCGCCCTGAAATACTGGAACCTGCCAGCCACCGCGCGTTTGCGCGATGTTGTCCTTGTGGTGCGCGCGGACGAAGCTCATCACCGCGATACCAACCATCACTTTGCCAATCAACTGGCGTCAGGCGTGCGTGCGTGAACAGCACGCTATGATTCACAACACCCTTTCTGGAGCCTGCCAAGCCATGCTTGATGTTGAAAAAATCCGCGGTGATTTCCCGATCCTGTCGCGTCAGGTGAACGGAAAGCCGCTGGTTTATCTGGACAATGGCGCTTCGGCCCAAAAGCCGCAGGTCGTGATTGATGCGATCTCGCAGGCGTACGCGCATGAATACGCCAACGTGCATCGGGGTTTGCATTACCTGTCCAATCTGGCGACCGACAACTATGAGCGCGTGCGCGGCATCGTCGCGCGCTTTCTGGGCGCGGCCAGCGAGGATGAGATCATCTTCAATTCGGGTGCGACAGAGTGCATCAACATGGTTGCCTATGGCTGGGCCATGCCTCGCATGAAGGCCGGGGACGAGATCATCCTCAGCATCATGGAACATCACGCCAATATCGTACCGTGGCATTTTCTGCGCGAACGGCAGGGCGTGGTGATCAAGTGGGTGGAGGTTGACAGCGCCGGCGCATTAGACCCCGCAAAGGTGCTGGAGGCCATCACGCCGCGGACAAGGCTGATCGCGGTCACACATTGCTCGAACGTGCTTGGCACCGTCGTCGATGTTGCCGCGATCTGCGCGGGCGCCCGCGCCCTCGGTGTGCCCGTGCTGGTAGATGGCAGCCAGGCCGCCGTTCACATGCCGGTCAATGTGCAAGACCTTGGCTGCGATTTCTATGCGGTCACGGGACACAAGCTTTATGGTCCATCAGGATCAGGGGCGATCTATGTCCGCCAGGACCGGATGGCCGAGATGCGCCCCTTCATGGGGGGTGGCGACATGATCCGCGAAGTGACGCGCGATCACGTCACTTACAACGATGCGCCGATGAAGTTTGCGGCAGGCACCCCCGGTATCGTGCAGACCATCGGTCTGGGCGTGGCGCTGGACTATATGACGGGGTTGGGCAGGGCCAATATCGCGGCGCATGAGCAACGGTTGCGCGACTATGCCCGCACCCGTCTTGACGGCTTGAACTGGGTCACGGTGCAAGGGACAACGCCCGACAAGGCCCCGATTTTCTCGTTCTCGATGCAGGGTGCCGCCCATGCGCATGATATTTCGACCATTCTTGACAAGAAAGGCGTCGCTGTCCGGGCGGGCCAGCATCGTGCTGGCCCCTTGATGGCGCATCTGGGGCTTAACGCCACCTGCCGTGCGTCTTTCGCAGTGTACAACACCACGGCCGAGGTTGCCGTGCTGATCGACGCGCTGGAGCTGGCGCACGATCTGTTCGCCTGACTGGTCCTGTCAGTTGACCAGTACAGGTGCAGCATGCAGGTAGGTGCGGTCTTCGATCTGTTTCACAAGGAAGTCGGCGACACTCGCTCGTGAGATGATCCCGTTGCGCCACGAAGATGGCTCGCGAAGCACCTTATAGCGGCTGGATTTCGGGCCGTTCAGCAGCACACCCGGGCGCCCGATCGTCCAGTCCAGACCGCTTTGCTTGATCAGGTCTTCCTGACGGGTCTTGTCGTCATAGGCACGGCCAAACACGATCTGAAACGGGGCGCGTTGCAGCAAGCCGATGCTGGCCCGGCTGTCGCCAGCCCCGAAACCGGTGACGCAGACAAGACGCTTGACTGATTTTTCCGTCATCGCCGCGACAATCACACGCGTCGCGTCGGAAAACAGATGCACGGGTTTGATGAGTTCGCCCAAGCCCACACCAAGCGTAAGGATCACCGCATCGACACCTGCAAGGGCTGCTTCAACATCTTGCGGGCTGGTTGCATCACCTTGCACCTTTTCCAGTCGCGGATCGGACAGGGTCATGGCGGCGGCAGACCTAGCAAAAGCGCGTACATCATAGCCAGCGGCCAATGCCGCCTTGGTCGTTGCCAACCCGATACCCTTGCTGGCACCAATTATCAGGACTTTCACAACGAAACCTCCAGTTTTGACGACTAAAGCGGTCCGGGAATGGGCGCTTCACTAAGCTTCGGATCAGGATGGTTGACGCATGTCTTCGTGTCCGCCCTGTTGACGCCGGTTTGACTGAGCGACAAGCTGCAGCTGAGGTGACAATCCACCCTCAATCATGCTCTCCATCGCGACGGCGTCCCGCGCCGCGCATGAATAATTTTGGCCGCTTTGCCGCGACCGTAAACGTCGCTGCCGTGACCGCCGCAGCCGCAATCAAGACCGCATGACCCAAGATGCTAGCGGCCAGAAACGTGTAACTTCCAATCGCGACAGAGAAACTGACCGCCCACATGAGTCCCAGCGCTTGAAGGACATAGTGCCGAACCCCGACATCCGGGATGTGACGCAGCGGGCTAACATTATGATCAAAAATGAAACTCCACGAATTCACAACAAGGGTCTTGATGCCTTCTATCATGGCGTTGGTCCTTGCTTTGAGTGTGTGATGCCGTGCCTTGGCCACTTCAGGCCACTCCATCAGAAGTGAAGGTAGCGCTGAACCGCACCGTTCCCAGCCAGTCTGATTGAAAAGCAAAAAAGAGCCCGTCGCCACCGGCGGCACCGTGGTCGGAGCAGCGTCACACCATCGTCCACGACCTGCTGCCACACCTTCCAAGCGGGAGTGTCGCGGGGCGTCTTGAAACAGCGATCCGCGGGCACCTAGGCCGGGCCAAAGCTATTTTCCCCGCAAACCGCAAATCCGCTGTTCCAGGCGCTGTTCCGGTCTACCCTTCCTTTAACCGGGAGGATGCGCCTTGATGCTCGACACCAATAATCCGTCCATCGGACGCTTTGACAAATCTTTCCTGGTGCACATGATCAAGGATTTTTTCCTTGTTCTGCTTGCCGTCAGCATTCTCGAATTTGCCCTGAAAGCGGCGGCAGTCTATTACAACTATAGCGTTAACGGGGTGTCAGAGGCGCAGGTTGTCGCCGATGACCTGGCCGAAAACGTGCGGTCGATCATGCGCAACGAAGGCGGGCCGGTCGCTGCGCGCACGATCTATCCGATCCTAGAGCGGAACTGGACTGATCTGGGGTATGCGGTAGCCATCGTGCCGTCGGACGTGACGATCCGATCCATTGAGAACGCCTTCGATTTTGTGCCTGCGGGTATCCCCGCGGCGTGGCCTGAAGGTGACTTCAAGGAGGCGTCGGTCGCGATCACTGCCGAAACCTTTTGTCTGCAATGCCATACCGAGGCAAAGGTTGGCGATGTGCTGGGCACGGTCACAGTGCACAACTATCTGCAACGTGACTTTGCAATCTGGTTTAACGAAGTGCGCCTTGCCGCAGGCCTTGCCGTTGGCAAGATCGTGCTGCATTCGGTTCTGTTGTTCTTGATCCTGCGCGCCCGGATGGAACCGCTTTTGCGCCTGCGGGCGGTCGTCAGCAGTCTTTCCAAGGCTTACGGCGCGCTGGATCAACGGGCGGAAATTCGGACAGAAGACGAATTCGGCGTGCTGGCGCGCGATCTCAACATCTTTCTGGATCGCATCAATCGCTTGATATCAGAGCTTAATCAGGTGCTGCAGCGTGTGGTCACTGTGAACGACGATATTGTCACCGTTCAGGGTGACTTGCGCGGCCAGATCGACCGTGTGGTAACGGGTGTTCGGCGGCTGGAACGTGATGCCATGTTGGCGGCCAAGCGCGAGCCGCGCCTTTCAAATGATTGGTTCGCGGCCATCCGCGCCTCGGTTCAGGCGCTTGATGAACGATTGGCAAAGGCGGGTGACATGCCCCAGGCGGGCGAGTTGCTGGAAGCGTTGCGCGCCGTCGTCGCAAGTGCCGAGACCCAGTTGGCCACGTCGGAAAGCCTGTTCGAGTCCCTGGCCACGGTCGGGGACGATACCGAAAACCTGAAAGGCGCGATGTCCGAGATGACCCGGCTGGAAGAACGGATGAAAACGATCATCGAGACGGGCGGAACCCT
>JBBRKS010000250.1:0-5092 GCA_038231775.1 Rhodobacterales bacterium | reverse complement strand
GCTTACCGTGGCTCTTGGGAAAGAAGGGCTGCAGACGGGTCATTTGCGCGTCGGTCAGCCAGAAAAGGTTGCTCATGATCCAGTCTCCTTGCGGAGCTTGAATCAGGCCGCGTCCGCAAGATCAATGGGTCCTGACCCTAGAGATGCCGATCCTGATCAGCGGCGTTCACACCGCAGCCGATCTGACCCTGCTGTTGTGATTGGAGTTTTCTTTTAGACGCGGTTTGCAGCCCCTAGCCGCCCACAGCCGCGATGGCCTGCGCCAAGATCGGGACGGTCGCGACATTCAGGCCGGCGATGTTGATGCGGCTGTCGCCCACCATGTAGATGCCGTGCTTGTCACGCAGATCATTCACCTGCGCCTCTGAAATGCCGATGCGCGAGAACATGCCCCGGTGATGGGCGATGAAATCGTAGCGGTCAGAGTTGGTGGCGCGGCGCAACTCCTCCGCAAGCGACTGGCGCAGGGTCAGCATGTTCAGGCGGACCTCTTCCAGTTCAGCCTTCCAGTCAGCGGTCAGGGCAGGGTCTTGCAGGATCATGGTCACAAGGCGCGCGCCGTGGTCGGGCGGAAAGGAAAAGTTCTGCCGGTTCAGGAAGTTAAGGTTGCCCTGCACAACGCCTTTGCGCGCGGGGTCGGTCAGGGCGATCAGGATGCCGGTGCGTTCGCGGTAAATGCCGAAGTTCTTGGAGCATGAGGCGGCAATCAACACCTCTGGAAAGCGGGCAGCGATCATGCGGGTCGCCGCGGCATCGGCGTCCAGCCCGTCACCGAAGCCTTGATAAGCAAGGTCGATGAAGGGGATGGCGCCGCGTGCGGTCAGAATTTCGGCGACCCTGGCCCATTGGGCGGCGTTCAGGTTCGCGCCGGTCGGGTTGTGGCAGCAGCCATGCAGCAGGACCACGTCCCCCTTGGCGACCGTGGCAAGGTCGGCCACCAGCCCGTCAAAGTCGATGCCTTTGGTGCCGGCATCAAAATAGCGGTACTCGGCCATTTTCATCCCGAGGTATTTCAGGATCGACGGGTGATTGGGCCAGGTCGGGTTCGACAGCCAGACGGTGGCATCGGGCGAGGCGAGCTTGATCAGCTCCATCGCCTGACGAAGGGCGCCAGTGCCGCCGGGGGTGGCAACCGAGGCGGCGCGGTCGGCGTAACCGTCGTCCAGAATCATCGTGGTGAGGGCCGCGTTGTAAGCCGGTTCGCCCGCAAGGCCGGTGTAGGTCTTGGTCGTTTCAGTCTGCCGCAGGATCTTTTCGGCAGCTTTCACGGCGCGCATCACCGGGGTCAGGCCGGTTGCATCCTTGTAAACCCCGACGCCAAGGTCAATTTTCGCCGGGCGCGGGTCGTCGCGGTACAGCGCGATCAGTTGCAGTATCTTGTCCTGCGGCTGCGGGTTCAGCGCTTCAAGCATGATTTCTCCTATACCGGGTCAGCGCGCCGGGCCTTTTTCGACGGCAAGGTCTTCATACATGCCCCATTCGGACCACGATCCGTCATAAAGCGCGTGGTTTTTGTGGCCGATCCGGTCCAGCGCAAGGCTGAGAACCGCAGCCGTAACGCCAGAGCCGCAGGTGGTGATGATGGGTTTGGTCAGATCAACCCCCGCCGCTTTGAACACCTGCACCAGTTCGGCGGCCGATTTCATCGTGCCGTCGGCGTTCAGGGTGGCGGTGTAAGGCACGTTGCGCGCCCCCGGGATGTGACCTGCGCGCAGGCCGGGGCGCGGTTCGGGTGCCTCTCCGGCAAAGCGGGCGGCCGCACGGGCATCGACAATCACCGCCTCACCCAGTTTGGCGGCATGCGCCACTTGCGTCACATCCTTGACCAAGTGGTTTTGGCGCGAGGTGGTCATGTGGCGGTCTTTGACGATCGGCGCCATATCCTCGATCTCGCGCCCTTCGGCCCGCCATTTGGGCAGCCCACCGTCCAGAACAGCAACGTCGACTTTGCCCATCAGGCGAAACGTCCACCAGACGCGGGCGGCAGAAAACAGACCCGCGCCGTCATAGACCACGACCTGATGGCCATCGCCCACGCCCATCGCCCGCATCCGCGAGATGAACTTTTCGGGCGGCGGCGCCATGTGGGGCAGCGAAGACCGGCTGTCGGTGATGTCATCAATGTCGAAAAAACGCGCGCCGGGGATGTGGCCCGCTTTGTACTCTTCCCGGGCATCGCGGCCCGCCGTTGGCAGATACCACGAAGCATCCAGCACCCGAAGGTCCGGGTCCTGAAGGTGGGTGGCGAGCCAGCCGGTCGAGATCAGCGTCTTTGGGTCATCAGCCATGGCCATCCAACGGTTCTGCAACGGGAACGGTCTGCACCTAACGCTGACACGGGCGCGAGGCAAGTTCGTTATGCTTTTGCGCGCTGCAGGACAGAAAGGATCGCCGGGTGCCGGACAGAAAGGACGAGAGTTTGGCTGTGATGTTATGGGTGTGGCCCTGTCCCCGTCAGGCAGCATCCGACCTTGCCGCCCACGCCGTGCGCTTTTCGCGGACCCGGAACTGGCCCACGGCGTCGGCGACGCGGCCAGCCTCGACCTCCATGCTGTGGGCGGCGGCGTTGCTTTGTTCGACCATGGCGGCGTTGCGCTGGGTCGTCTCACTCATCTCGGTGATCGCGGAATTGATCTGTTTGAGGTTTTCGCTTTGGGTGGCGCTGCTTTCCGTGATCTTGGCCGCGACAATCGCGGTTTCGCCGACCTGAGACATGATGGCGGTCAGGGATTTGCCAACATCATTGACCATCCGCACGCCGTTGGACACCTGCGCGACGCTGTTTTTGATCAACCGCTTGATCTGTTCGGCGGCCTCGGCCGAACTTTGCGCCAAAGCGCGCACCTCATTGGCCACCACGGCAAAACCGCGGCCATGTTCGCCGACGCGGGCCGCCTCGACCCCGGCATTCAGGGCAAGAAGGTTGGTTTGAAAGGCAATGTCGTCGATGATGCCGATGATCTTTGCAATCTCACCCGAGCCTTTTTCGATCTGGTCCATCGCGGCGATGGCCTGTTGCACAACCTCGCCACCGCCCTTGGCTGCCGTATGGGTGCGGGTGACGGACCCGGACAAATCGTGCATCGCGGTGGTTGTCGTGGTAATTGCGTCGGTCAGTTCATCCATCGCGGCAGCACTTTCCTCAAGCCTTGCGGCCTGCTGTTCAGAGCGGCGGGCAAGGTCATCAGAGGCGGCACGGATTTCGCTGGCGGTCGTGGCGATCTGACCCGAGCCGTCAAGAATATCGCGGAACGCTTCGCTTAAATGCGCCAAAGCGGTGCGGAAATCGCGTTCGATCTGGGCATAGTCGCCGGGCAGAGCGGGCACCGTCGTCGTCAGGTCGCCGCGTGACACATCCGCCAAAGCCGCCGCGATGACAGAGATCACGGTCTGACGGCGGTCTTTATCAACCTCAAAAAAACGGGTCATGCCAAGATCCATGTCGAGCAGCGCAACCTTGACCAGCGTAGAAATCTGGCGGGCCTCGGCTTTGCGGCGGCGCGACAGACCTTTCAGCCCTTCGGTCAGGATGCCGGTGATCACCTGTTCCAGGATGTTGGCATAGCCGCCGATGTACCAGCGCGGTTCCAGCCCGATGCGGGCATGCACGTCGCCCACCACCTTGGTAGCAGCGTAGTAACTTTCGGTCACACCCTCGCCAAACATCTTTTGCCAATGCTTGACCTGCGCCTTTTGGGCGTGGTCCATCGCCGCCTTGCCGGAAAAGCACTTCGCCGTTTCGGGGGTGGCGGCGACATTTTCGTAAAACTTGTCCAGCGCGGCCGTGCCGAACTTGGCCAGCGCCCGCGTAATCTTGGCAAAATCCGGGTCTTTGGGGTCGATGCGGTAGAAACTTAACCGCTGCGACAGCGGGGAGCCGGGAGTTTCTGACATGATCGGTGCCTTCGGTTCAGCCTGCAGGGAATCGCTATTCCTGTCAGCCTAGGGCCGAAAGACTAACCAACCGCTAGGCCCGCCTAACCCCGTGCGCCGTGCTTCAGGATACGCGCCTTTTGGCGTTCCCAGTCGCGTTTGGCCGATGTTTCACGCTTGTCGGCGTTTTTCTTGCCTTTTGCGACGCCGAGTTTCAGCTTCACAAAGCCCCTGTCGTCGAAATAAAGCTTCAAGGGCACGATGGTCATGCCTTCGCGGCCCACGGCGGTTTTCAGGCGACCGAGTTCCTTGCGCGACACCAGCAGCTTGCGGCGGCGGCGTTCTTCATGGCCAAAGGTTTTGGCTGGCAGGTAGGGGGCGATATAGCCGTTGATCAGCCAAAGCTCGCCGCCTTCCACGCTGGCATAGCTTTCGGCGATGTTGGAACCGCCCTGGCGCAGCGACTTCACCTCTGACCCAAGCAGCATGATCCCGGCTTCCAGATCGGATTCGATGTGGTAGTCAAACCGGGCGCGGCGGTTTTCCGCGATAAGTTTCGAATTGGGATCGGATTTCTCTACCATGATCGCCCCGAAATAGGTGAGGCGCGGGCGTTAGTCCAGCCCGCGAGGGGGGTGTTTGTTCAGATCGCGGCGCTGCGGTCAAATCAGGTTTGGGCGAGCGTGGAAAAGTCGGGGCGACGTGCGGGGTTGCGGCTGGCATCTGCGGGTCAGGCGCCAGCCGGGATCGGTTGCATCGCCATGCGGGGTCAAAGGTCCAGACGGGCGGCGCGGCGGGTCAGGAAGGCACGCGCTTCGACCGAGTCAAGCCGGGGGAAAAAGCTGTCCACCGGGGCGCGGCCTGCGCCGTCGACCAGACCGGGGCAGTGCAAAAGCACACCGGAATTGGCAAAGATGATCTCTTCATCGGCGAAGAGGGGGGTGATCACTTCAACCTCTGCCTCGGGGAAATGGCGGGTCACCAGAGGGTCGACCGTCATGGCAAAGGCGGGCAGCAGGACAAAGGGCGCACCGTGGCTGGACGCATCGCCCACCGTGTCTTTCAGCACATGCTGGCCGGGCATCAGCAAGATGTCGTGGCAGGCGTCATGGCAGCCGCCAAGGATACGGATCAGCGAAGTTTCAGGCTCTGGCTTCAGGGTGCGGCGGTCAAGGCCCAGAATGCGCGTCAGCCCGCCGTCAAGCGTTTGCATAGCATC
>JBBRKS010000249.1:0-5094 GCA_038231775.1 Rhodobacterales bacterium | reverse complement strand
TTCGCCCGCCCCGGCCCCCCGCCTCCCCCCCCCCCCCCCCCCCCACCCCCCCCCCGCCCGCGCGCACAGCCGTACCCCCTACACCCGGTCGGTTGGGGGGGTTGTGCTAGCCCCCCCCCCCCCCGCCCGCCCCACTCACACCGCCCGCCGTTCCAACTCCCAACCGTTTCGCCCTTGCACCTGCCAACCTGCAGCGGCATGGTCCGGCCATCTTCGCGCAGGTGTCCCATGGCTGACTCTCCCTTTCGTTTTCTGTCCCGTCACCCCGATTACATGCGCTATTTTCTGGGCATGGTCCCGATCCAGTTCGGCGCGCAGATCGAGGCGATTACCCTCGCCTGGCAGGTCTACCACATCGCCCGTCTGACCCGCTCGATCGAGGAAAGCGCCTTCATGGTCGGTATGGTCGGCCTGTGCCAGTTCCTGCCGATGTTCGCGCTGACCCTCTTTGCCGGCACTGTAGCGGACCGCCGTTCGCGCAAGGCCATCGTGATCTGGGCGCTGATCGCCGAGGCCATCGGAGTCGTCGCGCTGACCGTGTTGTCGCAGCAGGCGGCCCCGGATCTGCGGTTTATTTTCCTGATTGCGGGCCTGTTCGGGGCGGCGCGCGCCTTTCTGTCGCCGGCAGCCTCTGCCCTTGTGCCCATGCTGGTGACGCGCCCAGACATGCCGGTGGCAATCTCGTTTTCCACCACGGTCTGGATGACGGCGGTGATCGTCGGCCCGTTCATCGGCGGTCTGTTGATCGCGGGCAGCATCGCGTTGGCCTACGGTGTCACGGCTGTGGCTTACGTGGTGGGCATCTTCCTTGTGGCCTCGATCAAGGTGTCAACCACGCCGGAACGCCAAGAGGGTCACCCGCTGACCCTGGTGGCAGAGGGGCTGGCCTATGTCTGGCAGAACAAGATCGTGTTCGGCGCCATCTCACTTGACCTGTTTGCCGTGCTGTTGGGCGGGGCCACCGCCCTGCTGCCCGCCTTTGCCAGCGATATCCTGAACGTCGGCCCGATGGGCAACGCGCTGTTGCGGATGGGGCCAGCGGTTGGCGGGCTGGCGATGTCGGGTTACCTGACCTTTTACCCGATCAAACGCAAAGCCGGGGTCAAGATGTTCCTTGGCGTTGCAGCCTTTGGTCTGGCCACCGTGGTCTTTGCCTATTCCCGGTCAATGCCGCTGTCGCTGGTTGCCTTGGCGGTGCTTGGCGCGGGGGACATGATTTCGGTCAACGTGCGCCAGACCCTGATCCAGATCGTAACACCCGATCATATGCGGGGTCGGGTTTCCGCCGTGTCGGGCCTGTTCATCTCTGGTTCAAACGAGCTGGGAGAGTTTGAAAGCGGTGTCCTGTCGCGTTTTATCGGTCCGGTGATGGCCGCAGCCTTCGGTGGGATCGGCACCATCATCGTCACCGGCGGCTGGGCCTGGATGTTCCCAGACCTGCGCAAGGCCGACAAACTTGACGGCACCCAGGCTGGCGAATCCCCGCTTCCCGACAGCGCGCAGGATCAACGCCCCGCATGACGACGCGGTTGGATGACTGCCAGACGCGGCACATAAAGTGTTGCCCGCCTGCCCACGCTGCGTGTCTGGCATCACCAAATCCTTGCGCATCTGACCCTTGGAATGACTGGCACCCGGCATGACCAACACGAACCTGTGGAAAGCGGCGCTTTGGATGATGGGATCTGTCGTCTCGTTCTCGTTGATCGCCGTCGCCGCCCGCAATGTCTCGCATGTCCATGACAGTTTTGAAGTGCTGATGGTCCGCTCTGCCGTGGGCTTTGCGCTGGTCGTCGCCGTCGGCCTTGCGACCGGACGCCTGCACGAGGTGACAACCCAACGCCTGCCCGGCCATTTTCTGCGCAACATCGTGCATTTCACCGGCCAGAACCTGTGGTTCATCGCCCTGACGCTGATCCCCCTCGCGCAAGTCTTTGCCATCGAGTTCACCGCACCTTTGTGGGTCATCCTGCTGTCACCGATCTTTCTGGCCGAACGCCTGACACCCTTGCGCCTTGGTGCTGCAGCCCTTGGCTTCATCGGCATCCTGATTGTCGCCCAACCCGGCGCGCAAAGCCTGAACCTTGGCGTGCTGGCCGCCGCCGGGGCTGCGGTGGCCTTTGCCGCTGTGTCGATCATGACCAAACGCCTCACCCGCGGCGTCAGCGTGATCGGCATCCTGTTCTGGCTGACCCTGATGCAGTTCTTTTTCGGGCTGATCGGGGCCGGGCTTGATGGTCATATCACCCTGCCCACCGCCCAGACCATGCCGTGGCTGGCGCTGATCGGGGTGTGCGGCGTTGTCGCTCATCTTAGCCTGACCACTGCCCTGTCGCTGGCCCCGGCGGGCTTTGTCGCGCCCATCGACTTTCTGCGCCTGCCCCTGATCGCGGTGATCGGTGCTGCGTTTTACGCCGAACCTTTTGATCCGTTTGTTCTGTTGGGGGGCATCATCATCTTTGCCGGTATCCTGCTGAACATCCGCGCCCAGTTCGCGCCTGCCATCCGAAATCCCGCACCGTAAAATCCCGCCAAACCCGGACTGACGCAGCGCTAAATACGATTGACGCGGCGTCAGTAACAATAGCGTGTTGACCCAGGCTGCCAAGCGGACTTAGCCTGACCTCAAGCGTCAAAGTGCCGCAGAAGATGGCGGGCGCGTCACGGGGAGAGACACATGAAGAAATCTGCATTGGGTCTGGCCGTTTTGGCCGGTCTGTCCGGTTTTTCCGGTCTGGCTGTAGCACCGGTTATGGCAGGCGGCATTGACCGCGCCGCTTTGAATTACGACATCTTGTTTGAAACCGGCCGCACGGTCGAGCTTAGCTTCAAACACGCCTCACCCAGCGTCAAAGGCACCTATGCGGCAGGCTTGGGCGGCGGGTCAACCGGGAATATGGCGCAAAGCTTTTCGGCGATCTCGCTGGGCTTCAAGGACGACATCAACGACAAGCTGTCTTATGCCATCGTGATCGGTCAGCCTCTGGGGGCCGACGCGCATTACGCCTCCGGCCCCTATACCGGCCTTGAAGCGCATTGGAGCACGGAAGAAACCACCGCCCTTCTGAAGTACAAACTGGGCAGCGGCATGTCGGTGTATGGCGGGCTGCGTTATCTGAATTCCTCTGCCAGCATCGTGATCCCCAGCGCGCTCTTGGGTGGTTCCGGCAAATATGCAGCCTCGGCCCGCAACAACGGCAAAGTTGGCTATGTGCTGGGGGCGGCCTATGAAAAGCCAGAGATCGCCTTGCGGGTGTCGCTGACCTATACGTCGGAAGTAACCCACGATTTTGCGACAAACGAGGTGCATCCCTTCCTGAACGCCGGCGCAGGCTTTCCGTCCACGACCAACATCGTCATCCCGCAGACCGTGACCCTTGCCGCGCAAAGCGGGATTGCCGCCAACACGCTGCTGTTCGGGTCGATCCGCTGGTCGGAATGGTCGAAATGGCATGTGAAGCCTGTGGGCTTTAGCGCGCTGTCGGGCGGCAAAGAGATCACCGGCTTTGACAACAACGTGATCAGCTATTCGCTGGGTCTGGGCCGCAAGATCAACGACCACCTGTCGGTGTTTGGCACGGTTGGCTATGAGAAATCGACCGGCGGGATTGCGTCGCGGCTGTCCCCGACCGACGGTGTGAAAAGCGTGTCGATCGGTGCATCGTGGACGCAGGACAAGATGAAGATCACCGGTGGCGTGCAATACCAGATGCTGGGTGATGCGGTTGATGCCAGCGGCACCGAATTCTCCAACAACTCCGCCGTGATCGTCGGTTTGAAGATCGCATATACGTTCTGAACGTGAGGACTGAGGGTGTCGGTCCCAAGGACCGGCACACTCAGGACTGGCGTTCGCATCGGGACTGCGGCCGACAAAGGTTACCGCTTTCGGGATTGCCACCCCTGGCATTCTCCGTTCAGGAGGCGAGTCCTTCGACCGCCACCCCAATCCCCACAACCCGCCGCCCAAACCCAAATCGCACCGCAGTTGCACCGCAGTTGCACCGCAGTTGCACCGCCATCCGGCACATCCCGCAACTTCCGGGTGGCGCTTTTCTGCAACCTGCCGCATGACCTCGGGGATGAATATTCAGGTCCCCCAACGCCGTCTCAGCCTGCAAGGCTGGGGCCTTCTCGGTCTTCTCGCGCTGATCTGGGGCGGGTCATTCACCGCCAATCACACAGCACTCAGCCAGATGCCGGTGACCACGGTGGTCGCGGCCCGGGTTACCGGCGCAGCGCTGGTCCTGTGGGCCTATATCGCCGCCGCTGGCTTGCCGGTGCCGAAAACCTGGCGTTTTGCCCGCGCGGCCATTATGTTGGGCCTGTTCAACAACATCGTGCCGTTCAGCCTGATCGTCTGGGGCCAGACCCATATCCCGTCCGGGCTGGCAGGTATCCTCAATTCATCAACCGCCCTGTTCTCAGTCCTTGTCGCAGCCGCCGTCTTTCCCGATGAACGCCTGACCCCGCGCCGCCTGATTGGCGTGGTGTTCGGGCTGGCCGGTGTCGCGGTGGTGATCGGCCCACAGGCGCTGACCCATCTTGACCTGACCTCTTTGGGCCAACTCGCCATCCTTGGCGCTGGCTTGTCTTATGCGGGTGCCGCCGCTTACGGGCGTCAGGCGCTGAAAGGTATCAGGCCAGAGGTCGGTGCCGCCGCCATGCTGACCGCTTCAGCCCTGATCATGGTGCCAACAGCGCTGATCCTGAACGGGTTACCGCCCGTCCCTCAACCCGGCCCCCTCGCAGCCCTGCTGTACTTGGCCGTCATAGCCTCGGCCATCGCGTACCGGCTGTTTTACACGGTCCTGCAACAGGCTGGCGCGGGCAATCTGGGCCTTGTCACCCTGCTGATCGCCCCGGTCGCCGTCCTCTTGGGCGCTGCCTTTTTCCACGAGGCGCTGCCGCCCCAGGCCTTCGCCGGTCTGGCCCTGCTGACCCTTGGCATGGTCATCCTTGACGGCCGCCTGCTGACCCGCGCCGCGGCGCTATTTTCCGCGTGAAACTCCTGCACTGACACGTTAAACCTGTCTGACCCTTACCCCTTCATCCAGGTCCAAATATTCCACGGGGGGTCTGGGGGGTGTGAAC
>JBBRKS010000248.1:0-5139 GCA_038231775.1 Rhodobacterales bacterium | reverse complement strand
TGGACGAGGCGACCGTGCGTGAAAAGGGCGCGCTTGGGCCAGGGCAGATGATTGCGGTCGACATGCAGGAAGGCCGCCTGTTCCACGATGTAGAGTTGAAGGACAAACTGTCCTCGGCTCAGCCTTATGGCGACTGGATCGAAAAGATCGTCGATTTGAACGCCCTGCTGCGCGAAGTGCCGGAAGAACCGATCTACACAGGCGCCGAACTGCGCCGCCGTCAGATCGCCGCTGGCTATACGCTGGAAGAGCTGGAACAGGTTCTGGTGCCGATGGCCGAGGATGGCAAGGAAATGATCGCCTCGATGGGTGATGATACCCCTGCGGCGGTTCTGTCGCTGGTCTATCGCCCACTGAGCCATTTCTTCCGGCAGAACTTCAGCCAAGTCACCAACCCGCCGATTGATAGCCTTCGTGAAGGCCGGGTGATGAGCCTGAAGACCCGCTTTGGCAATCTGCGCAACGTGTTGGACGAAAACTCCAGCCAAACTGAAATTCTGGTGCTGGAAAGCCCGTTCATCGCCAACGGAGAGTTCAACGTTCTGGTCGAACGCTTTGGCGATCAGGTGGCGTTGATCGACTGCACCTTCCCGGCGGGTGCCAGCCAGGACGCGCTGCGTCAGGGTCTGGAACGTATTCGCGCCGAGGCAGAAGATGCCGTTCGGTCGGGTGCGGGCCAGTTGGTGCTGACGGATGAACATCAGGACGAAGCCAAGGTTGCCATGCCGATGATATTGGCCACCAGCGCTGTGCATTCGTGGCTGACGCGCAAGGGGCTGCGGACCTTTTGTTCCATCAACGTGCGGTCAGCCGAGTGTATCGACCCACATTATTTTGCCGTGCTGATCGGGTCGGGGGCAACCACGGTCAATCCCTATGTCGCCGAGGATTCTGTGGCAGACCGCGTCGCACGCGGCTTGATCGAGGGGTCGTTGATCGACGCGATGCGGCGGTACCGCGATGCCATCGACGCCGGGTTGTTGAAGATCATGTCGAAGATGGGGATTTCGGTCGTCTCGTCTTATCGCGGCGGCTTGAACTTTGAAGCGGTGGGGCTGTCTCGCGCCATGGTGGCAGAGTATTTTCCCGGTATGCAAAGCCGGATATCCGGCATTGGCCTGAACGGCATTCAGTTGAAGTGTGAAGAGGTTCACGCCAAGGGCTGGCTGTCGCAGACCGATGTTTTGCCGGTCGGTGGGTTCTATAAGCAGCGGCGGTCGGGCGAAAAGCATGCCTGGGAAGCGCAGACGATGCATATGCTGCAATCGGCATGTGAACGCGCAAGCTATGACATCTGGAAGCAATATTCCGCCGCGATGCGGGCCAACCCGCCGATCCACATCCGCGATTTGCTGGATGTGAAAAGTTTGGGCAAAGCGGTGCCAATTGAGGAGGTGGAATCGATCACCTCGATCCGCAAGCGGTTCGTCACGCCGGGGATGTCGCTGGGTGCTCTTAGCCCTGAAGCGCATAAAACGCTGAACGTGGCGATGAACCGGATCGGCGCGAAAAGTGACTCGGGTGAGGGTGGCGAAGACCCCGCACATTTCCATCCTGAACCGAATGGCGACAATCCTTCGGCCAAGATCAAGCAGGTCGCCTCTGGGCGCTTTGGCGTGACGGCTGAATATCTGAACGCCTGTGAAGAACTGGAAATCAAGGTCGCGCAGGGGGCCAAGCCCGGCGAGGGCGGCCAGTTGCCGGGGATGAAGGTCACGGCGCTGATCGCCCGTCTGCGGCATTCCACGCCGGGGGTGACGCTGATTTCACCGCCGCCGCACCATGATATCTATTCGATCGAAGACCTCGCGCAGTTGATCTATGACCTCAAGCAAATCAACCCACGGGCCAAGGTGACGGTCAAGTTGGTGTCCTCGTCGGGTGTGGGAACGATTGCCGCTGGCGTGGCCAAGGCCAAAGCGGACGTGATCCTGATCTCGGGGCACAATGGCGGCACGGGGGCCTCTCCGGGCACGTCCATCAAATACGCCGGTCTGCCGTGGGAGATGGGGCTGACCGAGGCGCATCAGGTTCTGGCGATGAATAACCTGCGCGAAAGGGTGACGTTGCGCACCGATGGCGGCCTTCGCACCGGACGCGATGTGGTGATGGCCGCGATGATGGGGGCCGAGGAATACGGCATCGGCACCGCCGCACTGATCGCGATGGGCTGCATCATGGTGCGTCAGTGCCAGTCGAACACCTGCCCGGTGGGCGTGTGCACGCAGAACGAAACGCTGCGGGCAAAGTTCACCGGCAATGCGGAAAAGGTCGTCAACCTGATCACGTTTTATGCGCAGGAGGTGCGTGAAATTCTCGCCTCTATCGGGGCGCGCAGCATGGATGAAATCATCGGGCGTGCAGATTTGCTTAGCCAGATCAGCCGCGGTTCGGCGCATCTGGATGACCTTGACCTGAATCCGCTGCTGATCAGCGTCGATAGCACGCAGCGCATCACCTATGACCGGTCCAAACCGCGCAATGCGGTGCCCGATACGCTGGATGCCGAGATCATCCGCGACGGGGCGCGGTTCTTTGAAGATGGCGAGAAGATGCAATTGTCTTACGCCGTCAGGAACACTTTGCGCACCATCGGGACGCGGGCGTCGAGCCATATCGTGAAAAAGTTCGGGATGCGCAATGCGTTGCAGCCCGACCATCTGACGGTCAAGCTGTCGGGGTCGTGTGGGCAATCGCTGGGTGCGTTTGCCGTGCGCGGGCTGAAGCTGGAGGTTCAGGGCGACGCCAACGATTATGTCGGCAAGGGTCTGTCGGGCGGCACGATTGTTGTCAGGCCCTCCATGGCCTCTCCCTTGAAGGCCGAAGAAAATACCATCATCGGCAACACGGTTTTGTATGGTGCGACTGATGGCTATCTGTACGCCTCTGGTCGGGCTGGTGAGCGGTTTGCCGTTCGCAATTCTGGTGCCAAAGTGGTGGTTGAAGGCTGCGGGTCGAACGGGTGTGAGTATATGACCGGCGGCGTGGCGGTTATTCTGGGCCGGATCGGTGCAAACTTTGGCGCGGGCATGACCGGCGGGATGGCTTACGTCTATGATCCCATGGGCGTGGCCGAAGACTTCATGAACCTTGAGACGATCCTGACCTGTGGCCTTGGCCATCCGCATTGGGAGGGACAGTTGAAGGGTCTGATCGCCGCACATGTCGCCGAAACCGGATCACCGCACGCGGCGCGCATTCTGGCCAACTGGTTGGAGGAGCGGCGCAACTTCCTGCAGGTTTGCCCGGTCGAGATGGTCAGCCGCTTGTCGCATCCCCTGTCGGATGAGGCGGTGAAGGTTCCGGCGGAGTAAGCGCACCAAAACCGGGGGTTTCACACCCCCGCACCCCCGTGGAGTATTTGCGCCTGAATGAAGGAGGAAGGGGCAACTCTTCTTCCTTCTTTCATCAGACTGACATGGATTAAGGCGGACCCTTTGGTGGTCTGTCAGCGTTCTGGCAGCAAATGATGGAGTGCCAAAATGTCTGATCTGATCGTCGTGTCGTTTGACACCGAAGAAACCGCCTTTGAAATGCGGGCGGAACTGGTCAAGTTGCAGAAGGAATATCTGCTGGAGATGGAGGACGTCGTCGTCGTCACCCGCTCGATGGAGGACAAGGTGCAATTGCATCAGGTCTCCAATATGACGGCGTTGGGGGCGGCCTCGGGCGGGTTCTGGGGCATGCTGATCGGCATGTTGTTTCTGAGCCCGCTTTTGGGTGCGGTGCTGGGGGCCGGGACCGGTGCCTTGACCGGGTCGATGACCGATGTCGGGATCAACGACGACTTCATGCGGCAATTGGGCCAGCGGTTGAAGCCGGGCACGTCGGCCGTGTTCGTGCTGGCGCGCAAGTTCAACACCGACAAGGTGGTGGAGCGGCTGGGGGATTTCCGGGCCAAGGGGCACATTCTGCAAACCTCGCTGAGCCACGCTGACGAGGAAAGCCTGCGTGCCGCGCTGGAGACGAAGGCCATTTGACGGGCCGCTCCCGCTCTTGACCGCGCCATGGGTCTGAGGCCTAAGGTGACGCATGGCCGAAAAGAAGACCCGCGCGAAAAAAGCTGATGCCGGACCTGCGCCGCGCCCCTTGTGGCGGCGCGGGTTGACCTGGTTTGGGCGCGGGTTGGGGGCAGTGGCGGGGTTTTATCTGCTGTTGATCTTTCTGTTCTCGTTCCTGCCGCCGCCCGGCAATATCTATCAGTGGCAGGAAAGCGCGCGGCTGGGCGGCATTCAACGAACCTGGGTGGACTGGGACCAGATCGCCCCGCAGATGGGCCGGTCTGCCGTGGCCGGAGAGGACGCCAATTTCTGCCTGCATTGGGGCTTTGACATCGCCCAGATCCGCGATGCCATCGCTCATGGCAAGCAGCGCGGCGCTTCGACCATCAGCCAGCAAGTCGCCAAGAATGTCTTCCTGTGGCAGGGCCGGTCCTATGTTCGCAAGGCGCTGGAGGCTGCGCTGACCCCGGTGATTGAACTGATGTGGTCCAAACAGCGCATCCTTGAAGTCTATCTGAACGAGGCAGAGTTTGCCGACGGGGTGTTCGGCGTCGAAGCTGCGGCAGAGGTGCTGTTCAAGACCGACGCCGCCCATCTGACGCCCACGCAGGCCGCCCGTCTGGCTGCGGTTCTGCCCAGCCCGAAAGAGCGGCACGCCGCCAAACCCTCAGCCTTTGTGCGCGCCCATGCGGGGGAAATCCAGTCCGGGGCCGACACGATCGAGGCCGATGGCCGTGCCTCTTGCTTTGAGACTGCCGATTGACGCCTTGGTGGTTGAAATCCCGCCGTCGCCGATGCATTGAAGGGGGGAAACGTGCCGCAGGACCCCATGATCCGTTTGTACCATTTTCCGCTGTCGCCCTTTTGTCGCAAGGTGCGGCTGACCCTCGCCGAGAAAAAGCTAGAGGTTGAACTGGTCGAAGAACGCTATTGGGAGCAGGGTGCCGAATTCCTGCGCCGCAATCCGGCCGGCAAGGTGCCGATCCTGAAGATCGACACCAGGCTGATGTCGGAAAGTCAGGCGATCTGCGAGTATCTGGAAGACACCGTTCCCAACCCGCCGTTGATGCCGCGCGATGCCGAAACCCGGTACGAGGTGCGGCGGTTGTGTGCGTGGTTTGACGACAAATTCCACGAG
>JBBRKS010000247.1:0-5153 GCA_038231775.1 Rhodobacterales bacterium | reverse complement strand
TCGAAGGACAGGAACCGCTCGCGGGCGGTTTCGGGACGCTTGCGAAAGCTGGTGGCGGGATTGTCGGTCCGCATTTTCCATATGACGGCCAGACTGAACATCTTACGCAGCACCTCTCCCACCCGATTTGCGCGCACGGGCGTCGGCTTGAAGGTCTTCGGTGGAGATTTTGGTTTAGCCTGCTTTGATTTGAACGCACGGGGCACTGCGATCGGCTTGACCGGTTTCTTCCAGACCCGCGGCCGCCCTGCCGCAACCTTGATCAGCAGCCTGTCGACATCGGTCGGCGTGATGTCGGTCACTTTGCGTGATCGCCAGTCGGGCAAGACCAGCGTCTTGAGCATGCTGGCCTGATCCTTGCTGCTTGAGGCCGACAGTTTCGGCAGGTGTTCGTCGATGTACCGATCGACCAGTTCATCAACGGTGGGCGCGTGACGGGCATTGGTCCGCGTGTCCATCGGATCTTCGCCCCGATCAATGTCGCGCTTCAAGCGCTTGGCCTCGTCCCGGGCGGCAACGACCGACCAACTGGGCCACGTGCCGATCGTCATGCGCCGCTGCCGCCCGGCGGCCCGGTAGATCAGGATGAACCCCTTGCGGCCCGAGAGGAACACGCACAGGCCGAAGCCCGCGCAATCCTCGTCGAACACAACGTACTTTCGGGTGCCGATTTCGGCAGCCTTTACAACGCGTTCCGTCAAATGAGTGGCCATATCAGTTCCCCTTTTCGCACCGACTGAGCGTAGAGAATCGGCAAAGAGCAACCTGCTCCACACAAGGCACCGGCAGAGAGGCGGAAACCGGCAGAAACAAACCGGCAATTCTGCCGGTTGTTTTGCGGTGTGGGTAGAATCAGGTTTGAGCCGGGTTCAGTTCCTGCCAGATCGCCTTGATCCGGCGTCGGATCGTGCTCTCGTCGGGGGCCTCGCCAGTGTCGGAATTGGCGATGAACCATTCCTGCATCTCAATCACTAAGTCACGCTGCTGCAACGGAAATCCTCCCGTGTAGATGCGCTTGAACAAAGCCATGTGGAAGCCTTCCCAGTCGTAACGCCCCGGTGCGCCGGGCCCAGCGTTGCGGGTTCGGCCGATGCCGTGCGCCTCTTCAAACCGATCGATTTCGCGGGCGGTGATCATGATGTCCGCCGCAGTCAGCCGCAAACCGCGTGCCGGTTCGGTGATGGTTTTCCAGTCCTCGCCCGAGGACTGGCGGGCCTGCGTCACGTAGATTTTCTTCGCTCCCTTCCCGTAAGGACGGAAGAGCGCCCGAACCTCGCTACCCGGCACCTGCATCAGACCGGCCGCACATTCGGTGCCGAATTTGACCGCCGAGAACCCGGCGACGAGGTCGAGTTCCCCTGAGATGGCCCAGTTCACAACCTCGGTCTGGGTGCACCCCCAACGACCTGCAACATCAAGAATAGAATAGAGATACTGCGCCGGAAACGACATGCCTTACCTCCCTATCGCCCGCCGCTCTGGCCCGGATTTCTGACAATATGAAACCAGCCCCCCAGCCTTGCGGTGAGGGTGACCATGTGGCGATTCTGTTTGTGAACTGCTCTCCCCGAAGTTGTCAGAAATCCCCTTTTGTTCATATCAAATTCATCGGTCGAAACTCTCAAAAGCTGTGGATAACGGGACCGGCAGAATTGCCGGTTTGTTTCTGCCGGTTTCTGCCTCTTTGCCGGTGCCTTGCCCGTGCTTGTCTCCCTTGACCGATTTCAGCGCACCGATCGGGGGGCGCCGGTCAAGGAGAAAACACATGAAAAACATTGGCTTGAAGAAAATCGAAGAAACGGCGCCGGAAGTGGACACCGGCCTGCTGACCGGCTGGCTGAACCGCACTGATCTCGCCCGTGAGCTGACCCTGTCGGTCGACACCTTGCAGCGCTGGGAGACCCGCCGCATAGGCCCGCCCTGCGTCCGGGTGGGGCGCAAGGTGCTCTACCGGATGGAGGCCGTGAGGGACTGGCTACGCGAGCAAGAGGCCCGCAAGGCGGGCGTCGGCCGCGCTGTGGCCGGTCGGCGTTGAGAGGGCTGACATGGCACAGATCATCCCTATCAGCACGATCACGGTCACGGCGCTGATCGCCGAGGCCCAGCGAGAGTTGGACATGCGCAGGCAGGTCTACTGGGCCAGCGTTCGAGCGGGCACAATGCGCCAGGCTGACGCCGACAAGCGCATCGCCCTGATGGCCGCCATCGTGAAACGCCTCACGGTGACGGCCGCGCTATGAGCGTCCAGGCCATCACCTGGGCGCTGGACTATGCCGCGGGCAGTGTAACCGAGAAGGTGCTGCTCCTCGTGCTTGCCAACTACGCCAACGAGTTCGGCGTCAGTTGGCCGTCGCAGAAAACCCTTGCCGATCAGACCGCGCTGGGCGAGCGCACGGTGCGCCGGGTGCTGGCTGACATGGAACGCCGCGGCGTGATCCGGCGCATCGTCCGCCGCCGCGGCAATGGCAGCAGGCAGTCGGACATGATCCTGCTTTCGGCCTTTGAGGGACGCAAACCGGCCCCTCCCGGCATGCTGGACGACGGCCCAGATGGGACTGAAATCGACCCTTCGGACCAACCGGCCAATGGCGACAACCGGCCAACGCGGCCGCTTGACAACCGGCCACCAGACCCGGACCCCCCGGCCACAGTGGCCGCCCTTGATACTTCAAAGATACTAAAAAGAACTACTACTGCGCGTGACGTGCCCGCGAGGGCAAATTCCGAACCAGTCTCTGACCAAGGCGCCGCTCCCGCAGCTGATGCCGAGGCCGCCTGCCTTGCAGCCTGCGGCCCGGGGCTCAGCGCCTCGGCTAGGATCGCCATCGTCACCACCCGGCAGGTGATCGCGGAGTGGCTGGAGGACGGCTACGACCTCGTTGCAGACATCCTGCCCACGCTTGCCGATCGAACCAGCCAGAAGCGCGACGAACCGATCCGGACATGGGCGTATTTCACCAAGGCGATCGCGAAGCGCCACGCCCTGAGGTTGGCGTTGGCGGCGAGGGCGAAAAGTGCTGGGGGAACGAAAGCGGTGCCCAAACTCACCGCCCATGAAATCTTGCTGCAAACGGCTGAATGGCTCAACTCAGGCCGCTTCGTCCCGCCCAGCGCCGTGAACAACACAACGCGGGACGCGCTGCTGCGGGCCGGGCTTGTGACCAAAGAAACCCTTCGCTCCCATCAGATTTATTGACCCGATTGGAAACCCGGATGCCCATCACCCCCCGCGAAATCGAAGACCAGTTCGAGGATGCCGCCCTGGCCCTGCGCCGCCTGCCCAACCCGCCAGGCTCGGGCGCCAAGGGCTACGGGCACTCCTGGCCGGAGTATGTGCACGATGCCAAGCAGGCCTATGGCTACGACGAGGTCAGGATGCGGGTGGTGCCCAGCGCCCGCGATATCCAGCGGATGGAGGATTGCATCGGCTGGCTGGCCTGGCTCGACCCCGAGGACGCGCGGATCGTCTGGCTGCGGGCGGAGGGGGTGCGCTGGCGGCAGGTTTGCATCCGCGCCGGGGTGGTGAGATCGACCGCGTGGCGGCGCTGGGCGGCGTCCCTCCTGACCATCGCCAAGCATCTGAACACATTGGAGAAATCAGGGCGCAAAGCGAGCGCACTGAAAAGAGCGGCGGATAAGAACGTGGTCAAACCGGACGAAAGCGGGTCGGGCACGTTGTTATGACGGGAAAACACGTCGAACTTCGGGCGCGACAGATGCAACACTTTCAGGGCATAAATTCCCTATGCTCGGAAGACTTGTGCGGATCGGTTGTCCCGCTCCGGATCGCGCCCGGCGCCCCTCGCGATGCCCCCCCGGCCCCCGGTTCCACCCGGGCTTGAGGTGTATGCGGGGGGCAGAGGCGCGATAAGTCTCTAGCGTCAAACATTTTTTCTGGGTTCGCGCCTTGGGTGCGCACTCTTGGGTTCGCAGGTACGCACGCACCTGCTGATCGCAGTTTCCATCCCTTCGTCCCGAGTTCCTACCCGCCCCAACTGGCCCGGTGATCATCACCGGGCCGTTCCTTTTTCCAGGAGACCGCCCCTTGCAGATCGACATGATGCAAACCGCCCGGCTGGTGCCCTACATCCGCAATGCCCGCACCCACTCCGCCGATCAAGTCGCGCAGATCGCCGCCTCGATTGCCGAGTTCGGATTCACCAACCCGATCCTGATCGGCGAGGACGACGTGATCATCGCCGGGCACGGACGGCTGATGGCGGCGCAATCCCTCGGGCTTGCAGAAGTGCCGGTGATCGTTCTCGACCATCTGTCGGACGCCCAGCGGCGCGCCCTGATCCTCGCCGACAACCGGATTGCCGAAAACGCCGGTTGGGACAACGCGATGCTGGCCTCGGAACTGGCGGCGTTGCGCGACGAAAACTTCGATCTGGACATGATCGGCTTCGACGAGGCTGAACTCGACGAATTGCTGGCGGGGTTTGAATTCGGTGATGCGGATGCGCTGGGCGGCGCGGGGCAAGGCAGCGAGGCAGGCGAAAGCGAAGGCCAACCTGCTGCCTCTTCCTCTGGCAGCCTTGCCGCGCGCTTCGGCATCCCGCCCTTCTAGATCCTCGATGCCCGCAAGGGCTGGTGGCAGGATCGCAAGCGCGCCTGGCTCGACATGGGCATCCGATCAGAACTGGGCCGCGGCGAGGGTGATCGGGCCTGCCCCGGCGGCAGCCCGATGCCCGGCAACGGCTCGCGCAAGGATTACAAACCCGGCGCCGCCAAAGCGTTCAACGATGGCGCGGTCCTCGGCGGCGGAGGCCTCGCCGATCAGGTTGCCAAGGCGGCAACTGTCCGCCGCCAGAAAAAGGAGGCCGCACATGGCTAAATCCCTCGCCCGCACCTTCGGCCAGGACCTGATGTGCGGCGAGCATGTGTTTGGCGCAGAGAAGACCAACGGCGGCGTTCTGATGCCGTCGCATTCCTCGGGCGATCCCAGCTTTTATGCCAAGAAACGCGCGAAAGAGGCTGAACTCGGCCATGAATTGACCACCGAGGCCTTCGGTTGTGTCTCGAAACTGGTGGAAATTCTCTGGCGGCGTTCTCCGAGCATGTTGATGTGGACCTGATCAGGCCGCGAGGTCAAGGCTGATTGGGGCGATAGGCTGAGCCAAGGTTTCCCAACCATCGATCTTTCGCATCTG
>JBBRKS010000246.1:0-5155 GCA_038231775.1 Rhodobacterales bacterium | reverse complement strand
CCTTCCACTGGAAGGATTACCGCATCACGACCGGCGACCGTCAAAAGGTCATGAGGCTGACCACCGACGAGTTCATCCGCCGCTTTCTGATCCATGTCCTACCAGATGGCTTTCATCGCATCCGCCACTACGGCCTACTTGCCAGTGCCGCCCGCAAGACCAACATCGCGAAGATCCGCAACTTGCTCGGGGCAGCGCTCCCCGAACCGGCATCCGAACCGGGGGCCGAGCCCATCGCGCTCACCCTGCGGGAACCCTGCCCCTGCTGCGGCGGCCCGATGCGGATCATCGAGATCTTCCGGCGGGGGCAAAAGCCGCAATCACGCGCCCCACCGCAGGAGCAGGCCGCATGATGAGATGCCCATCAATCTGGCCCTCCCGCCGCTGGTCCCGGTTCGGGCCGCGCACAGCCGAGGCTTGCCGGATGCGGCGGAATCTATCGAAACCTCATGCCGTCCACCGCATTCTGCGCACCAATGCACCGGCGAAACGCGAAAGAATTCTCCCTTTCGCGCAGCAAATCCACCCGCGGCGGTCATCCACACCGACAGTGATCCCCACGGGCAGCGCTCTTTCCCCATAGACACCGCCCTGCACCCCGCGGCTTCGTCCTTCCGAGGTTTGTCAACGTGGACCGGCAGTTCTCGGCGGCAAGTGTCACGACGCGGTCCACATCGAAAAACCTTCAGGAGAGCGGATGTTCGCTGCACTCTGGTCGAACGGCTACTGTGCGGCAAACGCGGCCACTCATATAGGTGCTATCCGGGCCTAGTTTTGCCACCAAAGCGCTGTCTAACGCGGTGGCTTCACCTCTATCCGCTTCGACGGGCGAAGTTTGCCATCTGAATACAGTCGAATCGGTGAAAATTTCTTTCTGTAAGCGGCCGGAGATAATCCGGCCTCCCGGCGAAAGATACGTCGGAACGAAGTGGGATCCTCATATCCTACACGAGCACCGACATCTTCAATTGGAGTCATGTTGTCTTCGAGAATGTGTTTGGCTTCTTCAATCCGGAGGCCTTGTACATACTCAATCGGTGACCGACCAATGGCAGCACTAAAGCGGCGAGAAAGAGTGCGATAGTTCATGCCCGTCCTTGCTGCCATCGCCTGCACTGGATTGGGCAAGGTAAAGTTGTCAGCAATCCAGCGTTGACATTCTGCAATTACGAGGTCCGTCGTACTGATTTTCCTGTTCATCGCAGCGAATGGCAATTGACCATCTTCATGCCCAGATATCAGGTGGATTTTCGCGGTCTCGCAAGCTTGCCTGTGGCCACAAAAAGTTGCAGTCAGATAGAGTGCCAAGTCTTGCCACGACGAGACACCTCCTGCTGTGACGATGCCCTCCTTCTCCGCGCTTAGGCAAAGAATGCTGTCTTTCTTGATCCTGACCAATGGATAGTTCTTCGCGAACATCTCGCAATAGGCCCAATGCACAGCTGCGTCACGTGAATCCAGCAGTCCGGCTTCTGCAAGCACCAGGGCGCCAGAGCAAACAGAAGTCACAAGCGCCCCACGCGCATGCATTGCGCGCAGCCAAACAGCGAACTCTGCATGTATTCCTCTCGGCTCCTCGCCGATCGGGATAAACATATCGCAGACGACAACAGCATCCGCCTCTTCGATCGCAAGCATGCTGGCGTGAGGTTCAACCAGTACATTGCTTGCGCACCGGAACGGCTGTCCGTTTCTCGATACGATCTTGATTTCCATCGACGCTCGGCCGGGCGCCCCCCCTGTCATTTCAGCAAAGACAGAGCCTACGGAGAACAATATTTCGTAGAGACCGTAAAGGACAGAGGGCGTCGTATTTTCAGCCGCTAGCAAAACGATTGTTGGTCTTTTTGAGGTGCCCATCACGATTCCCGTTGGCTTCCAGCGTATTTTTCTTGGCCGCTTTGTCCGTTATGCCCTGTTTCTGTCAGATCCGCCTCTGACCAACGCCCCATGGCGAAGCTAAGGTGAGATGAGGATCGGATGACTACAGCCTGACATGAACGCGACCGAAAAGACATCGGCGATGTTCCCACAAGAGGTCATGAACCTGACCGCCGTAAACCAGGTTCTGGGCGCGATCGCTATCACCAAGGAGTAACGAAATGAGTCACCTTCCAGTAGCCGCTTCGCCCGAAACAGTCTCGGGTTCGTTCCTCAGCGCCCTGCAGTTTATGCTCTCTCGTATCTTCGGTTCGCGCCGAACAGCCCGTTCCGAAGACTATCCGTGCTCGGCTTCCATAAGAGCTTCCCATGCGGACCAGCTCAGACCGAGAGAGACAGGCACCGCCGGCGGGGATGCTATTCATTCTTTCGAAATCGGGCACTGGGTCGTTGAAACGGAATTCGACGGTCATTCGAACCTGCCCTCCCGTGCAGGACCTCAGCCCGAAGATCGGCAATGGAACCGGTTTCCTGCGGCCATGTTGGGAAAGGGACTTCTGCCGTTCTAGTGCACAACAAGCCGAACTCAGTGACCAATACAGTAGTTCGCTAGATAACACTCGAACGCCCGCTATGGGCCGTTCATGTCGGTTCAGGCTGATCGATCAGGGCTCGCTGATGGCTCGAGATCGGCGTGGTTCCGGCGGAGTGTCCTACTGATTTACGCGCACGCGAAACGGACGCATTTGCTTGACCAATGGCTGTGCAACAGTGGGGTACAAAGGTGACTCGGGCGAGGAAGATTTCGAAGCGGGTCAACAATAGGTCAACCTGTTTAACTACTTTGTTCCCCGTTTAGACCCTTCAATTGCGGTCGGCTGCGGCAAGATGCGGTTGGAAAGTGTCGACAGTTCAATGGGTTATCTCGTAACTAATTGAAATCAAAGGATAGCTGAGAACGGCAGTGCAAAAGTTTGCCACGGAAGTGGCGGGATAGTCTTGCTGCGGGCAGAGTAAAACTTTGCCACTTTGGCCCTTTCTGGTGACAGGGAGGGTGGGGGCATTTTAATCGTGGAACTTTATCGGAAGGTCCGTCTCGCGCGTCGGGGCGGCATGAGCGAACGAGCGGCAGCTGTTCATTTTGGGGTATCGCGCGCGAGCGTGAAGAAGATCATGGAGTTTTCCATACCGCCCGGTTACCGGCGAACAGCAGGTATCAAGCGGCCGAAGCTGGATGCTTTCACTGGCTTCATCGATCAGTGGTTGCAGGAAGATCTCAGCCGGAACCGCAAGCAACGACATACCGCCAAGCGTATTTTTGAGCGGCTGCGGGATGAACACGCGTTCAAGGGCGGCTATACGACGGTCAAGAATTACGTCCGCGAACATGGTCGGCGGAACCGCGAGATGTTTGTGCCGCTGGCTCATGCTCCTGGTCACGCCCAAGCGGACTTCGGCGAGGCCATGGTGGTGATTGGCGGCGTTGAACAAAAGGCGCACTTCTTCGCGTTGGATTTTCCCCACAGCGATGCCTGTTTTGTTCGCGCCTACCCGGCAGCCGTTTCCGAGGCTTGGGTTGATGGCCACATCCATGCCTTTGCCTTCTTCGGCCGCGTCGCACAGTCGGTGCTTTATGACAATGACCGGTGCCTTGTTGCAAAGATCTTGGCCGATGGCACACGCAAACGGACCAAGCTGTTCAGCGGGTTTCTGTCGCATTACCTCATCCACGACCGATACGGCCGTCCCGGCAAGGGCAATGACAAGGGGGCAGTCGAGGGCCTTGTCGGGTATGCGCGGCGCAACTTCATGGTGCCCATTCCCCGTTTTGCGACATGGGAGGCGTTCAATCTTTGGCTGGAAGAGCAATGCCGCAAGCGTCAAGCTGATGTCTTGCGTGGTCATAGTGACAACATCGGCCAGCGCCTTGCGCGTGACCTTGACGCAATGATGGATCTGCCCGCATCGCCGTTCGACGCCTGTGATCAGGCCACTGGCCAGGTGAACTCGCAATCCTTGGTGCGCTACAAAACCAATGATTATTCGGTTCCGGTCGCCTATGGCCACCGCGATGTCTGGCTTCGTGGCTATGTCGACAAGGTTGTGATTGGCTGCGGCGGCAATGTCATTGCCAGCCACCCAAGGTGCTGGGATCGCGAAGACATGGTCTTTGACCCTGTCCATTATCTGCCCCTGTTGGAGCGCAAGATAGGCGCCTTGGATCAGGCAGCCCCTTTGGCGGGATGGGATTTGCCAGAAGAGTTCACGACCCTGCGCCGCTTGATGGAAGCGCGGATGATCAAGGCCGGACGCCGCGAGTATGTGCAGGTCTTGCGGCTCTTGGAGACCTTCGAGATGGCAGACCTGCAGGTTGCCGTCAAAAACGCCTTGCGCCTGGGCGCAATCGGGTTCGATGCCGTCAAGCACCTCGTGCTGTGCCAGATTGAGAAGCGACCGCCGAAGCTGGATCTGGAGGTCTATCCCTATCTGCCAAAGGCCAACGTCGGCACGACATCAGCGGCCAGCTACATGTCTCTCATGCGGGGGCGGGCAGCATGACCGAGGCCCCCCAAATCCTGTTGAACCACCGCCTCAAATCCCTGCGGTTGCCGACCGTTCTACGGGAATACGGCAAACTGGCCAAGCAAGCCGCGACCGAAGGGCTGGACCACGTCCAGTTCCTCGCGCGTCTGATCGAACTGGAGATGATCGACCGGGAACGCCGCATGATCGAGCGCAGGATCAAAGCCGCCAAATTCCCCGCCGTTAAGAGTTTGGACAGCTTCGACTTCAAGGCAATTCCGGCCTTGAACAAGATGCAAGTGTTGGAACTGGCGCGGTGCGAATGGATCGACCGGCGCGAGAATGTCATCGCCCTTGGCCCCTCGGGCACAGGCAAAACCCATATTGCCCTCGGCCTCGGGCTATCCGCCTGCCAAAAGGGCCTGTCCGTCGGTTTTGTCACCGCCGCTGCTCTCGTCCATGAACTGATGGAAGCACGGGATGAGCGACGATTACTGCGGCTTCAAAAGCAAATGGTCAGCCAGAAACTTCTGATCATCGACGAACTGGGCTTTGTGCCGCTCAGCAAAACGGGAGCTGAGCTGCTATTCGAGCTGATTTCGCAACGCTATGTGAGCTACCCCCCGAAAATCGGACAGTGACGGAAGCTACGATCTGAAGTCTGCTGATCCCCAATTCGAGGAGATCAGAACATGTCGAAACGCAGGAATCATGACGCGTCTTTCAAGGCCCGCGTGGCGTTGGAGGCGCT
>JBBRKS010000245.1:0-5156 GCA_038231775.1 Rhodobacterales bacterium | reverse complement strand
GCGTTGAAGACGGCAAACTCTGGCTATCTGACGCGGCGTCTGGTGGACGTGGCCCAAGATTGCATCGTGCGCAGCCATGATTGCGGCACCGAACGCGGCATCACCGCCGACGTCGCCGTCAATGATGGTGAGGTCGTGCAATCCTTGGCCGAACGTGTGCTGGGCCGGGTTGCTGCCGATGACATCGTGGTTCCGGCCACCGGTGAAGTCGTGGTCGCCCGCGGTGAACTGATCGACGAACGCCGTGCCGACCTGGTTCACCAGGCAGGCATCGTGACCGCCCGCATCCGCTCACCCCTGACGTGTGAGGCTGAAGAAGGCGTTTGCGCCATGTGCTATGGCCGTGACTTGGCCCGTGGTACTTTGGTCAACCAAGGGGAAGCTGTCGGTATCATCGCCGCGCAGTCGATCGGCGAACCTGGCACACAGCTGACGATGCGGACGTTCCACATCGGCGGTATCGCGCAGGGCGGTCAACAGTCGTTCCTTGAAGCGTCTCAGGAAGGCAAGATTGAGTTCCGCAACGCCAACCTCTTGTCCAACGTCGCGGGCGAGCAGATCGTTGTGGGCCGTAACATGTCCATCGCCATCCTCGACGAGGCTGGCGCTGACCGGGCGGTTCACAAGCTGACCTACGGTGCCAAACTGCACGCCAAGGATGGCCAGATGGTCAAACGTGGCAACAAGCTGTTCGAATGGGACCCCTATACCCTGCCGATCATCGCCGAAAAGACCGGTGTGGCACGGTTCAAGGACCTTATCTCGGGCATCTCGGTGCGTGAGGATACGGACGAAGCAACCGGCATGACCCAGCGCATCGTTTCGGATTGGCGTTCGGCCCCCAAGGGCAATGAACTGAAGCCCGAAGTGATCGTGATGGACCCGGCAACCGGCGAACCCGTGCGCTCTGACACTGGCACGCCGATTTCCTATCCGATGTCGGTGGACGCCGTTCTGTCTGTCGAAGACGGTCAGGAAATTCGCCCCGGCGACGTTGTGGCGCGTATCCCGCGCGAAGGTGCCAAGACCAAGGACATCACAGGCGGTCTGCCGCGTGTGGCCGAATTGTTCGAAGCCCGTCGCCCGAAAGATCACGCGATCATTGCGGAAACCGACGGTTACGTCCGCTTTGGCAAAGACTATAAGAACAAGCGCCGCATTACGGTAGAACCCGTGGATGAGACGTTGACGGCGGTCGAATACATGATCCCCAAGGGCAAGCACATTCCGGTTCAGGAAGGCGACTTTGTCCAGAAGGGCGACTACATCATGGACGGCAACCCGGCACCGCACGATATCTTGCGGATTCTGGGGGTCGAAGCGCTTGCCAACTACATGATCGACGAAGTGCAGGACGTCTACCGTCTGCAGGGCGTTAAGATCAACGACAAGCACATCGAAGTCATCGTTCGTCAGATGCTGCAAAAGTTTGAGATTCTGGACTCGGGCGAAACCACCCTGCTCAAAGGTGAAAACGTCGACAAGGCGGAACTGGACGAGGCCAATGATAAGGCGGTCTCGCGCGGTCTGCGGCCTTGCATCGCCGAACCGATCCTGTTGGGCATCACCAAGGCCAGCTTGCAAACGCGCAGCTTCATCTCGGCGGCGTCGTTCCAGGAAACCACGCGGGTTCTGACCGAGGCTTCGGTTCAGGGCAAGCGCGACAAACTGGTCGGCCTGAAAGAGAACGTCATCGTGGGTCGTCTGATCCCGGCCGGCACCGGTGGTGCCACCAGCCGCGTGAAGAAAATTGCGACCGACCGTGACCAGACCGTGATCGAGGCCCGCAAATCTGAAGCCGAAGCCGCCGCTGTCCTTGTCGCCCCGCTGGCGGTGACGGATATGGAGTCTGACGCCTTCTCGGGCCTTGTCGACACCATCGAAAGCCGCGACGAGTAATCGTCAACGGCATCAAGACCACGACCCCCTGCCGAAAGGTGGGGGGTCTTTTTATGTGGAGGCCTGCCATGACCCTGACCGACAACACGCGCGGCATCCTTCTGATGTGCGCCTCGATGCTGGCGTTCACGGTGAACGACACGTTCGTTAAAGCTGTCACTTCGGATAGGATGCCGCTGTTTCAGGCCATCTTGCTGCGCGGCATCGTGTCAACCATTGGCCTGCTGGTCATAGCCTCGCGCAGCCCCGGCGGATTTCACCTGCTGCCCAAAGGGCGCGACCGCGTGATGTTAAGCCTGCGCACCGTTGGAGAGATCACCGCCACGTTGACCTTCTTGGTCGCGCTGACCCACATGCCGCTGGCCAATCTGTCGGCCATCATGCAATCCCTGCCGCTGGCCGTGACGCTGACCGCCGCCTTCCTGCTGAAATCCCCGATCGGGTGGCGGCGTCTGACCGCAATTACCGTGGGATTCGTTGGCGTTATGTTGATCATCCGGCCCGGTGCTGCGGATTTTGACCGCTGGTCCGTACTTGGTCTTGCCTCTGTCGCCTGCGTTGTGTTGCGCGATCTGGCCACGCGGTCCTTTTCGGCCACCCTGCCGTCAACCACGGGTGCCATCTGGGCGGCAGTTGCGGTCACTCTGATGGGGCTGGTCGGCGTGGCAATTGAGGGCTGGCAGCCCGTCACCCTGCAAGGTGTCGCGCAAACCTCTGCCGCCGCAGGCCTGCTGATCGTGGGATACCTGTGCGCCATCAAGGTCATGCGGGTCGGCGATCTGTCGGTCATAGCGCCGTTCCGCTACACCTCGCTGTTGTTTGCAATCCTGCTGGGCCGGGCGCGGTTTGGCACGCTGCCCGACCAGATGACCCTGATCGGTGGCGCAATCGTGGTCGCATCTGGCATCTATATGTTGGTGCGTGAGCGGAAACGTCGTTTGGACGACCTAAACGCCGCTGCCTGAATTGCATGGTTCATGGCTGTGGTCTAAGAGGGCGCAGAACAAGGGCAGCGGGTCATGGTCAACATCTCCATCGTCATACCGGCCCGCAACGAGGCCGAGAACATCGGCGCGCTGGTTTCAGCGATTGACGCCGTGATGGCCTCGCTTGCACCATTCGAAATCATCGTGGTCGATGACGGGTCAACTGACGACACCGCAGCCCGGGTGCGCAGCCTTGGTCTGCCCCATGTCCGTCTGCTGCGACACCCCAAATCCGCAGGCCAAAGTGCCGCCGTTCATACCGGCGTTCTGGCGGCCAAAGCCCGGTTGATCTGCACGCTGGACGGCGACGGCCAGAACCCGCCTGAGGAATTGCCCCGGCTTGTCGCCCCCTTGCTGGCCGATACGACAGGCCGGATCGGTCTTGTTGCTGGCCAAAGGGTCAAGCGGCAGGACACCTGGTCCAAAAAGCTGGCCTCCCGGCTGGCCAATGCCCTGCGCGGCTGGCTGCTACAGGACGGCACCCGCGACACCGGCTGCGGCCTGAAAGCCTTCCGGCGTGACGCGTTTCTGGCACTACCCTATTTCAACCACATGCACCGCTACCTTCCGGCCCTGTTTGCCCGCGATGGATGGCAGGTGGCACATGTCGATGTCAGCCACCGGGCGCGCGGCGCTGGCAGTTCGAACTATTCCAACTTTCAGCGCGCTATGGTCGGGGCGGTTGACCTGTTGGGCGTGGCTTGGCTTTTGCGCCGCGCCAAGAAAACCAAGCCCCTGCCGGAGGAGGTCTGATGCACACGATCCTGTCGTTGATGCACGCCGATACGCCGACGGACGCGCTATGGGTCGTGGTTGGCCTCTTGGGACAATTGCTGTTCACTGGTCGTTTCATCGTGCAATGGATCGCGTCCGAACGGGCCAAGCGGTCGGTGGTGCCGGTCGCCTTCTGGTATTTCAGCATTTTCGGCGGCGCGATCGTGCTGGCTTACGGCATCCACAAGCTTGACCCGGTGATCATTCTGGGTCAGTTGCCCGGCGTTGTGATCTACACCCGCAACCTTTGGCTGATCCGCAGCGCGAAAGCGGCGCAAGGCTGACCGCACCTAGGCCGCACCTCGTCCGGCGGCCTTGCTGCATTGGCTTTTGTACCGCCACGCGCCAATCAAGCGCTGTTGACTTCCCAACTGATTCCCCCTATCAGCCGCCTACCTTCGCCAAGGGTCTTCTGCGGCTTGGGTTTTGACATTGGAACTGGTCACGATCCGGGCGAAAGCCCCGATCCTCTGGAATTCCGCCGCACCGCACCCTGCTATGGGGGCGACTGCGTTTTTGGCATTTTGCGAATGGCGCAGAATGTCATGTCGAGAAGTGGCGCACCAAGGTTTGGTGCGAGTATTGACAGAGCAACACGAGGAACGTGCATGCCGACTATTCAACAGCTGATCCGCAAGCCGCGGGAAGCGCCAGTACGCAAGTCCAAGTCGCAACACTTGGAATCCTGCCCGCAAAAGCGCGGTGTCTGCACCCGCGTGTACACCACGACCCCGAAAAAGCCGAACTCCGCCATGCGGAAAGTTGCCAAGGTTCGCCTGACCAACAGCTTTGAAGTGATCTGCTACATCCCCGGCGAAAAGCACAACCTTCAGGAACACTCTGTGGTTCTGATCCGTGGTGGTCGTATCAAAGACCTTCCCGGCGTGCGTTATCACATCCTCCGCGGCGTTCTCGACACGCAGGGCGTCAAAGAACGCCGTCAGCGTCGTTCGAAATACGGCGCCAAGCGTCCGAAGTGAGGAGATAAAGAATGTCCCGTCGTCACGCCGCCGAAAAGCGCGAAATTCTGCCCGATGCCAAATATGGCGATCGGGTTCTGTCCAAGTTCATGAACAACCTGATGCTCGACGGCAAAAAGTCGGTCGCTGAAGGCATCGTTTATGGCGCCCTTGAGCGTGTTCAGACCCGTCTGAAGCGCGAACCGATTTCCGCCTTCCACGAAGCGCTGGAAAACGTCAAACCCTCCGTCGAAGTGCGTTCGCGCCGCGTCGGTGGTGCAACCTATCAGGTCCCGGTCGAAGTGCGCACCGAACGTCGCGAAGCCTTGGCCATCCGTTGGCTGATCATCGCAGCGCGCAAGCGCAACGAAAACACCATGGAAGAGCGTCTGGCCGCCGAACTGTCGGATGCTGTGAACAACCGTGGCACTGCCGTGAAGAAGCGTGAAGACACCCACAAAATGGCCGATGCTAACAAAGCATTCAGCCACTACCGCTGGTAAGAGGGCAAAATGGCACGCGAATATCCGCTCAACCG
>JBBRKS010000244.1:0-5200 GCA_038231775.1 Rhodobacterales bacterium | reverse complement strand
CCCCCCGGAGTATTTGGACCTGAATGAAGGGGAAAGACGATGGAAGCGAAAGGCCGGGTTCTGTCGGTTGCCTCTGAATGTGTGCCGTTGGTCAAGACCGGGGGTTTGGCCGATGTGGTCGGGGCTTTGCCCGGCGCGCTGGGTCCGTTGGGCTGGGAGATGCGGGTGCTGATGCCCGCCTACCGGGCCTTGCGGGCGCGGGCTGCCGGGTGGACCGAGGTCTGGCGCGAAGAGGGGTTGTGGGGCGGTGTCGGGCGGGTGCTGTCGGGGTCGGTTGACGGGCTGGACGTGATGCTGCTGGATGCACCGCATCTGTTTGACCGCGAGGGCGGGCCGTATTCCGGACCGGCTGGCGATTGGTGGGACAATGCGCAGCGCTTTGCCGCCTTGTCCTGGGTCGCCGCCCGCATTTCGCGGGAGGGGGCGGGCGATGGCTGGAAGCCGGACATCCTGCATGTGCATGACTGGCAAGCCGGGCTGGCACCGGCCTATCTGGCTTATGGCGGGTCTGAGGGGGTGGGATCGGTCATGACGATCCACAACATCGCGTTTCAGGGTTGGGCCCCGGCCCGGCTGTTGGGAGAATTGCGCCTGCCCGCTGATCAATTCTATCCCGGCGCGTTGGAGTATTTCGGCGGTCTGTCCAGCCTGAAGGCCGGGCTGGTGACCTGCGACCGGATCACCACCGTCTCGCCGACCTATGCCGCCGAACTGATGCGGCCGGAATATGGCTTGGGCTTGCAGGGTGTCATCGGGGCGCGTGCTGCGGTCGTGTCGGGCATTCTGAACGGGGTGGACACCGGGGTCTGGTCGCCCGAGGCGGAGCCGGTTCCCTTTTCGGCTGGTGCTTTGCGGGGCAAGGCGGAAAACCGGGCGGCGTTGTGCGGCGCATTTGCTTTGAGTGTGCCCGGACCCTTGGCGATCATTGTCAGCCGGTTGACTGATCAGAAGGGCATCGACCTTGTGCCGCAGGTCTTGCCAGAGTTCATCGCGGGCGGTGGCGGGTTGATCGTGCTTGGCTCTGGCGATCCGGTGCTGGAGGGGGCGATGCGCGATCTGGCGGCGCGCTATCCGGGCCGGGTTGGCTTGCAGATCGGCTATGATGAGGCGATGAGCCACCGGTTGTTTGCCGGGGCCGATGCGGTTCTGGTGCCGTCGCGGTTTGAACCCTGCGGGCTGACGCAGATGTACGGCCTGCGCTACGGCACGGTGCCGGTGGTCGCGGCGGTGGGGGGCTTGGCCGATACCGTGATCCATGCCAATCCGGCGGCGATTTCGGCAGGCGTTGCGACCGGGATCACCTTTCATCCGACCGACGCTGCGGCATTTGGCACGGCGATGCGGCAGTTGTTGGCGCTTTACGCCGACAAGAAGCAGTGGGCCAGGGTGCAGAAGAACGCCATGAAGCAGGATGTCAGCTGGGCCGCCTCGGCCGCCGAATACGCGGCTTTGTACGAAGGGTTGCTTGGGTGACACTGGCGCGCAGCAATTTGCCGGGCATCCTGCCGGGGATGTCGGTCGCAGAAGGCCGGGCCTGGCCGATGGGGGCCACGGTTGACGAGGGCGGCGTGAACTTTGCCGTCTTTTCGGCCCATGCCCATCTGATGGAACTGTGCCTGTTTTCCGATGATGGGCGGCGCGAGGTGGCCCGTGTCCTGATGCCCGATCACGACGGCGATGTCTGGCACATCCGCGTCGATGGGATGCGGGCGGGCCAGCGCTACGGTTACCGCGTCCACGGGCCCTATGCGCCCGAAGAGGGGCACCGTTTCAACCCGCACAAGCTGCTGTTGGACCCCTATGCCAAGGCGTGGGATGGAAAGCTGCGCTGGTCGGATGCGCTGATGGGCTACCGCATCGGGTCGTCACGCGGTGATCTGTCGTTTGACACAAGGGACAGCGCCTTTGCCGTGCCAAAATCGGTGGTGGTCGATGAACGCGCCTTGCCAGCGCTGCCGCCCGGCCCGAACCGCTCCCTTGCCGACAGCGTGATCTATGAAGCGCATGTCAAAGGCCTGACCATGCGCAACCCACATGTCCCCTCGTCCTTACGCGGGCTTTATGGCGGGCTGGCCCATCCGGCGATGATCGACCATCTGGTCAAGCTGGGCATCACTGCCGTGGAACTTTTGCCGGTTCAGGGCTTTTTTGACGACCGCTTTCTGGTGGCCAAGGATTTGCGCAATTACTGGGGCTATTCGACCATGGGGTTCTTTACGCCAGAGCCGCGTTACGGTGCCCGCGCACCCAGACAAGAGTTCCGCGAAATGGTCTGGCGGCTGCACGAGGCCGGGATCGAGGTTATTCTGGACGTGGTGTACAACCACACCGGTGAGGGCGACGAGACCGGGCCGACCCTGTCGTTCCGCGGCTTTGACAACCGAAGCTATTACCGGCTGGCGGGGGGCGGGCGCTATTACTCAAACGAGTCCGGCACGGGCAATGCGTTGAACATCACGCATCCGATGGTGTTGCGGCTGGTGGCCGACAGTTTGCGCCATTGGGTCACCCATTTCGGGATAGACGGTTTCCGGTTCGACCTTGCCACCACTTTGGGCCGCGAACCGGCTGGCTTTGACCCGGGGGCCGGCTTTTTTGACGTGCTGCGCCAGGACCCGGTGCTGGCGGGTGTGAAGCTGATTGCAGAGCCGTGGGATATTGGTCCGGGCGGCTACCGGCTGGGCGGTTATCCGCATCCCTTTGCCGAATGGAACGACAAGTTCCGCGACGGGGTGCGCCGGTACTGGAAGGGCGATGCCGGGATGACGCCCGATCTGGCCAAGCGCCTGTTGGGCAGTGCCGAGAATTTTGACCATGACAGGCGCGCTGCGACCACCTCTGTCAACTTTCTGACAGCACATGACGGCTTTACGCTGCAGGATCTGGTCAGCTTTACCGTCAAGCGCAATCTGGCGAATGGTGAGGACAACCGCGATGGCCACTCGGAAAACCACTCTGACAATCTGGGGACCGAAGGGCCGTCAAGCCACCCTTTGATCACCGCTGCCCGCTGCCAGCGCAAACGCAACCTGATAGCGACTTTGCTGTTGTCGCAAGGCACGCCGATGCTGTTGGGCGGGGATGAGATGGGGCACTCGCAAGCGGGCAACAACAACGCCTATGCGCAGGACAATGACACGACGTGGATCGACTGGGCCAAGGCGGACACGGGGCTGACCGCGTTTGTCGCCCGCCTGATCGCGCTGCGCAAAGCCCATCCGGTGCTGCGCCAGCGCCATTTCCTGCATGGCCGCAGGCGGCACCCCGAAGATGAGCCTGACGTGATCTGGCGCCGGGCCGATGGCCGTATGCCAGAGCCCGCCGAATGGCACGACCCGGCGTTTCGCTGCCTGTGTCTGGAGTTGCGGATGGCCGCCCAAGCGCCCGCCTTGCCGGACGTGATCTTTGCCGTGTTCAACACGGGCGGCGAACAGGCGCTGACCCTGCCTGACACCGAGCCGGGCTGGCGACTGGTGCTGGACACCACACGCCCGCTTGCCGAAGAAGGTCCAGAAGATCCCGGACTGACGGTCCCGGCCAATTGCGTCCTTGTTTTCACCGCCGACCCCGAAGGAGCGCCCAAATGAGTGCAAGCATCGTTGCGACCCACCCCATCACCGGGCAAAAGCCCGGGACATCGGGCCTGCGCAAAAAGACCCCGGTGTTCATGGGGCCGCATTACCTTGAAAACTTCGTCCAGTCGATTTTCGATGTGGTTGGGGCAGAGGGCAAGACCTTTGTCCTTGGCGGCGACGGGCGTTATTTCAACGACCGGGCCGCACAGGTGATCTTGCGGATGGCGGCGGCGAACGGGGCGGCGCGGGTGATCGTGGGGCAGGGGGCGATCCTGTCGACCCCGGCGGCCAGCCACCTGATCCGCCTGAACCAGACCGACGGCGGCATCATCATGAGCGCGTCACACAACCCCGGCGGGCCGAACGAAGACTTTGGTGTCAAGTTCAACATGCCCAATGGCGGCCCCGCGCCTGAAGGTGTGACCGAGGCGATGTTTCAGCGCACCACGACGATCACCGAGTATAAAATCCTTACGGCTCACGACGCTGATCTGTCGGCCGTCGGGCGTTCGACCCTTGGCGGCATGATCGTCGATGTGGTGGACCCGGTGACCGAATACGCGGCATTGATGGAGACTCTGTTCGACTTTGACGCCATCCGCGCGATGTTTGGCCGTGGGTTCCGGATGCGGATGGATTCGATGTGCGCGGTGACCGGGCCTTACGCGGTTGAGATTCTGGAGCGCAGGCTGGGGGCGGCGGCGGGAACGTGCGTCAACGCCGTGCCGTTGCCCGACTTTGGCGGCATGCATCCCGACCCCAACCCGACCTGGGCCAAGGTCTTGATGGATGAGATGTTCGGGACCGATGCGCCGGACTTTGGCGCTGCGTCAGACGGCGACGGTGACCGCAATATGGTGGTCGGGCGCGGGATTTATGTGTCGCCCTCGGACTCGCTGGCCGTTCTTGCAGCCAACGCGCATCTGGCCAAGGGCTACACAGCGGGCCTGAAGGGCGTGGCGCGGTCGATGCCGACCTCTGCCGCCGTGGACCGGGTGGCGGATGCCTTGGGGATTGAAAAGTTTGAAACTCCGACCGGCTGGAAGTTTTTCGGTAATCTGCTGGATGCCGGGCGGGTGACGATCTGCGGTGAGGAATCGTTTGGCACCGGGTCTGACCATGTGCGCGAAAAAGACGGGCTTTGGGCGGTGTTGTTGTGGCTGAACATTCTGGCGGTGCGCGGCGAAACGGTCGCTGAAATCCTGCAGGGCCATTGGGCGAAGTTCGGGCGCAACTACTACTCGCGCCACGATTTTGAGGCGATTGAGACGGTCAAGGCTGACGCCATTATGGCCGCGTTGCGCGCCAGCCTGCCGGGTCTGGCGGGAAGGGTGATCGAGGGCATGACGGTCAGCGCTGCCGACGATTTCGCCTATACCGACCCGGTGGATGGGTCGGTCAGTCTGAAGCAGGGCGTGCGGATCTTGTTCGTGGATGGCAGCCGGATCGTGCTGCGTCTGTCGGGCACCGGGACCGAAGGCGCGACCTTGCGGCTGTATCTGGAGCGGTATGTGGCGGGGCCTGAGGGGTTGGACCATGACGCGCAAGCGGCGTTGGGTCCGGTGATAAGGGCGGCGCATGTGCTGGCGGGGATTACGGCATTTACCGGGCGCACTGTGCCTGAT